>CAYGGX010000004.1:2780-60128 GCA_964349585.1 uncultured Actinotalea sp.
TCCCGGGCTGACGCCCCGGACGCGCTGACCCCTAGCGTCCCCGGAACCGATCGATCTCCCGTCGCTCCCGCTTGGTCGGCCGACCCGCCCCGCGCTCCCGGCGAGCCACCAGCGCATCCCTTGGGATCGGCGGCGGCGACCTGTCGATCATCGCCTCGGCCGCGACGGGGGCGGCGGCCCGCTTGGTGAGCAGACCACGGACCTCCACGATCCGCTCGACGTCGGTCCGCACGCGCACCTCGTCCCCGATCGTGACGAGCGTGGCGGGCTTGGCCCGCTCGCCGTTCACCCGGACGTGACCGGCGCGGCACGCCGCGGCGGCCGCGGAACGGGTCTTGAACATGCGGACACCCCAGATCCAGGCGTCCACCCGCACCCGGTCGGGCATCTCAGCGCCGGTGCTCGCGGTAGTACTCCACCAGCGACCGCGTGGAGCCGTCCTGCGCGGCGAGCGCCTCGGCGTCGCCACCAAGGGCGGGCCCGACCTCGACGGCCAGCTTCTTGCCGAGCTCGACCCCCCACTGGTCGAACGAGTCGACGCCCCAGACGATGCCCTGCACGAAGGTGATGTGCTCGTACAGGGCGATCAGCTGACCAAGCACCGACGGCGTGAGCTCAGGCGCCATGATCGACGTCGTCGGCCGGTTGCCGGGGAAGACCCGGGCGGGAACGAGCTGGTCCGCGGTCCCCTCGGCACGCACCTCGTCCGCCGTCTTCCCGAACGCGAGCGCCTTGGTCTGCGCGATGAAGTTCGCGAGCAGCAGCTCGTGCACGTCGCCCTCCACGTCGCGCAGCGGGTGCGCCGGGTTGGCGAATGCGATGAAGTCGGCCGGGATCAGGCGGGTGCCCTGGTGGATGAGCTGGTAGAACGCGTGCTGACCGTTGGTGCCCGGCTCCCCCCAGAAGACCTCGCCCGTGTCGGTCGTGACCGGCGTGCCGTCCCACCGGACGGACTTCCCGTTCGACTCCATCGTGAGCTGCTGGAGGTACGCCGGGAACCGGTGCAGGTGCTGGGCGTACGGCAGCACGGCGTGCGAGTGGGCGCCGAGGAAGTTCACGTACCAGAGGTTCAACAGGCCCATCAGCACGGGGACGTTGCGCTCGAACGGGGCCGTGCGGAAGTGCTCGTCGACCGCGTGGAAGCCGGCCAGGAACTCCCGGAACCGCTCCGGCCCGATCGCGATCGCCAGCGAGGTCCCGATGGCCGAACCCACCGAGTACCGGCCGCCGACCCAGTCCCAGAAGCCGAAGGCGTTCGCGGGGTCGATGCCGAAGGCCGCCACCTTGGCCCGGGCCGTCGAGACCGCCACGAAGTGCCTCGAGACGGCGTCCTTGCGGGCCTCCCCGGTGTCGTCTATCGCGCCCGAGGCCGCGAGCGCGTCCAGCAGCCAGGTGCGTGCGAGGCGCGCATTGACCAGCGTCTCCAGGGTTCCGAAGGTCTTGGACGCGACGATGAACAGCGTGGTGTTCGGATCGAGGTCCGCGAGGGTCTCGGCGACGTCGGTCGGGTCGATGTTGGAGACGAATCGCGCTTCGAGGCCCGCCTGCACGTACGGCTGCAGCGCCTCGTAGGCCATCACGGGGCCCAGGTCGGACCCGCCGATCCCGATGTTCACCACGGTCCGGACGGGCTCACCGGTGACGCCCCGCCACTCCCCCGACCGCACGGACTGCGCGAAGGTGAGCATCTTCGACAGCTCGGCCTGGACGTCCGCGTCGACGTCCTGGCGCCCGAGCTTCAACGGGGGTGCCGCACCCGCCGGGCGGCGCAGGGCGGTGTGCAGCACCGCACGGCCCTCCGTCACGTTGATCCGCTCCCCCGCGAACATCGCCGCGATGCGATCCGCCAGCCCCACCTCCTCCGCAAGGCGGACGAGCAGCCCGACCGTGGCATCGGTGACCAGGTTCTTCGACAGGTCGACCCGCAGGTCCCCGACGTCCCGGGTCAGTCGGGCGGCACGATCGGGGTCGGTGAACCACCCGCGCAGGTCGGGGACGAGTCCGGCCTGATGGTCGGTCAGCTCGGCCCAGGCGCTCGTCGTCGTGGGGTCGATCGGCGGTGTGGTCATGACTCCAACCTATTGCGCAGGTGCGCATTCCGTGACCACTCCATCCACCGTGACCGCACCGTCCCGGGCTGCCATCATCGGTGCCGCGATCAGACCGATGACCGCCGCCGACTGGCCCGTGGAGATCAGCGTGTACGTCGCGGCCGTGGCGCGGGGCAGGGGCGTCGGCGGCGCGCTGCTCACGGCGTTGATCGCCTCGACCGAGCGAGCCGGGGTGTGGACACTCCAGGCCGGCGTCTTCCCGGAGAACACCGCCAGCCTCGCCCTGCACCGTAGGCACGGGTTCCGCGTCGTGGGCACGCGCGAGCGCATCAGGCGGATGAACGGGGTGTGGCGCGACGTCGTCCTGCTGGAGCGGCGCAGCGCCCGGGTGTGACCGCACGCCCCGCGGCCCGCGTCGATGTTGGACGTTGGTCCCTAAGGATTGCCTTACCTCAGTCCTACCGTGGAGCCATGCAGCTGGACACCTGCCCGATCGGCTCCGAGGTCGAGGTCGTCTCCCTCGGGGTGCCGGGCGTCGCCCAGCTGCGGCTGCGCGAGGTGGGCATGCGGGTCGGCACGACGGTGCGGGTGACCAACGTCGCCCCGTTCGGCGGTCGCGTGGTGGCGATCGGCGCCTCCCGGGTGGCCGTTGACGGCGCGACGGCGGCGGTCATCGGGGTGACCGGCCCTACCGCCCCGAGCCCGGCGCCGGCCCTCCTGAAATGACCTCGTGCCACGGGTCCCCCTCGACGGGGACCACTGGCGTGCTGCTCGTCGGCAACCCGAACACCGGCAAGTCCACCCTGTTCAACGCGCTCACCGGTGCCCGTCAGCACGTGACCAACGCCCCGGGCACCACCGTCGAGCTCCAGCAGGGCACCTGGCGGACGGCCGCGGGCCCGGTCGACGTGATCGACCTCCCCGGCACGTACAGCCTGATCGCCCGCTCGCCGGACGAGGCGGTGGTCGCGGCCGCCCTCGAGGACCCCGGCGAGACGGTCGTCGTGGTGCTGGACGCGACGGCGCTCCCCCGGTCGGTGTACCTGCTCGCCCAGGTGGCCCGCTCGGGCCGTCCCGTGGTCGCTGTGGTCACGATGTCCGACGTCGCCGCCTCGCACGGCTCGGTGGTGGACGTCCCGCGCCTGCAGGATGCGCTCGGCGTTCCCGTCGTCGCGCTCGACCCCCGGAACGGTCGACACCTTGACCGGCTCGAGCAGGCGCTCGGCTCGGCGCGCGCGGTCCCCGGGGTCGCCCCCGCGGACACCGAGCGGCCCACCGACCTGGAAGCGCAGCTCGAGGACGCCGAACGGCTGTTCGCCTGGGTGGAGCAGGTCACCGCCGCCGCCCAGACCGCGCCGACGGTGCACCGGACCCGGACGGATGCCGTCGATCGCGCACTGCTGAACCCCTGGATAGGCGTCCCGGTCTTCCTGGCGGCGATGTGGACCCTGTTCCAGCTGGCCACGACCGCCGCGGTGCCGGTGATGGACCTCGTGGACCGGGCCGTGAACGCGCCCCTCGCCACCCTCGCGCACAGCCTGCTCGACGGCTGGGCCGGCCCGCTGTTCGCGGGCCTGGTCGTCGACGGCGTGCTCGCGGGCATCGGGGTCGTCCTCACGTTCGTCCCGCTGATGGCGATCATGTACCTTGCCTTGGCGCTGCTCGAGGACAGCGGCTACATGGCCCGCGCCGCTTTCCTGGCCGACCGGGTGATGCGCAGCCTCGGCCTGGACGGGCGGGCGATGCTCCCCCTGATCATCGGGTTCGGGTGCAACGTCCCCGCACTCGCGGCGACCAAGACGATCCCGGACGCGCGGCAGCGCCTCCTCACCGGCCTCCTGGTGCCCTGGACCTCCTGCGCCGCCCGGCTGGCCGTCTACGTGCTGCTCGCCGGGGTCTTCTTCCCCGACCACGCCGGGACCGCGATCTTCGCCATGTACCTGCTGAGCGTCCTGCTGGTGATCGGCGGCGGGCTCGTGCTCCGGCGGACGGCGTTCCGCGACCTGCGGCGCGAGCCCCTGGTGCTCGTCCTGCCCGCCTACCAGCGGCCCCGCCTGCGCGCGATCGTGATGTCCGTGGTGACGCGGGTCTGGGCGTTCGTGCACAAGGCCGGCCGGATCATCGTGGCGGCCCTGGTCGTCATGTGGGTGCTGATGGCGATCCCGGCCGGCGGGAACCACCCCGTCGGTGAGGTCCCCGTCGAGGAGAGCGTCTACGGGGCGACGGCCTCAGCGGTGGCTCCCGTCATGGCACCGGCCGGGCTGGACGACTGGCACCTGACGGCGGCGCTGGCGGCGGGGATCGTCGCCAAGGAGGTCGTCATCGGGTCGCTGGTCCAGTCCTACGGCGTCGCGGAGGTCTCGGCCGACGACGTGGCCGGGGGCGGGCCCGCCGGCCGGCTCGGTGACCAGCTGCGCGCCACCCTCGATCACACCTCCGGCGGCCATGCGACGGCAGCGGCCCTGGCGTTCATGGTGTTCGTGCTCGGCTACACGCCCTGCGTGGCGACGGTGGCCGAGCAGGCCCGCCGATTCGGCGCGCGCTGGGCGCTGGGCGCCGCCGGGGTGCAGATGGTCACCGCATGGCTGCTCGCGGTGACCGTGTTCCAGGTCGGGAGGCTGCTGTGAGCGTCGAGGTGGGCATGCCGAGGCTGCGCCAGGTGCTGGCGGAGGCCGCGGCGGGCGCGACCGTGCCGACGATCGCCGCCCGGCTGGCGATCCCAGTCGACCTGGCCGAGACGATGGTCGACGAGCTCGAACGCCTCGGCCTGGCCCGTCGTCCGTGCGGCACCTGCCAGCCCGCGGCGGCCGAGGCGCCCGCCGGTTGCGCCGGATGCCCGATCGCCCCGGCGCGCAAGGCGGGCGGCCGGTCCCTACCCTGATCGGGGAGGCGGGCTGCGCGGCGAGATTCGCGGCGATCCGGGCATCGAATGCCCTGGAAGCCGCGAAACGTGGAGGTCAGCGGCCGGCGCGCTCAGCTGAGCCGGGCGAGCCGCCGCACGGCCTCCACCAGGACGTCCTCGCGCTTGACGAACGTGAACCGGACCCAGGACCGCATGGCGTCCGAGCCCGGTCGGCAGAAGGCGCTCACCGGGACCGCAACCACGCCCACGCGCCCCGGAAGTGCCCTGCAGAGCTCTGCCCCGTCGGCGCCGAACGCCGCCCCGTCGGCCACCACGAAGTACGTCCCCTGCGGCACGACGACGTCGAACCCCGCCACGCGCAGCCCGGCGCACAGCAGGTCCCGGCGGCGGGCGAGGGAGTCCGCGAGGTCGCGCACGTAGGCGCCCGCGACGCCGTCGGGGTCGGCGAGCGCGGCGGCGACGGCGGGTTGCAGCGGCGCCCCCGAGGTGTAGGTGAGGAACTGCTTGATCGTGCGCGCGGCGGTCACCAGCTCCGCCGGTCCGGTGAGCCAGCCCACCTTCCAGCCGGTCACCGAGAAGGTCTTGCCGGCCGAGGAGACGCTGAGCGTCCGATCCGCCATGCCGGGAAGCGTCGCCAGCGGCACGTGCGCCGCCCCGAACGTCAGGTGCTCGTAGACCTCATCGGTGATCACGGTGACGTCGTTGGCCGTTGCCAGCCGGGCCACCTCGGCCAGCTCGTCGGGGCCCAGAACCGTCCCCGTCGGGTTGTGCGGCGAGTTGAGGATCAGCGCGACCGTGCGCCCGGTGAAGGCCTTCCGCAGCGCCGGGAGGTCCAGGTGGAAGGCGTCGTCGTCGTGCATCAGCGGCACCCCGACGAGGGTGGCGCCGGCCATCGCCACCACCGCGGCGTAGCTGTCGTAGAAGGGCTCGATCGCGATCACCTCGTCACCCGGCCCGGCCAGCGCGAGCACGGCAGCCGCGATCGCCTCGGTCGCACCGGTGGTCACCAGGACCTCGGTGTCGGGGTCCCAGCGCAGGTCGTAGTGCCGCAGCTGGTGGCCGGCGATCGCCCGGCGCAGCTCGGGGACCCCGTCCCCCGGCGCGTACTGGTTGCGCCCCGCCTGGATCGCGGCGACGGCGGCGCCGGTCACGAACGGCGGGCCGTCGGAGTCGGGGAAGCCCTGCCCGAGATTGATCGCCCCGGTGGCGGTGGCGAGCGCCGACATCTCGGCGAAGATCGTCGGCCGGACCGACCCGTCAGGAGCGACGAGGCCGACGGCGCTCGCAACCTCGTGCCATCTCACCCGGCAAGGTTAGGGGGCAGGTGGCCGCCGACGTCGAGCCAGCCCCCGCGGCGGTAGGCGGGCGTCCCGAGCGCGAGCACCAGCAGGCCCGCCACCAGGGCGCCGAACATCACGCCGGCCATCGCAACGCTCCGGCCCCCCAGCGGCCCGACCAGTGAGCTGATCAGGCCCCCGAGGCCCGCCTGCAGGAAGCCGAGGACCGCCGCCGCCGTCCCCGCGCGCCGCCCGTGCCGAGTCAGCGCCAGGGCCGAAGCGTTGGCCATCACCAGCCCGAGCGACGCGAGCGTCAGCCAGAGCAGCACCATCAGCGCGGGCATCGTCGCACCGAGCAGGACGACGGTCCCGAGCAGGCCGGCGAGCCCCGCCGCGAGCGGCAGGCCCACCCGGAGCAGCCGCAGCGGCCCCACCCTGCGCACCAGGGCCGCGTTCACCTGGGCGCCGATCACCATGGCCACGCCGATGACGGCGAAGGTCAGGGCGAACTCGCGCTTCCCGAGTCCGTACTCCTCCTGGAACACGAAGGTGGACCCGACGACGTAGCTGATGATCACCGCCATGCACAGCCCGGGGAGCACCGCGAGCGCCATGAAGTGGCCGTCCCGCAGCAGCGACCCGTACCCCCGGAACACCGCGCCAAGGCCGCGGCGGGCGCGGCGCTCCGGGGGCAGGGTCTCGGGCAGCCAGGTCGCGACGATGATCCCGATCACCACGGCCATCCCGGCCAGCGTGACGAAGACCGCCCGCCAACCCCACTGGTGCGCGACGAAACCACCCACCGACGGGGCGAGCAGCGGCGCGGCACCGATGATGAGCATCAGCCGGGAGAACAGGCGCGCGGCCTCGGCGCCGCTGTAGCGGTCGCGGATCACCGCCATCCCGACGACCGTGCCGCCGGCGCTCGCCAGGCCCTGCAGCACCCGCAGCACGGCGAGCTGGTCAATGTCGACGACCACCACGCAGGCCAACGAGATGAGCGCGTGCAGCCCGATGCCGATCAACGCCGGGAGCCGACGGCCCACCCGGTCGGAGAACGGGCCCACGAGCAGCTGGCCGATGGCGCCGCCCAGCAGCATCCCGGTGATCGTGAACTGGGCACCCGCATCGCTGCTGCCCAGGTCGCGGGCGACGTCCGGGAGGGACGGCAGGTACATGTCGGTGGAGACCGCCGGCAGCAGCGTGAGGGAGCCGACGACGACGACGAGACCGGCACCGCGGGTCCGGTCGGAGGTTCTCGTCACCCGGCGATCATCTCGCATCGATTCGACGCCGACCGTGGCGTGGTTGTCCGAGGTTCCGGGCATTCTGGAGGCATGTGCGGTCGGTACGCGTCCTTCCGCGAGGCCCAGGACCTCGCGGACGCGTTCGCGGCCACCGACATCGCCGACGACGCGCGGCTGCTGCCGCCGTCCTGGAACGTCGCGCCCACGGACCCCGTCCGCGTCGTGGTCGAGCGGGAGCGCGAGACCCGCTCGCTCCGGGTCGCCCGTTGGGGACTCGTCCCGGGCTGGGCGAAGGAACCCTCGGTCGGTTCGCGGATGATCAACGCGCGCGTGGAGACCCTCGAGCAGAAGCCCGCGTTCCGCAAGGCGCTGCTGGCCCGGCGCTGCATCGTCCCGGCCGAGGGCTACTACGAGTGGCAGCGCGTCGAGCGCGACGGCAAGCCGGCGAAGCAGCCGTACTGGATCCATGCCCCCGATGGCGCCCCCCTCGCGCTGGCCGGGCTGTACGAGTTCTGGCGGGACCCGGACCGGGCCGACGACGACCCCCAGCGCTGGCTGGTCACGACGGCCATCGTCACCGGGGACGCCGGGCTGCTCGGCTCAATCCACGACCGGCGCCCGGTGATGCTCGCGCCGGACCGCTGGGATGCCTGGCTCGACCCGGCCCGGGACACCGCCGACGCCGTCCTCCCCCTGCTCGCCGGCCCGGGCCCGGACCTCGTCCCCACGCCGGTCTCGACCGCCGTGAACAGCGTCCGCAACGACGGGCCCGAGCTGATCGAGCCCGTCCGCTGAGGCTCAGCGGAGGTGCTCCACGTCCCCAGCGAGGACCTCGTGCTCATGACCGGTGTCGTCGACCACCAGGAGCGCCCCGTCGTCCGACAACCCCGCCGCGGTGCCCTCCAGCACGCCGTCGGGCAGGTGCACCCGCACCGCCGAGCCGATCGTCACGCACGACTGGGCGCACTCGGCGGCCAGGCCGGCCGCGACGGCGTCTCCGTCGGCCGCCCGCCAGCGGTCCTCCAGGCCGAAGAAGGCCGCCACCACCTCGGTCAGCAGGACGGTTCGGTCGACCTCCGACCCGGCGAGTCGGAGCGAGGTGGCGTGCGGCACGGGGAGCTGCTCCTGGCCGACGTTCACCCCGATCCCGATGACCGCGGCCCCGGGGACCAGCTCACCGAGCACCCCCGCCACCTTGCGCCAGATCCCCCAGCCGGGTACGGCCGGGGCGTCGGACTCGCGGAGCAGCACGTCGTTCGGCCACTTGAGGGCCGCCGCGACACCGCACGCAGCCAGCGCCCGCACCACCGCCAGGCCCCCGAGGAGCGGGAGCCAGCCGAACCGTGACGTGGGCACCTCCGGTCGCAAGAGGACCGAGAAGGTGAGCGCCGATCCCGGGGGCGTCTCCCAGGTCCGCCCCGCCCGACCGCGGCCCTGGGTCTGGTGGTCGGCGACTAGCACCGATCGGTCCGGCCAGGCGGGGTCGGCCGCCACGGCGACCAGGTCGGCCGACGTCGAGCCGGTGCGTTCGACGACGACGACGCGGCCGAGCGCGGTCCGCGATCGAAGGGCCCGCTCGACGGCGCCGGGGTCAAGAGTCACCCGCCCAGTGTCCTACGCACCCTCGGGATCGACAGGACTACGCCGCCAACGATCGATCCCGACGGGTTGCAGGCGGGTCAGGCGCTCGGGTTGTGCGCACCCGACCATCAGCGGCCCCCTAGACGATCGTGTGCCGCAGTGAACATGTGATGGTTCCGACAACTAGGCTCGTTGACCGTGACTGACCAAAGTGACACCGCCGCGAAGCTCCGCAACGGCACCGCCGAGAAGCTCGCCGACCTCGCCCAGCGGATGGACGCCGCGGTCGACGACGCAGCGGCGGCCGCGCGCCAGCACTCCCGCGGCAAGAAGACCGCCCGGGAGCGCGTCGCGGCACTGCTCGACCCTGACAGCTTCGTGGAGATGGACGCACTCGTCCGACACCGATCCACGGCCTTCGGGCTCGGCGCCAAGCGCATCCCGGGCGACGGCGTCGTCGTCGGGCACGGCACCATCGAGGGACGCCAGGTCTGCGTCTACTCCCAGGACTTCACCGTCTTCGGCGGCTCGCTGGGCGAGGCGCACGGCCAGAAGATCACCAAGGTGATGGACCTGGCCCTGCGCACCGGAGTACCCCTGATCGGGATCCTCGACGGCGGGGGGGCGCGGATCCAGGAGGGCGTGGCGGCGCTCACCCAGTTCGCCGAGATCTTCCGACGCAACGTCGCGGCCTCCGGCGTGATCCCGCAGATCTCGTTGATCCTCGGCCCCAGCGCGGGGGGCGCGGTCTACTCCCCAGCCCTGACCGACTTCGTCGTGATGGCGGACGGCACGTCCCACATGTTCATCACGGGCCCGGACGTGATCCGGGCGGTCACCGGGGAGGACGTCGGTTTCGAGGAGCTCGGCGGCGGGATCGCGCACAACACCCGGTCCGGCGTGGCGCACTACCTCGGATCCGACGAGGACGACGCGATCGACTACGTCCGAACGCTGATCGGGTTCCTGCCGTCGAACAACCTCGCTGAGCCTCCCGTGTGGGGGGGCGAGGAGGCGGACCTCGAGATCACCGACGCCGACCTGGAGCTCGACACCCTCGTCCCGGACGCCGACTCCCACCCGTACGACATGCGCACGGTGGTCGAGCACGTCCTGGATCACGGCGACCTGCTCGAGGTCCAGCCGATGTACGCCCAGAACGTCCTGGTCGGGTTCGGGCACGTGGAGGGCTCGCCCGTCGGCTTCGTCGCGAACCAACCGCTGCAGATGGCCGGCACGCTCGACATCAACGCGGCGGAGAAGGCCGCGCGCTTCGTGCGGACCTGCGACGCCTTCAACATCCCGGTCCTCACGTTCGTGGACGTGCCCGGGTTCCTGCCCGGCACCGACCAGGAGTGGAACGGGATCATCCGCCGCGGCGCCAAGCTGATCTACGCGTACGCCGAGGCCACCGTGCCGCTGATCACGGTGATCACCCGCAAGGCGTACGGCGGCGCGTACATCGTGATGGGCTCCAAGCAGCTGGGTGCGGACGTCAACCTCGCCTGGCCGACCGCCCAGATCGCGGTGATGGGGGCCGCCGGCGCGGTCGGGATCCTGCACCGGGGCACCCTCGCGGCGGTGGCCGAGGCCGGCGAGGACGTCGAGGCCGAGCGGGCGCGCCGCGTGGCTGAGTACTCCGACGCGTTGATCAACCCGTTCGACGCGGCCGATCGGGGCTTCGTCGACGCGGTGATCGCGCCCTCCGAGACCCGAGTCCAGGTGGTGCGCGCACTGCGGGCGCTGCGCACGAAGCGGGCCGCGCTGCCCGCCAAGAAGCACGGGAACATCCCGCTGTGACCCCCGATGTGCGGGTGGTTCGCGGCGAGCCGGACGACCTCGAGCTCGCCGCCCTCGTCGCGGGCCTGGCCAGCGGGGGCCTCAACCCGATCCGATCGGAAGCCGAACCGGCCAGGCACCGAGAGGCGGCGGCACGAGGCCGCTGGCGCGATGGCGCCGTGCGGCTGCGCGACCCGTTGCGGCCCGGGCCGGACGCCTGGCGCTGGAGCGCCACCCCGCGCTGATTGGGAGCGTGACCACCAGTCGAGAAAAGTGGGTACCCGATGTCGGCGGCCGGGTCTACGGTGCGCCCGTGATCACACGAACGCTGGGCCGGATCGCCGGCGCTTGGCAGAGCTGGGTGGACACGGCCGTGCGCCCCCGAAAGCTAGTGCTCGCGCTCCTCCCCGAGGCCGGCCCCGTTCTGATCGCGGCCGTGCTGGCCACGAACGTGCTGCTCGGGCTGCTGCCGGTGGCCTTCGTGATCGGAACCTCAGTGGTGGTCGGCCAGGTCCCGGCGGCCGTGACGAACGGCGTGGGCTCCGTCGACTGGGACGCGTTGGTCCGGGTCTTCCTGCTCGCGAGCGTGGCCTTCCTGGCCCAGCAGGCCCTCGCGCCGGCGCAGACGTCCCTGAACCTGAGGATGAAGCGCCGGGTGGACGGGCGCTGCCTCGACTCGGTGATGACGACTGCGATGCGGTCGGCGGGCATCGCACCGATGGAGGACCCGGACACCCTCGACGACCTCGCGTCGTTCGACCGGCCCTTCCGGGAGGACTGGGCGACGCCCGGCGAAGGGCTCGGCGGGTTCCTCGCGCTCTTCGCGAGATACGTGCGGCTGATCGCCCTCGCGGTGCTCGTGGGACTGACGCTCGCCTGGTGGGCCGCGATCGCGCTGGTCGTCGCGACCATGCTGTTCCGCTACGGCCAGCGCGGCGGCCTGCGCAAGTACTCCCAGGTCTGGCGGTCGGTGATGCCGATCATGCGGCGGGCGGAGTACCTGCGGGAGACCTCGATCGGCCCGGGGGCAGCCAAGGAGTCGCGCATCTTCGGGCTGGCCGACTGGCTCGGCGACCGCTACTCCGCCGCCTACCAGGGGATGTACGGGAGGGTGGCCGCCCGGCGGCGCGAGGTCTACCTGGCGCCGTTCGTGCTGCTGGCGGGCGGCGGCTTCGTGCTCGCCGGGCTGATCCTGGTGGCGGCGGCGCGGGCGGGCGCCGAGGGCAGCATCACCCTCACCGAGCTAGCGCTCGTGCTCCAGGCGGTAGTGGCCGCACTGCTGCTCGGCGACTACTACGTCGAGTCGGACGTGCCCACCCAGTTCGGGATGCTCGCCGTCGACGCCAAGCTCCGGCTGGAGCGTCGGATCACGGGCATCGAGGGCGCGGAGCGGACTGCGGACTCCGCGGTCCCGCAGCAGACGCCCGCGCACGAGCTGCGTCTCGACGGGGTCCGCTTCGCCTACCCGGGGAGCTCGCAGACCGTGCTGACAGGACTGGACCTCGTGCTGCCCGCTGGTCGGAGCACCGCCGTCGTCGGCGTGAACGGCGCGGGCAAGACGACGCTGGTCAAGCTGCTCACCCGCCTGTACGAGCCCACGGGCGGTCGGATCACCGCGGACTCGATCGACATCGGACGGGTGGACGCCTCGGCCTGGCGGCAACAGGTGAGCGTCATCTTCCAGGACTTCATCCGCTACGAGTTCTCCGCCGCGGACAACATCGCGCTCGGGGCGGCCCACGTCCCGCGGGACGACGCGGCGGTGCGCGAGGCCGCCGCGAAGGCCGGGATCCTCGACGCCTTCGCGCACCTCCCGGACGGCCTGGACACCCCCCTGTCCCGCGCCTACCCCGGCGGTGTGGACCTCTCCGGCGGGCAGTGGCAACGGATCGCCATCGCGCGGTCGCTCTACGCGCTGCACGCCGGGGCGCGCGTCCTGGTGCTGGACGAGCCGACCGCCGCGCTCGACGTCCGGGCGGAGGCCGCGTTCTTCGACCGCTTCGTGGAACTCACCCGGGGCGTGACGAGCCTGCTCATCTCCCACCGGTTCTCCTCGGTGCGCCGCGCCGACCACATCGTCGTCATCGACGCGGGCGTCGTAGTCGAGCAGGGCAGCCATGAGGAGCTGATGGCCACCGACGGGCACTACGCCCGACTCTTCCGGCTCCAGGCTGAGCGCTTCGCCGCCGGGCTGGACGCCGAGGGCGAGGTCGTCGAGCACGACGACGAGTCGTCGGGACTCGACCTGCTCGACGGGGACGGGGTCTTCGCGGATGACGGCGTCGAGCGGACGGAGGCGGCCCGATGAGGGGCTTCGCGCGAGGGACCTTCGCCTACGCGGCGCAGTGCTGGCGCCTCGACCGACGCCGGGCGCTGATCTCGTTCGTGCTCATGCTGCTGCAGTCCGCGTCCATGCCGCTGGCGGCCGCGGCCCTCGCCGCGCTCACGGACGCGGTGGTCGACGGCGACGCCCGTGGGGCCACGATCGCAGCGGTGCTGGTCGCCGCCGCGGTGATCTCCTCCCTGACCGCGGGGCACATCGCCCACATCTTCTACTTCGAGCTCTCCGAGGCGATGACCCTGAGCCTGAACCGGGAGCTGATCGACCTCTCGAACGGCTCGCCCGGGATCGAGCACCACGAGCGGCCCGAGTACGCGGACAAGCTGCAGGTCCTGCGTACGGAGATCTCGCGGATCGGGTTCCAGGCCCTGCAGGCGGTGCTCACTGGCTTCGGGCTCGCCCTTGCGATCGGCATCACCGCCGCGCTGCTCGCGCGTCTGGACCCTTGGTTGCTGCTCCTCCCCCTCGCCGCCATCCCCCCGCTGCTGCTCAGCAGGTACGCGGAGACGATGGTGGCCCGGGCGCGGGAGCGGGCCGCCGAGTCCCATCGTCGCGCCCGCCACCTGTTCACCCTCAGCATCGACCCCGGCCCCGCCAAGGAGCTTCGCGTCGGAAACCTCGGGGCCGCGATCCGCGACCGGCACCGGCTTGCCTGGGAGGCAACGACCCGCACGCTGCTCGGCACGGAGAACCGCGCGCTCGCGGTTCGGCTGTCCGGCCAGATCTTCTTCGCCGTCGCGTACGTCGCGGCCACGCTCCTCGTCGTGCGCAACACCGTCGCGGGGAACGGGACGGTCGGCGACGTGATCCTGGTGCTCACGCTGGCCGCGCAGGTTAGCGGCCAGGTGACTACGGCCGTCACGATCCTGCAGACCATGCAGCGCACGGCGCAGGCGATGATCAACCTGGAGTGGGTGCGCCGGCTGGTCGGCGCACCCCCGGCGCACGGCCTGCCCGCGGACGCCCCGGCCCCCGATCGGATCGCGGACGGGATCACGCTGGAGGTCGTCTCGTTCACCTACCCGGGCACCGACCGGCCTGTCCTGGGGGATGTGTCACTGCACCTGCCGGCGGGCTCGACAGTCGCCATCGTGGGCGAGAACGGCGCAGGCAAGACCACCCTGGTCAAGCTCCTGTCCCGGTTCTACGAGACGACCGCCGGGGTAATCACGGTGGACGGGACCGACCTCCGACGGATCCCGATCGACGCCTGGCGGGAGCGGATCGCGGCAGGCTTCCAGGACTTCGCGCGGCTGGAGTTCGTCGCGCGGCAGACCGTGGGCGTCGGCGACCTGCCGCACGTCGACTCGGACTCCGCGGTGCTCGGGGCGCTCGAGCGGGCCAGGGCGGAGGGCCTGCTCGAGCGACTGGAGGACGGCCTGGACACCCAGCTGGGGCTCTCCGCGGACGGCACGGAGCTCTCCGGGGGACAGTGGCAGAAGCTGGCGCTGGGCAGGGCGATGATGCGCCCGGCGCCGCTCCTCCTCGTACTGGACGAGCCGACCTCGGCGCTCGACGCGCAGGCCGAGCACCAGCTCTTCGAGCAGTACGCGATGAACGCCCGGCGGGTCGGCGAGCAGAACGGGGCGATCACGGTCCTGGTGTCCCACCGCTTCTCGACGGTTCGGATGGCCGACCTGATCCTCGTCGTCGACGGCGGTCGGATCACCGAGGCCGGCACGCACGCCGAGCTGATGCGCAGCGGCGGTCTGTACGCCGAGCTCTACTCGATGCAGGCCGCCGCATACTCCTGAACACGCGGGCGTCGACGGGCGCGCCGGTTGCTCGGGTCGTCGTCGAAACGAGTGGCGGGTCGCGGGGTGCCGGGAACTAGAGTCGCCCGCATGAGCCAACCTCTCCGCAAGCCGTCGGCGATCGACGCGATCGCCGACGCCTACGTCCTGACCATGGCCGAGCTCGACCCGCTGGCCGCCACGGACATGGGCATCCCCGGCTACGACCACCTGATGACCGACCTGTCGCCCGCGGGCTGGCAGGCCCGGGCCGACGCCGCCCGGGCGGTGCTCGCCGAGATCGACGCGGTCGAACCGGCCGACGACGTCGACCGGGTGACCGTCGCCGCGATGCGCGAGCGGATCGGGCTCGAGCTGGCCCTGCACGACGCGGACGAGCTGCTCGGCGAGCTGAACAACATCGCCTCCCCGGTGCAGGGGTTGCGGGAGATCTTCGACCTGATGCCCACCGAGAACGTGGCGGAATGGTCGAACATCGCCGCAAGGCTGAACGCGCTGCCCGATGCGATGGCGGGCTACACCGAGTCGCTCCGCCTTGCCGCGTCGCGGGGGCGGGTGGCGTCGATCCGTCAGGTGAACGAGTGCATCAAGCAGGCCGAAGAGCTCGCCGGGGACCAGTCCTTCTTCGCCGAGTTCGTCACGTCCGCGGCCGTCGAGGACGACCTGCGCAGCGAGCTGGACCAGGGCGCCGCCGCGGCGAGATCCGCCTACTCGGAGCTGGCCGCGTTCCTCCGGGACGAGCTCGCGCCCCTCGCGCCCGAGGCGGACGCTGCCGGCCGCGAGCGCTACGCGCTGTGGTCGCGCTACTTCCTCGGCGCGACGATCGACCTGGCGGAGACGTACGCCTGGGGGCTGGCCGAGCTCGCCCGGGTGATCGCGGAGCAGGAGGAGGTCGCCGCGCAGGTCGCGGGGGCCGGGGCGAGCGTGGCGGAGGCCGTCGCCGTCCTCGACGCCGACCCGGACCGTCTGCTGACCGGCACGGAGGCCCTGCGGGAGTGGATGCAGGTCACGTCCGACGCCGCGGTCGCGGCGTTGAACGGCACCCACTTCGACATCCCGGAGCCGGTGCTGCGCCTGGAGTGCCGCATCGCCCCGACGCAGAACGGTGGCATCTACTACACCGCCCCCTCCGACGACTTCTCGCGCCCGGGTCGCATGTGGTGGTCCGTGCCCCCCGGGGTGACCACGTTCAACACCTGGCGGGAGAAGACGACCGTCTACCACGAGGGGGTCCCGGGCCATCACCTGCAGATCGGCCAGGCGGTGTTCGAGCGCAACACCCTGAACAGCTGGCGCAGGCTGGCCTGCTGGGTGAGCGGTCACGGTGAGGGCTGGGCGCTGTACGCGGAGCGGCTGATGGCGGACCTCGGGTTCCTGGACGACCCGGGCGACCGGCTGGGGATGCTCGACGGTCAGCGGATGCGCGCCGCCCGGGTGGTCCTGGACATCGGCGTGCACCTCGGCCTGCCGTGCCCGCCGGAGTGGGGCGGCGGCACCTGGGACCGCGACAAGGCGTGGGAGTTCCTCCGGGCCAACGTGAACATGTCGGAGGAGTTCGTGCTGTTCGAGCTGAACCGGTACCTCGGCTGGCCCGGCCAGGCGCCCGCCTACAAGATCGGCCAGCGGCTGTGGGAGAACGCCCGGGACGAGGCGCTGGCCGCCGGCACCGACATCAAGACGTTCCACGCGCGCGCGCTGGCGCTGGGCTCGGTGGGCCTGGACGTCCTGCGGGACGCCCTTCGATGAGGCTGATCCTGGCTTCGGCATCGCCGGCGCGACTGACGACCCTGCGCTCGGCCGGGATCGAACCCGCGGTCCGGGTGTCCGGCGTCGACGAGGACGCGCTGCTGGCCGACTCCATGAGCACGCGCGAAGTCGTCGAGCTGCTCGCCCGGGCCAAGGCCGAGGCGGTGGCGCAGACGAGTGCCGTGCCCGACGACGCCGTCGTGCTGGGTTGCGACTCGATGCTCGAGCTTGAGGGCGAGCGGCACGGCAAGCCGCGCGACGCCGAGGAGGCCGCGCAGCGCTGGCGGCGGATGCGCGGCCGCAGCGGCGCGCTGCACACGGGTCACTGGCTGATCGACCTGCGCGCTCCCGACGCCCCCGGCGTCGGCGCGACGTCGTCGACCGTCGTGCACTTCGCGGACCTCTCCGACGCGGAGGTCGACGCGTACGTCGCGACCGGTGAGCCCCTCGCCGTGGCCGGCGCCTTCACCATCGACGGGCTCGGCGGGCCCTTCGTGACCGGCGTGGTCGGCGACCCCCACGGCGTCGTCGGACTGAGCCTCCCCGTGCTCCGGGATCTGCTCGGCTCGGTCGGGATCGCGATCCCGGATCTGTGGTCGGCGCTATGAGCGACCCGCAGTTCAGCGAGATCCGCACGCCGCGGCTGGTCATCCGGCGGTTCACGGCCGCGGATGCTCCGGCTCTGGCCGCCTACCGATCCGACCCGCGGGTGGCCCGCTTCCAGAGCTGGGAGACCCCCTACGGCGTCGACGAGGCGGCCGCGTTCATCGCGGGGATGGCCGAGCACCCGGGAACGCCCGGCGAGTGGTTCCAGCTGGCCGTGACAGCCGGGACGCTGATCGGTGACGTCGCCCTGTTCGCCGACCACGATCCCCGCCTGGGCCGGATCGGGTTCACCCTCGCCCGGGAGGCCCAGGGGCGCGGCTACGCCACGGAGGCGGTTCGCGCCGTCCTGGACTACGCCTTCGGCCGGGGAGCGCACCGGATCGCCGCCGACTGCGACGCCCGCAACGCCAGGTCGGCCGCCCTGCTGGAGCGGGTCGGCATGCGCCGGGAGGGCCACCTGCGGGCCAGCGCCTGGTGGAAGGGCGAGTGGACCGACAAGCTGTGCTTCGCGATCCTTGCCGACGAGTGGGCGACCATCCGATCCGCACAATCCCCCGGGCCCGCTCTGTAGGAATCCGCCAATCTTGCCCCGCCTGGGCGATAGGTCGGCGGAGGAGCGGGTTCCGGGCGTTACGGTGAGCCGTGCCCGTCATCCGCAAGGTCCTCATCGCCAACCGAGGAGAGATCGCCGTCCGCATCGCGCGGGCCTGCGCCGATGCACAGATCGCCAGCGTCGCCGTGTACGCGGATCCCGACCGGGAGGCCGTGCACGCCCGGATCGCCGACGAGGCGTACGCGCTCGGCGGCGCCCGCGCGGCGGAGACCTACCTCGACATCGCGAAGATCGTCGACGTTGCCCGGCGCAGCGGGGCCGACGCGGTGCACCCCGGCTACGGCTTCCTCGCCGAGAACGCCGAGTTCGCCCAGGCCGTGATCGACGCCGGCCTGATCTGGATCGGCCCGCCGCCGTCCGCGATCGAGGCGTTGGGCAACAAGACCAGCGCGCGCGCCATCGCGCTCCGGGCCGGCGCTCCCTTGGTGGCCGGGACCACCGACCCGGTCGACGGCGTCGAGCAGGTTAGGGAGTTCGTCGCCGCGCACGGCCTGCCGATCGTGATCAAGGCCGCGTACGGGGGCGGCGGCCGGGGGATGAAGGTCGTCCGCGAGGCCGTCGAGATCGAGATGATGTGGGACTCCGCCGTCCGCGAGGCGGTGGCCGCGTTCGGTCGGGGCGAGTGCTTCGTCGAGCGGTACCTGGATGCCCCCCGCCACGTCGAGACCCAGTGCCTGGCCGACTCCCACGGGACGGTCGTCGTGGTCTCCACCCGGGACTGCTCGCTGCAGCGTCGGCACCAGAAGCTCGTCGAGGAGGCCCCTGCCCCGTTCCTCACGCCCGACCAGGAGCGCCAGCTCCGGGAGGCGTCGGTCGACATCCTGGCGGCGGCCGGCTACGTCGGGGCGGGCACCTGCGAATTCCTGATCGGCGCGGACGGGACCGTGTCGTTCCTCGAGGTCAACACGCGGCTGCAGGTCGAGCACCCGGTCACCGAGGAGGTCACCGGCATCGACCTGGTCCGGGAGCAGCTGCGGATCGCGGCCGGCGAGCCACTCGGCTACACCGAGGTCGCGACCCGCGGCCACTCCATCGAGTTCCGGATCAACGGCGAGGACCCGGCAGCCGGCTTCATGCCCTCGCCAGGGCGGATCACCCGGTTGCGCTTCCCGGCCGGGCCAGGCGTCCGGGTGGACAGCGGCGTCGTCGAGGGCGACACCCTGACCGGTGCGTTCGACTCGATGATCGCCAAGATCATCGTCACCGGCGCCAACCGGACCCAGGCGATCGAACGTGCCCGGCGAGCACTCGCCGAGACCGAGATCCTCGGCATCCCGACGGTGCTGCCCTTCCACAGGTGCGTGCTGAACGAGCCGGCGTTCGTCCCGGCGGATCCCACGACGCCGTTCCGGGTGCACACGAGGTGGATCGAGACGGAGCTGATCGACCACCTGAACACCCTCACAGGCGACGGGCAGAGCTCCCAGCCGGTGGAGTCGGCCACGGAGCGCGTGGTCGTCGAGGTCGGCGGCAAGCGGATCGAGGTGGTGCTCCCCGCCGGGCTGGGACTGACCTCCCAGCGCACCAGGCACGGACTCGTCGCCCGGAGACCGCGGCGCGGCCAGTCCCGGTCGGCGACCAACGGCACGACGCTCGCATCGCCGATGCAGGGGACCATCGTCAAGGTCGCGGTGGCGGACGGCGCCCAGGTGGACGAGGGTGACCTCGTGGTGGTGCTGGAGGCGATGAAGATGGAGCAGCCGCTGGTCGCCCACCGCTCGGGAACCGTGACCCGGCTGGTGGCCGAGGTGGGCTCGAGCGTGAGCGCGGGCACGGCCATCTGCGAGATCGTCGACGCACCTGGTGACTGACGGGCGCCCGGTGAGGCGCCATTTCGACGACGCCTGGATCGAGTGCGACTGCGGTCGCCGACACTGGGGCGTGCACGGCGCGGCGGGGCTGCTGCTCGCGCGACGCGCTCCGCGGCTGGAGGTCCTGCTGCAGCACCGTGCGCTGTGGAGCCACGAGGGCGGCACCTGGGGACTGCCGGGCGGCGCGCTGCGGGCCGGTGAGGATCCGGTGCTCGGCGCGCTGCGTGAAGCCGCGGAGGAGGCGGGCGTCGACCCCGCCGGCGTCGCGATTGCGACCACGCGAGTGCTGGACCATGGCTCATGGCGCTACACCACGGTCGTCGCGAACGTCGCCGGCCCCCAGGACCCCCGGCCGACCGACGACGAGAGCCTGGAGATCCGCTGGGTCGACGCGAACGCGGTGCCGGACCTGCCGCTCCTTCCCGCGTTCGCCGCGGCCTGGCCGGAGCTGCACCGCCTGCTGACCGAGTAGCAGCCACCGCGAGCGCCCGCCGGGGCAGTAGCGTGTCGGCGTGAACCGCGCACTGCCGGCCCTCGTCGCCCTCCTGGCCCTGATCACCGTGGAGCTGGTCCGCTCGAGCGGGCCACTGCTCGACATGGCCTTCGCCGAGGGGGTGGTCGCCGCGGCCGGCTCGGCGCTCGTCACGTACGCCGCGCCGGGGCTGTTCGTTCTCGCCCTGATGGCCGCGCGGCGGATCGGCCCCGACGCCCCCCTCCTGGTCGGGGCGCTCCTGCTCGGCGGCGCGCGGCTGGTGGTCCAGGCCCTGGACGGCGGCGCTCGGTTCGGCGTCGGCCTCGCGACTGTCGCGCTCGGGATCGCCGTCCTGACCCTCGCGGTCGGCGCCCTCGCGCGGCGCGCCGGGGGGAACGCCGCCTCGGCCGCCTTAGCGACCGGCATCGCCGCCGCAATCGGGCTACAGCTCGCCCTGGGTACCTGGGATGCCTACTGGCGGCACGACGCCGTCGGGTGGTTGGTCACGAGCGTGGTCGTCGCCGGCCTCGCGTTAGCCGCGTGGACGTCCCGCGATCCGGTCCCGCACCCCCAGACGGCGGTTCGCCGCCTCTGGGTACTCGGACCCGTGATCGGTCTCGCAGTGATGACGTTCGCCAATCCCGCCTTCGCCGCGTCGCAGTCCGGCGTACCGCTGGCGGTCGCCGGCCCCGTCATCGGCGTCGCGTGGTTGATGGCCGCGTGGGTCACGGCCCGACTGAGTTCCACGCCGCCGATCTGGGCTCGCCTCGGGGCCTGGGCCGACGCGCTCACCCTCGCCACCCTGGTCGCTGCCCTGATGCTCACGACGGACGTGCTTGCCCTCCTCTTCCTGCTCGTCCTCCCGGTGGTCACCATCAGTGTGCTGGCCCGCGCGATCGTCCCCCTGGGGCACCCGGTACGCATCGGTCGCACCGCGGGCACGGCGACCCTCGTCGGCCTCGGCGTGATCCTCCCCCTGCTCGTCTACCAACTGGACTACGACATCCCGCTCGGCTTCCCCAACTGGCTGGTCTTGGTGGCCACCGGGGTCGTCATCGCGCTCGCCGGCGTCCGCCGCGGCGCCTCGACCGAGAGCTCACCCGATCGTGACGCCGCCCAGTCCACGCCCCGCCGGGCGACCCCGCTGCTCGCCGGCGCCGTCGTCGTAGTCCTCGCCGGCACCGGGATCGCGGTGGCGGCCGCGCTCGACCGGCCCGGGGTCTCGGCCGAGCCGGCGGAGCTCACCCTCGTGTCCTGGAACCTGCACTACGGCGTCGACCCGGCCGGCGACGTCGACCTCGAGCAGATCGCCCGGACTATCGCCGAGCAGGACCCGGACGTGGTCGCCCTCCAGGAGGTCTCCCGCGGCTGGGTGATGGGCGGCGGCGCGGACATGGCCACCTGGCTGGCGAACCGCCTGGGCATGCACATGTCATTCGCCCCGGCCGCGGACCGCCAGTTCGGCAACGCGATCCTGACCAGGTCCCCGCACGACGACGTCGCCGTGCTGGCCCTTCCGTACGGGGCGGGGCCGCAGAACCGCTCCGCCATCTCGGCGGACGTCCAGGTGGCGGGGGGCCCGGTCCGAATGACCTCGATCCACCTGCAGCACCGGGAGTCCAACACGCCCACCCGGCTGGACCAGCTGACGGCGCTGCTCGCGGCGGAGCCGGGGTCGCCGTCGATCGTCGCCGGTGACTTCAACGCCGAGCCGGGGTGGCCCGAGATCGAGCTGCTCACCCGCGCGTTCACCAGCGCGCAGGACGCGGCGGGCGACCCCGCCGCGCTGACCAGCCCGAGCATCGACCCGGCGTACCGGATCGACTGGGTGTTCGGGCGCGGCGTCACGTTCTCCCGCGGCGACGTGCTCGCCGACGCCCTGGCCTCCGACCACCTGCCGCTCGTCGTGACGTTCCGCGTCACGGGCGGATGAGCCGGGCGACCTCCGCGAGCGTTCCCGACAGGGACGGGTAGACGGTCAGCGACTGCGCCAGGTCGTCGGCGGTGAGCCGCTGCGCCACCGCGATCGTGATCGGGAAGACCAGCTCGCTCGCACGGGGGCAACCACGACGCCGCCGAGCACCGTCCCGGTGGTGGCGTGCGCGAACAGCTTCACGAACCCGTCCTTGATCCCGAGCATCTTGGCGCGCGGATTCCTGGCCAGGTCGAGCCTGCTGGTGGCGAACCGGATCCCCGACTCCGCCAGACCCCGCTCGGAGGCCCCCACCGTCGCGATCTCCGGCGCGGTGAAGATGCTCGCCGCGACCGTCTGCAGATCGAGGGGCACGACGGCGTCGCCCAGGGCGTGCGCCATCGCGATCCGGCCCTGCACGGCAGCGACGGAAGCCAGCGGAAGGACCCCGGTGCAGTCCCCCGCGGCGTACACGCCGGGAACGCTGGACCGACGGTCGCCTCCGGGCTCCGGATCCCGAGGTCGGCCGCCCGCTCCGCGATCGTCATCCATTCCGCGGTCGCGATCAGCGTCTTGCACGGGACCACGTCGGTCAGCACCGCGGCGCCGCCGAGGCCGTCCCGCTCCACGAGCGTCACCCGCGCCCCGGCGCGTCGGGCCACGAGGGCCGCCTCGTAGCCACCCGGGCCGCCGCCGATCACGACGACGTGGCGTCCCGGCATCGAGCCCGGCTTCCGGGCCGGGACGTCGGGGGTGACCGGCCCGGTCATTGCACTCGCCATCGGCCCATTCTGCCGTCGCGACGCCGCGGGCACCCGGTGGCCCCCGCCGCGGGGGCCGGCAGCCGGGGATAGCCTCAGGTCCATGAGCGACCTGCCGACCGAGCTGCGCGATGCCGTACGGACCTGGATCACCGACGACCCCGACCCGCAGACCGCCGCGCACCTGGCGGACCTGCTGCGCCTCGCCGACGAGCAGGACGCGACCATGCGGGCGGCGGCCCGGGCCGAGCTCGCCGACCGGTTCGCGGGTCCGCTGGAGTTCGGCACCGCCGGGCTGCGGGGGGCGCTCGGCGGTGGGCCCAACCGGATGAACCGCGCGGTCGTGATCCGCGCGGCCGCCGGGCTGGTCCGCTACCTCGGAGACCGGCTGGCCGGTCAGCCGCCGGTCGTCGTGATCGGCTTCGACGCCCGGTACATGTCCGACGCCTTCGCCCGGGACACCGCGGCAGTCGTCACGGCAGCGGGCGGCCGGGCGCTGCTCCTTCCCCGACCCCTGCCCACCCCGGTCCTCGCCTTCGCCGTCCGACACCTGAACGCGGACGCGGGAGTGATGGTGACCGCGAGCCACAACCCGCCGGAGGACAACGGGTACAAGGTCTACCTGGGCGGTCGGGTCGTGACCGACGGCGGTCAGGGCGCCCAGATCGTCGCGCCCGCGGACGCGGAGATATCCGCGCGCATCGCGCGCGTGCCCTCGGTGGCCGCCGTCCCGCGGGCGGAGGCTGGCTGGACCGTCCTCGACGAGTCGATCGTCGAGGACTACCTCGCCGCGGTCGGCACCCTCACCCGCCCCGGCCCGCGCGACATCCGCATCGTCCTGACCCCCCTGCACGGGGTGGGCGGCGAGCTTGCCCAGCGCGTGCTGACCGGCGCCGGGTTCACGGACGTGCACCTGGTCCCCGAGCAGGCCCAGCCCGACCCCGCGTTCCCGACGGTCGCGTTCCCCAACCCCGAGGAGCCCGGGGCCATCGACCTGGCGCTCGCCCTCGCCGACGGGCTCGGCGCCGACCTGGTCATCGCCAACGACCCGGACGCCGACCGGTGCGCGGCCGCGGTCCGTGACCCGCGGGCGACCGACGCCAAGGCGGCCACCACCGCACGGGCCAACGGGTGGCGGATGCTGCACGGCGACGAGGTCGGCGCGCTGCTCGGCGAGCGGATCGCGTCGACGGCCCGGGGCGGCGTGCTGGCCAGCTCCATCGTCTCGTCGCGCCTGCTCGGCCGGATCGCGGCGGAGCACGGCCTCGAGCACACCGAGACCCTGACCGGGTTCAAGTGGTTGTCCCGAGTCGACGGGCTCGTGTACGCCTACGAGGAGGCCCTCGGCTACTGCACCGACCCGGCGCACGTGCGTGACAAGGACGGCCTCAGCGCGGCGCTGATGATCGCCCAGCTGGCGGCGGAGGTCGGGGCGGGCGGGCGCACGCTGATCGACCTGCTTGACGACCTCGCCGTCCGGCACGGCCTGCACCTGACCGACCAGCTGTCGGCGCGGTTCGCGGACCTCGATCAGATCCCCGCGACGATGCAGCGGCTGCGCACCTCGCCGCCGCCCTCCCTCGGCGGGTCACCGGTGGTCGAGCGCACCGACCTCTCGGAGGGCTCGCCCCCCACCGAGGGCTGGCGCCTCCTGGCCGAGGACGGCACCCGGGTGGTGGTCCGCCCCAGCGGCACCGAGCCCAAGGTGAAGTGCTACCTCGAGGTGATCGTCCCCGTCGCCGGCGACATCGACCGCGCTCGGATTGCCGCCCGCGCGCGGCTGGACGCGGTGCGCGACGACGTCGCGGCCGCACTCGGCCTGGAAGGGTAGTTCCCACGATGAGCACAGACCCAAGCGCCACGAACCCCGACCACTACACGGTCGTGCTCGAGAACGAGCGGGTCCGGGTCCTCGAGTACCGCGACGTGCCCGGCGACCGGACGACGCCGCACGCGCACCCGGACAGTGTCGTGTACACCCTGAGCACCTTCCGCCGGCGCCTGTACGCCGCGGACGGCGCGACGCGCGACGTCGAGATCGCGGCCGGGACCACCGCGTGGCTGCCCGCCCAGTCGCATGCCGGCCACAACATCGGCTCCACGCCGACGCACGTCATCTTCGTCGAGCTCAAGGACGGTGCCGCGCGGGCCTCCTCGGACCTGGGTCCGACTGTCCCGGAGGCGTGAAGAGACTGACGCGGCGCTCGCGCGGACGGGTCAATAGCCCGCAGACCGGTCAGTAGCCGCCCGCCGACGACGACGCCTCCGGCTCGTCCAGGGTGTCGAGCACGGTTGCGGTCCCGGACAGGCCGAGCCGGGTCGCGCCGGCGTCCAGCATCGCCCGGGCGGCGGCCCCGGTCCGGATGCCACCGGAGGCCTTGACCCCGAGCCGGCCACCGACGGTCTGCGCCATCAGCGCGACCGCGTGGGGGGTGGCGCCGCCCGCGGGGTGGAACCCGGTGGAGGTCTTCACGAAGTCCGCGCCGGCGATCTCGGCGGCCCGGCAGACCGCGACGATCTGGCGGTCGGTGAGCGCCGCCGACTCGATGATCACCTTGAGCAGGGCCCCGGGGATCGCCGCGCGCACCACCGAGATGTCGTGCTGGACCACCTCGATCTCGCCCGCCACGGCGGCGCCCACGTCGATCACCATGTCGACCTCGTGCGCGCCGTCGGCCACCGCACGGGCGGCCTCCGCGGCCTTGATCTCGCTGTGGTGCTTGCCCGACGGAAAGCCGCACACCGTCGCCACCCGCAGGTTCCCGGCGTCGACCGGGAGCATGGAGGGCGAGATGCAGATCGCGTAGACGCCCAGCTCGGTGGCCTCGTCGATCAGGGCCTCCACGTCGTCGCGGGTCGCCTGCGGCGCGAGCAGCGTGTGGTCGACGAGCCTTGCGACGACTTCTCGGTCCATCTTCGCTGCCGTCCGTTCAACGGGGGTGTCGGAGGATCGCTCCGTGGGGGGTCGTGCCCCGCCTCTGCAGGTTATCGCCTCGCGGGCACTCCAGGACCGGTTGCGGCGGGTGGAACGCTACGCCTCCGGGTAGTCCTCGTCGTCCTCGGCCGGGACGTCCAGCGCCTGCTCGACGACGTCAGGCTCGTCAGCCTCGCCGCGCAGGTCGGGCCTCGGTGCCGCGGGCTGGTGCTCCGGTTCGACCGGGACGGTGATCCGCCGCGGCTCGGGCACCTCGGCGTCCTCGGGCGGGATCAGGCCGGCATCGGCCCAGGCATCCTCCGGGGTCGTGCTCATGTCGCTGCCTCTCGCTCGGTGGATACCATCGTGGCGCGCTGGGAGTCACGACGCCAATGGGTCGGCAACGGGGAGCACCGCCCAGACGACGCGGGACCACCGGCCGAGCGCCGGAAGCGGCTCACCTCTGGCGAGGTCCGCCCGGGAGACCGTCCGGCACCGGCCCTCGCCCGGTTCCCAGATCCGCAGCCCGCGCGGGCCTGCCCCGACAACGAGCACCACGTGCCTCGGGACCGCCGAGGCCCATCCGCGGGAGGAGTCCCCACCGGAGTACAGGGGCACGGGCACGCCGAGTGCCGCGGCCGCGGACACCCGATCCAGGACGTCGGCGAAGTGCGCGCCGGCGTCGTCCACCGGGAGGTGCCGGTAGGCGACACCCGGGAAACGCGCCGTCCGGGCAAGGCCCCACGGCGGGGTGCCGAGCGCCCCGGGCCAGCCGATGACGCCGGACGTCGCGCGACGCTTCAGGACCCGCTGCAGGGCGGCGGACCGGTGCTCGATCGGCCGGCCGGCCAACGCCTCGAGCTGCTGGGGCGCTGCACCTCGCAGCGCCGGCGGCCGGGCGGCGGCGACCGATCCGGTGATCAGCCACGCCGCCAGGCCCGGATCGCCGAGCGCGGCGAGCATCGCGAGCACCGCGGCCCCGCAGGATGCCCCGTCGTGCTGCCGCCCGGCCCGCTCCAGCGGACCGAGGTCGTGCGGCCCGCGGTTCGCAACCCCGACCAGGGGCGGCGGGAGGGGGCGTCGGCTCACCCGATGCGCGAGCGCACCAAGCTGGATCCCCATCTCAGGCCGTGATCCGCTCGATGAGCAGCGGCCGCTCCGGGGGGCGGGACCCGTCCGGGGCGATCGTCACGGCGTCGACCAGCGCCTCGATGGCGCGGTCGAACCGCTCCGGGGTGTCGGTGTGCAGCGTCATCAGGACCTCGCCGGTCCGGACGACGGCTCCCGGCTTCGCGTGCAGCTCGATCCCCGCGCCCGGCTGGACCGCGTCCTCCTTGCGGGCACGGCCGGCGCCCAGGCGCCAGGCCGCCACGCCGACCGCCATCGCGTCCAGGCCCACGAGGACGCCGTCGGCGGGGGCCAGCACCTGCTGGCTGTGCGCCGCCGCCGGCAGGGCCGCGTCGGGGTCCCCGCCCTGGGCCGCGATCATCCGGCGCCACACGTCCATCGCGCGACCGTCCGCGAGGGCGTCCGCCGGATCCTGGCCGACCCCGGCGGCCTCGAGCATCTCCCGGGCCAGCGCAAGGGTCAGCTCGACCACGTCGGGCGGGCCGCCCCCGGCGAGCACCTCGACCGACTCGCGCACCTCCAGCGCGTTTCCGACCGTGAGGCCGAGCGGGGTCGACATGTCGGTGAGCAGAGCCACCGTCCGCACCCCCGCGTCCGTGCCGAGCCCGACCATCGTCCGGGCGAGCTCCGCCGCAGACTCCGATTCCCGCATGAAGGCGCCGCTGCCGACCTTGACGTCCAGGACGAGCGCCCCGGTGCCCTCGGCGATCTTCTTGCTCATGATCGACGAGGCGATCAGGGGGATGGCCGGGACGGTGCCGGTGACGTCGCGCAGGGCATACAGCTTCCGGTCGGCGGGCGCGAGGCCCGACCCGGCGGCGCAGATCACCGCGCCGACGTCCTCGAGCTGACGCATCATCTCAGCGTTGCTCAGGGATGCCCGCCAGCCGGGGATGGACTCCAGCTTGTCCAGCGTCCCGCCGGTGTGACCCAGGCCGCGGCCGGACAGCTGCGGGACGGCGACGCCGCAGGCGGCGACCAGGGGCGCCAGCGGAAGGGTGATCTTGTCGCCTACCCCCCCGGTCGAGTGCTTGTCCGCCGTCGGACGGGACAGGCCCGAGAAGTCCAGCCGCTCCCCCGACGCGATCATCGCCGCGGTCCACCTGGCGATCTCGTCCCGGCCCATGCCGCGGAGCAGGATCGCCATCGCGAGGGCCGCCATCTGCTCGTCGGCGACCTCCCCGCGGGTGTAGGCGTCGATCACCCAGTCGATCTGCTCGTCGCTGAGCCGACCGCCGTCGCGCTTGGTCGCGATCACGTCAACCGCGTCGAACATCATCGCTCCAGGTCCGCCGGGCCGAAGGCGTCGGGCAACACCTCCGTCATCGGCAGTATCCCCCGCGTCGTCTCCACGAGCAGATCCGATCCACCGTGCTCGAACAGCAGCTGCCGGCACCGGCCGCACGGCATCAGCACGGAGCCCTCGCCGTCGACGCACGTGAAGGCGACCAGCCGCCCCCCGCCCGTGGCGTGCAGGGCGCTGACCAGCCCACACTCGGCACAAAGCCCGACCCCATATGACGCGTTCTCGACGTTGCAGCCGACGACGACACGGCCGTCGTCCACAAGCGCGGCCGCCCCGACCGGGAACCGCGAGTACGGCGCGTACGCCCGCCGCATCGCGTCCCGCGCTGCGGCGCGCAGCGCCTCCCAGTCCGGCTCCATGCTCACTCCTTGATGTACGGCTTGCCCTCCGCCGCCGGCGGGCGCACCCGGCCGACCAGCCCCGCGACGGCGAAGATCGTCGCGAGGTAGGGCAGCATCGACAGGAACTGGCTCGGCACCGGCGAGCCGAGGTTGTTCAGCACCTGGCGCAGCGAGTCCGCGAAGCCGAACAACAGCGCCGCGGCCAGCGCCCCCTTGGGCTTCCAGCGGCCCAGGATCATCGCGGCGAGGGCGATGTAGCCCTTGCCCGACGTGAGCTCCTTGGTGAACGCGAGCCCGGCCGAGACGAGCGCGGCGCCGCCGAGCCCGGCAACCGCCCCGCCCAGGATCGTGTTGCGCACCCGGGTGGCGTTGACCTTGATGCCGACGGTGTCCGCAGCCTTCGGGTGCTCGCCCACGGCCCGCATCCGCAGCCCCCACCGGCTGCGGAAGACCATCACCTGGAGCACCGCCACCGCCACGTACATCAGGTACACAACGAGGTTGTGGTTGAACAGCACCGGCCCGATCACCGGGATCTGGGAGAGCCCCGGGATCGGCAGGGTGGGCAGCCGCGGCGGGCTGTTCAGCGTCTGCGGGTTCTGGGTCAGCACGGTGGAGAAGAGGTAGTTGGTGATGCCGATCACCAGGACGTTGAGCACGACGCCGACGATGATCTGGTCCACCCGGTAGCGCACGGCGAAGAGCACCAGTCCGGCCCCGACGATCGCCCCGGCGATCGGCGCGGCGATGAGGCCCGCGTACGGGTTGTTGCTCGACGACGCCACGACGACGGCGAGGAAGGCGCCGCCCAGCAGCTGACCCTCGATCGCGATGTTGATGATGCCCGACCGTTCGCAGAGCAGCCCCGCCAGCGATCCGAAGATCAGCGGCACCGCCAAGGTCAGTGCACCCGTGAGCAGCAGGGTCAGCGGCAGCGCGTTCCGGTTTCCGGCCATCACCCAGATCAGGAACGCCAGCAGGACGAGGCCGCCGAACACCAGCGGCAGCCAGACCGGCACCTGCCGCCGTCGGGAGACCAGGTAAGTCGCCCAGCCGGCCAGGATCAGCGCACCGATGGACAGCACCAGGGCCGACGCCTGCGACGGGACGGCGAACGGGGCGATCTCGACGAAGTCGCGCGTGGTGGACACCATGAACCGCGTGGTGTCCTCGGCCGGGGTGAGGATGGCGAAGAACACCAGGGAGATCGCCGCCAGCAGCAGGTAGATGACCGGCGTGCGCCAGGCGATCCGGACCTGCACCGCGTGCTGCGTCGCGGAGTCCGCGGCGGGGCCGGTGGGCTGGGGGTGGGTCGTCAGCGTGCTCATGCTCGCGCCTCCTTCGCCGGCCGGGTGGTCCATCGCGCGATCCCGTGGACCAGCGAGAGCGACCGCACGAGAGGTGGTGCGGCGATCAGCAGCACGATCGAGGCCTGGATCACGAGCACGATGTCGATCGGCGTGTTCGCCGAGGTCTGCATCAGGGGCGACCCGGCCCGCAGCGCGCCGAAGAGCAGGGCCGCCATCACCGTCCCGAGCGGCTTCGACCGCCCCAGCAGGGCGACGGTGATCGCGTCGAAACCGATGGATCCCGCACTGGACGCCTGCAGCGTCTTGTCCGTGCCGAGGATCTGGGCCGCCCCGCCCATCCCGGCCAGCGCTCCCGCGGTGAGCATCACCAGGACGAACACCAGGTTGACTCTGATCCCGGCGGTCCGTGCCGCGTTCTGGTTGGCGCCGACGGCCCGGAACCGGAAGCCGAGCACCGACCGCTCCATCAGCCACCAGACCCCCAGCGCCGCGAGGAGCGCCACGATGAACCCCCAGTGCAGCCGGAAGCTCGGGCCGAGCAGCAGCGGGAAGGTGGCGGTGCTGTGCACGGGCGGGGAGATCGGCCGCGTCCCACCCTGTGCGAGCAGAGTGGTGGTGAGCAGGTAGGAGACCAGGTAGAACGAGATCGAGTTGAGCATGATCGTCACGATTACCTCGTTGGCGCCGGTGCGTGCCTTGAGGAATCCGGCGATCCCCGCCCACAGCCCGCCGACGACGATCGCGGCCAGGCACGCGAGAACCAGGTGCAGCCCGGCGGGCAGCGCGTAGGTGATGCCGACGAAGGTCGCCGCCGCGCCACCCATCAGCACCTGACCCTGGGCGCCGATGTTGAACAGGCCCGACCGGAAGCCGATCGCCAGGCCTAGGCCGGCGAAGATGAGCGGCGCCGACGCCGTCATCGTCTCGGTGATCGGGCGGATCTGCCGGAGCCCGGTGGCCCGGTAGTCGTAGACGGCACCCCGGAACAGCGCCGAGTACGCGGAGTAGATGGCGTCCCACGCTGCGCCCAGCATGTCGCTGGGCCGGGAGAAGAAGTACCCGGCGGATGCCTGGACCCGGGGGTTCGCCGCCGCGATCAGGACCGAGGATGCGATCAGGGCCATCAAGATTGCCAGCACGATGAGCAGCCACGAGGAGTCGAGCACCCGCTGCAGGTACGTGCGCCGGTCGTGGGTCGGCTCCGCCGAGGGGGCGACGAGGGTGTCGGTGACCGTCACTTCTTCTCCTCCAGATCCGCAGCCCCCAGCACCGTGTGGTGCTCCTCGGCGTCGTGCTCGGCCACGTCGTGGGGCACCCCGGCCATCATCAGTCCCAGCACGTCACGGTCGGTCCCGCCCGGCACGACGCCGATGATCTTGCCGCGGTACATCACCGCGATCCGGTCCGCCAGCGCCAGCACCTCGTCGAGCTCGGTGGACACGATGACCACGGGCGTCCCGTGGTCGCGCTCGGCGACGATCCGCTTGTGCACGAACTCGATCGAGCCGACGTCGAGCCCCCGCGTGGGCTGGGAGGCCAGCAGCAGGCGGAGCGGCCGGGACAGCTCCCGGGCGAGGACGACCTTCTGCTGGTTGCCCCCGGACAGCGTGCTCATCGGGTCCTGGATCGAGGTCAGGCGGACGTCGTACTCCTCGGTGCGCTTCCGGGCGTTGTCGGCCACCCGGGCCGGGTTCAGGGAGCCCGCCCGGGCGAAGGGCGGCTCGCCGTGCAGATCGAGGATGAGGTTCTCCGCGACCGAGAACGTGGAGATCAGGCCGTCGGTGCTCCGGTCCTCCGGGACGAACCCGACCCCCGCGCGCAGCACGTCGTCGACGCTCCGCCCGAGCAGCTCGGTGCCGTCGAGCGTGATCGAGCCGCTGGTCGCGGGCATCAGGCCGAGGATCGTGCGGGCGAGCTCGGACTGACCGTTGCCCTGAACACCGGCCAGAGCGAGGATCTCGCCCCGCCGCACGTCGAACGAGATGTCGTCAACGACACGCGCGCCGCGCTCGTCGATCACCGTCAGGTCGCGGACCCGGAAGCTCACGTCGTCGGCCTGGGCCGGCGCCTTGTCGACTCCGAGGTTCACGGACCTGCCGACCATCAGGGAGGCGAGGTCGGCCTCGGAGTCCTTCGGCGTGGCGGTGCCGACGACCTTGCCCCGGCGGATGACGGTGATCCGGTCCGCGACTGCGCGGACCTCGCGAAGCTTGTGGGTGATGAAGACGATTGACGTCCCCGCGTCCCGCAGCTGGCGCATGATCGCGATCAGCTCGTCGGTCTCCTGCGGGGTGAGCACCGCGGTGGGCTCGTCGAGGATCAGCACCCTGGCGTCCCGGCTCAGCGCCTTGATGATCTCCACCCGCTGCTGGACGCCGACCGGCAGGTCCTCGACCATCGCGTCGGGGTCGACGTCGAAGCCGAACCGATCGGAGATCTCGGCGACCAGTCGGCGGGCCTCGGTCAGGTCGATCAGGCCCCCGATCCCCGTGGTCGGCTCGTGACCCAGGACGACGTTCTCCGCGACGGTGAAGACCGGCACGAGCATGAAGTGCTGGTGCACCATCCCGATCCCGGCGGCCATCGCGTCGCCCGGCCCGGCGAACTGCGTCCGCTCGCCGTCCAGGAGGATCGTGCCCGCGTCCGGTTGGTACAGGCCGTAGAGCACGTTCACCAGGGTGGACTTGCCGGCCCCGTTCTCGCCGAGCAGCGCGTGGATCTCACCCGACTCGAACGTCAGGTCGATCGCATCGTTGGCTACCAGCGGACCGAACCGCTTGGTGATCCCTCTCAGTTCCAGCTTCACGGCGTCATCGCCCTTCGTTCCGGCCTGGGCCGAGCCTACTGATCTCGCACCGGTCGGGCGGGCGAGACTTCACACGGGGGCTGCGTGGGGTACGGCGGTGGCCCGGGGATCACGTTCCCCGGGCCACCACCATCAATCCTCGAGCGGGTGCCCGATCAGTCGGTCAGGGTCGCCGACGGCGACTCCACCACGAGCTCACCAGAGATGATCTGCTCGCGCAGCGTGGCGATCATGTCCATCAGCCCGCCGTCCACGGATGCCTCGAAGTCGTGCAGCGGAGCCAGGTCGACTCCACCGTTCTCGAGGGTGCCGACGTAAGGCTCGGAGCTGAAGTTGCCGTTGAACGCGGCCTCGATGGTGTCGAACACCGCGTTGCCGATCAGCTTCATCACCGAGGTGAGGATCAAGCTCTTGTGCTCGTCGTTGGAGGGCTGCAGGTAGCCATCCGAGTCGACCCAGATGACCGAGACGCCGTCGTGCTGGCTCGCCGCGTTCAGCGATCCGGCACCGACCGGTCCGGCGACCGGGAGGATGACGTCCGCACCGGACGCGATGAACTGCTCGGTCGTGGTACGACCGGCCTCGGTGTCCGAGAAGTTGCCGGTCATCGAGCCGTTCTGGGCCGCCTTGTCCCAGCCGAGGAGGGCGACGGACGCGCCGTTGTCCTCGTTGTACTTGTCAATGCCGTCGGAGAAGCCGTCCATGAAGATGGTGACCGACGGGAAGGGCATGCCGCCGTAGGTCGCGACGGTCCCGGTCTGGGTGGTCCCCGCGGCGAGGTAGCCGGCCAGGAACGCGGCCTCATGGGTGTTGAACAGCAGCGGCTTGCCGTTGTCCAGCGTCACCGGGCTGAAGTCCTCGGCGCTGAATGCGGCGTCGACAAGGGCGAAGTTGATGTCCGGGTTGGCCTCGGCGCCGGCCTGGATGGCGTCCTCCAGTGCGAAGCCGACACCGATGATCAGGTCGCAGCCCTCCTGGACCATCGAGTCGACGTTGCCGGTGTACTGCCCGGGGTCGGTGGACTCGGCGGTGCGGATCTGGATGCCGAGCTCGGACTCCGCGCGCTGGAGGCCCTCGAAGCCGGACTCGTTGAAGGAGGCGTCGTCGAAGCCACCCTCGTCGGAGACCATGCAGGCAGTGAAGTCGATCTCCTCGACTACCGGGTCGTCCCCGGGCGCCGCGGTGTCCTGGGGCTCCTCCTCGGGCGCGGCCGCGCAGGCCGCCAGAACCAAAGCAGAGGCGGTGGCCAGCACCGCAGCTCGCGTCACTCTCTTCACGTCGTACTCCTTGTCGGAAGGCGGGCCGACTCAGTCACGCACCCTGTCCCGCGATCACGGTTCGAGCGCTGACCGTGCCTGGTCGGCTGCTGTATCTCGAACCCTAGCCCCGATCCCGCACGCATCGTTACCGGGCGGTACGCCCTCGACCCGCTCCGTTACGCATTCGGAATGTTGCCCGTCCCAGCGGCCAGGACACCGACGCGGGCGAGCACGCGGGCGCCCACCCCGATCGCGCGTTCGTCGACCCGGAAGTCGCCCTGGTGCAGGTCGTAGCTCCGCCCGCCGGGGACCCGCGTGCCGAGCCGCGCCATGGCCCCGGGGGCCCGGGTGAGCAGCCACGCGAAGTCCTCCCCACCCAGGGACTGCTCCGTCGGTCCGACCGCCTCGATCCCGAGCATCTCCCGGGCAGCAGTCTCGAGCAGGCGGGTGGCGGCCGGGTCGTTCTCCACCGGCGGGACACCCCGGCTGTGCAGGACCTCCACCTCCACCCGGTAGGGCCCGACGACGTGCGCCACGGCCTCCCGGAGCACGTCACCCGCTTCCTCCCAGGCGCGCGGTTCGAGGCAGCGGAGGGTGCCGCGCACGGTCCCGGTGCTCGGGATCGCGTTGTGCGCCGACCCGGCGTGCACCTGACCCCAGGTGAGGTTCACCCCGGATCGCGGGTCGAGGCGACGCCCGAGGACCGCGGGCACCTGGGTGATGATCTGCCCGAGTGCGAAGACGACGTCGCCGGTCAGGTGCGGGCGCGACGTGTGTCCTCCGGCCGAGCTGACGGTGATCGAGACGGGATCGGAGGCCGCGGTGATCGGCCCGCTCCGCGAGCCGATCCGGCCGACGTCCAGTCGGGGGTCGCAATGCAGGGCGAAGATCTGCCCCACCCCCTCCATGGCACCCGCCTCGATGGCGTCGACCGCCCCGCCCGGCTGGATCTCCTCGGCGGCCTGGAAGATCAGGCGAACCCCCGCGGCGAGCAGGCCCTCCCCGGCCAGCTCGGCGAGGACCAACCCGGCCCCGAGCACCGTCGCCGCGTGCACGTCGTGCCCGCAGGCGTGCGCGACTCCCGGTGCCGTGGACTGCCACGCCTCCCCGCACGAGTCCGGGACCGGCAGTGCGTCCAGGTCCGCGCGCAGCGCCACCCGGCGCCGTCCGGCCTCGACCGTGCTCGGCCCGATGTCGCAGACCAGACCGGTGCCGGGCAGCAGCCGCGGGTCGCAGCCGGCGGCGCGCAGCCGCTCGGCCAGCACCGCGGTGGTCCGCATCTCCGTCCGCGCGACCTCCGGGTGGCGGTGCAGGTCGCGTCGCAGCGCGATCAGCTCGTCGAGACGGGAGTCGACAAGGGCGCCGATCCGGTCGACGATCCGCACGGCCTCCAACACGCTCCGAGCCTAGTCGGCGCCGTCAGAGTAGATCCGGGCGGCTCTCCCGCACGGCGTCCACGACGGACTTCAGCCGCTGGGCGTGGGCGCGAGTGGTCACCAGGAGGGCACCCGGGGTGTCGACGACGACGACGTCGTCGATGCCCAGCACCGCGACCGTCCGCCCGTCGGCGACGACCAGACCTCCGACCGCGTCGACCGTCAGCACATCGCCGGTGCCGAGCTTCCGAACGCCCCGGGCATCGGGTGTGAGCTGCGTCGCGAGCGACGCGAAGTCGCCGATGTCGTGCCAGGCGAAGTTGCCCGGCACCGTCGCCACGCCACCCTCCGCTGCCACCGGCTCGGCGATCGCCAGGTCGATCGGGATCGCGGTCAGGCCGGGCCAGTGCCGCGCGAGCGCCTCGGGTCGCGCGTCGGTGTACCACTCGGCGGCGATGGCCCGCAGCCCCTGGTGGAGGTCGGGGTGCAGGCGGGCCAGATGATCGAGGAGCACCTGTGCGCGAACCACGAACATCCCGGCGTTCCACCGGTACTCGCCGGTCGCCAGGTACTCCGCGGCCGTCCGCTCGTCGGGCTTCTCCGTGAAGGCCAGCACACCCCTCGCGTCCGGCGCCCCCGGGACCGTGAGCGGCCCCCCGGCGCGAACGTAGCCGAAGGCCGTCGAGGGTTCGGTTGCGGCGATGCCGACGGTCACCAGGAAGCCCTCGCGGGCGACCGCGACGGCCTGGCGGACCGCGTCGGCGAACCCTTCCCCGGAGATCACGTGGTCGGCGGCGAACGAGCCGATGACCACGTCCGGCTCCCGCTGGGCGAGCACGGCGGCGGCGAGGCCGATCGCCGCCATCGAGTCCCTCGGCGACGGCTCCCCCAGCAAGGCCCCGTCCGGGAGGTCGAGCTGCTCGTGGACCGCCGCGACGTGCCGCTCCCCGGTCACCACGACGACGCCGTCGGGTCCGGCGAGCGGTCGCAGGCGGTCGACGGTCGCCTGGAGCAGCGTCCGGCCGGTGCCGGTCAGGTCGTGCAGGAACTTGGGTGAACCGGCACGGGAGAGCGGCCAAAGGCGGGTACCCGCACCGCCAGCGGGCACTATCGCGCGGAAGTCGGGGATCATGGGTCAGCATCCTGCCAGGTGGCGCCGGTTCCGCCGCGACGCCGACCGGCGGCCTGTGTTCTTGATCACACGGCAACCGGGGAGCGGGGCGCGCGGAGCACCGGCCGCGCCGCCCGGCTCCGGGGCTCGGCGCCCGGCCCGCGGCGACGCTTTCGGGACCGTGGCTAGAGTCAGGTGTACGTACCGCGCGGCGATCGGAGGATCCAGTGCCCGAAGCACCGGCCGGCACCCTCTACCGGGGCCGGGAGGGAATGTGGTCGTGGGTCGCGCACCGCATCACCGGCTTCCTGATCTTCTTCTTCCTCCTGGTGCACGTGCTCGACACGTCGCTGGTGCGGGTCTCCCCGGAGGCGTACAACGCCGTCATCGGCACCTACAAGAACCCGATCATGGGCATCGGTGAGGCGGGTCTGGTGGCAGCGATCGTGTTTCACGCCTTCAACGGCGTGCGCATCATGCTGATCGACTTCTGGTCCTCCGGCCCCCGCTACCAGCGAGTGATGCTCTGGGTAGTGATCGGCCTGTTCGTGGTGACGATGGCCTTCTTCCTCCCCCGGCACCTGGGCAACGTCTTCGGAGCGCACTCATGACGACGACACCCGAGATCGCCGCCCCGCGCAGCCCGCGGGTGCGCACCACGACCCGGACCAACTACGAGCTGTACGGCTGGATCTTCATGCGGGTCTCGGGCGTGGTGCTGATCGTGCTCATCTTCGGTCACCTGTACCTGAACCTGCTCGAGGGCGACGGCATCCAGGCCATCGACTTCGGGTTCGTCGCGGGCAAATGGGCCTCGCCGCTCTGGCAGGTCTGGGATCTGTTGATGCTCTGGCTGGCGATGATCCACGGCACCAACGGGATGCGCACGATCATCAACGACTACACCGAGCGCACGCGCACCCGGGTCGCGCTGAAGAGCGCGCTGTACCTCTCATTCACCGTGATAGTCGCCCTCGGCACCCTCGTCATCTTCACCTTCGACCCGTGCCCGCCCGGCAGCCCGGCCGAGCTCCTGCCTTCGTTCTGCTTCTGACCCACCCGCCGACCGACGCAAGGAACTCCAAGATGCAGACCCACAAGTACGACGTCGTCATCGTCGGCGCGGGCGGGGCCGGGATGAGGGCGGCGCTGGAGGCCTCGGCCAAGGTGCGCACCGCCGTGATCTCCAAGCTCTACCCCACCCGCTCGCACACCGGCGCGGCGCAGGGCGGGATGTGCGCCGCCCTCGGCAACGTCGAGGAGGACAACTGGGAGTGGCACACGTTCGACACCGTCAAGGGCGGTGACTACCTGGTCGACCAGGACGCGGCGGAGGTGATGGCCAGGGAGGCGATCGACGCCGTGCTGGACCTCGAGCACATGGGCCTGCCGTTCAACCGCACGCCCGACGGACTGATCGACCAGCGAAAGTTCGGCGGGCACACCCGGAACCACGGCGAGGCAGCGGTGCGCCGCGCCTGCTACGCCGCGGACCGTACCGGCCACATGATCCTGCAGACGCTCTACCAGCAGTGCGTGAAGCAGGACGTCGCCTTCTTCAACGAGTTCTACGCCCTGGAGCTGCTGCTCACCCACGACCTCGTCGCGGACGACGTACCCGCCGACGAGCCGGTGCGCGTGGCCGGCCTGGTCGCGCACGACCTGGCGACGGGCGAGCTGCACGTCTTCCGGGCTAAGGCCGTGATCATCGCCACCGGCGGGGCGGGCAAGATCTACAAGACCACATCGAACGCTCACACCCTCACCGGCGACGGCATGGCCCTGGCATACCGCAAGGGGATCCCGCTGGAGGACATGGAGTTCTTCCAGTTCCACCCGACGGGCCTGGCCGGGCTCGGCATCCTGCTGTCCGAGGCGGCGCGCGGTGAGGGCGCCATCCTGCGCAACAGCGACGGTGAGCGCTTCATGGAGCGCTACGCACCCGCCATCAAGGACCTGGCGCCGCGCGACATGGTCGCCCGGGCGATGGCGAACGAGGTCCGCGAGGGGCGGGGCTGCGGCCCCGGCAAGGACTACGTCCTGCTCGACCTCACCCACCTCGAGCCCGCGCACATCGACGCGAAGCTGCCCGACATCACGGAGTTCGCGCGCACGTACCTGGGGGTCGAGCCGTACACGGAGCCGGTCCCCGTGTACCCGACCGCGCACTACGCGATGGGCGGCGTGCCGACCACCATCAACGGCGAGGTGCTGCGGACGAACACCGCCGTCGTCGGCGGCCTCTTCGCAGCGGGCGAGGTCGCCTGCGTGTCCGTGCACGGGGCCAACCGGCTGGGCACCAACTCCCTGCTGGACATCAACGTGTTCGGCAAGCGGGCGGGGATCGCCGCTGCCGGGTACAGCACGACGGCCGACCTGATCGATCTCGAGGGGCTCGCCGATCCGACCGTGGCCGACCTGCTCGACCGCATGCTCGCCGGCGACGGCGGACAGAAGGTCGCCGTGCTGCGCCGCGCTCTGCAGGAGGCGATGGATGCCGGCGCCCAGGTGTTCCGCACGGCGGAGTCGCTCACCTCGACGCTGGGCACCATCCGCTCGCTCAAGGAGCAGTACGAGGACGTGACCGTCCAGGACAAGGGACGCCGGTACAACACCGAGCTGCTCGAGGCGGTCGAGCTGGGCTTCCTGCTCGACCTCGCCGAGGTCGTCGTGGTCGGGGCGCTCGCGCGGGAGGAGTCGCGCGGCGGGCACTTCAGGGAGGACTTCCCCGCCCGAGACGACCTGCGGTTCCTGCAGCACACGATGGCGTACCTGCGCCGGACGCCCGACGGGGGCACTGACGTCGAGCTGGGCACGAAGCCCGTGACGATCACCCGGTACCAGCCGATGGAGCGGAAGTACTGATGACGAACGAGATCGCCCCGGACACCGCCGGCGCCGGTTCTCCCGAGCGCGCGCCCCAGGCCGAGACGGCCGACGGCGGCCCCGGCGCCATCCCCGCGTTCGACGTCACCCTGCGGATCCGGCGGTTCAACCCCGAGGCGAGCAGCAAGTCGTACTGGGAGGAGTTCACGGTCCGCGCGTACGGCACCGACCGGGTGCTCGACGCCCTGCACACGATCAAGTGGGAGGTCGACGGCTCGCTCACGTTCCGTCGTTCGTGCGCCCACGGGATCTGCGGGTCCGACGCCGTCCGGATCAACGGGCGCAACCGGCTGGCCTGCAAGGTTCTGCTCAAGGACCTCAACCCCGGCAAGCCGATCATCATCGAGCCGATCAAGGGCCTGCCGGTGCTGAAGGACCTGATCGTCGACATGGAGCCCTTCTTCGCCTCCTACCGGGAAATCATGCCGTTCCTGATCACCGCCGGGAACACCCCGTCGGCGGAGCGCCGGCAGTCCCCCGAGCAGCGCGAGCGCTACGACGACACCACGAAGTGCATCCTGTGCGCGGCCTGCACCACGTCGTGCCCGGTGTTCTGGACCGACGGCCAGTACTTCGGCCCCGCAGCGATCGTCAACGCGCACCGGTTCATCTTCGACAGCCGGGACGACGGCGGCGCCCAACGCCTGGAGATCCTGAACGACAAGGAGGGCGTGTGGCGCTGCCGCACGGTCTTCAACTGCACGGAGGCGTGCCCGCGCGGCATCGAGGTGACCAAGGCGATCCAGGAGGTCAAGCGGGCGATGATCACCCGGGCGATCTAGCCGAGCGGGATGTCCCGGACGGGACGCCACACCTCGTCGTCGCCGAGGGCGTAGACGTGCATGCTCGACACCAGGAAGCCGGCCCGGTAGTCCGCGAGCTCGTCGAAGGCGCGGTCCAGGGCGTCGTCGGGCAGGTCGTGGGCGACCGTCACGTGCGGGTGGTAGTTGAAGCGGGTGATCTGGTCCAGCGGGCCGGCGCGCACGGCGCGCTCCAGCTGCTCGCACTCGGCGATCCCGACGGACACCTGGACGAACACCACGGCAGAGACCGGACGGAAGGTCCCAGTTCCGCGCAGGTGCACCGTGAAGGGCGCGTGACTCCTCGCGACCGCCCGCAGGTGATCGACGACGGGCTCGAGGTCCGGGACCTCGGTCGGTCCCACGAGGGTGATGTGCGGCGGGATGTACGGGGCGAGCGGATCCCCGAAGCCGGCCCGGGCGGCCTGGAGCTGGGGCCCGAACGGTGCGGGCACATCGATCGCGACGCCGATTCGCATCTCCGCGCCACTCACTCAGGCGACCTCGGGAGCAGGCCCACCCGGTCGTATGCCCTGCCCATCGTGGCGCGCGCGATCTCCCCCGCCCGCTGGGCGCCTCGGCTCAGCACGTCGTCGAGCAGCCCGGGCGTCTGGAGGTACTCGTGGACCTTCGCCTGGAACGGTGTGACGACGCCCACCACGAGCTCGGCGAGATCGGCCTTGAGGTCGCCGTAGCCGCGCCCGGCGTACGCCTCCTCGAGCTCGGGGATGCTCCGGCCGCTCAGGGCCGAGTGGATGGTGAGCAGGTTCGCGATGCCGGGCTTTGCCTCCGGGTCGTAGCGGATCTCCCGCTCGGCATCGGTGACCGCGGACCGGATCCGCTTCGAGATCACCGCCGGGGGGTCCAGCAGCTCGATCAGCCCGGCGGTCGAGGACGCGGACTTGCTCATCTTCGCGGTCGGGTCCTGCAGGTCGAAGATCTTCGCGGTGCCGCGCACGATGTGCGCCTCGGGCACTACGAAGGTCTGGCCGAAGCGCGAGTTCACCCGTTGGGCGATGTCCCGGGTGATCTCCAGGTGCTGACGCTGGTCCTCACCGATCGGGACCAGGGCGGCGTCGTAGAGCAGGATGTCCGACGCCTGCAGGATCGGGTAGGTGAACAGCCCGACGTTGGCGCCCTCGGTGCCCTGGCGGGCGGTCTTGTCCTTGAACTGGGTCATCCGGGCGGCCTCGCCGAACGCCGTGTGGCACGAGAGCACCCACGCGAGCTGGGCGTGCTCGGCCACGTGGCTCTGCACGAAGAGCACCGAACGGTCGGGATCCACGCCGGCGGCCAGGTACTGGGCGGCGGTCCGGCGCGTGCGCTCCCGCAGGAGCGCAGGTTCCGGGGCGACGGTGAGGGCGTGCAGGTCCGCGACCATGTAGAGGGCGTCGTAGCTGTCCTGCAGCGCCACCCAGTTCACCAGCGCGCCGAGGTAGTTGCCCAGGTGCAGGGAGTCCGAGGTGGGCTGCATGCCGGACAGGATGCGGGGCCGCGCCGGTGAGGACATGGCGAGCATTCTGGCAGCAACCGGTCCCCGGACTCGAACTCAGGTCGCCTCGTCGTCGAACGGCGCGGGACCGCCGTCCGCGGGCCGCGGGAGGGTGGTCGGCCCGGTGCGCTGGTGACCGTCGCCAAGGAACGCCTCGCGGACGATGCGGCGAGGGTCGTACCGCCGCGGGTCGAGGGAGGCCCAGTCGACGTCCTCGCCGAGCTCCGCCTCGACCCGCTCGCGGGTGCTCGCCATCGTCGCCCGGGCGGCCCGCACCCACCGCGCCAGCTGCTCAGCGAAGACCGGCAGGCGCTCGGGTCCGACGAGCACCACGGCGAGCAGCAGCAGGATGATCGCCTCGCCACCGTTGATCCCGAGCATCGACCCAGGCTAGTGCTCAGGTGCTGGCGATCTCGTCCAGCACGACGCGCACCTCGCGGGTCCCACCGTTGCTGCGCACCGTGAGGATCACCGAGTCGCCGGGGGCCCGCGCCCGGATCGCCACGATGAGCTCGTCGGCCGCGGTAACCGGCCGGCCGTCGATGGCCAGGATGATGTCGCCGGGCACGATTCCCGCGCGGTCCGCGGGGCCTTCGGGCGTCACCGGTGGCTGGCCCTCCTGGGGCTCGGTGGAGACCTGGACGCCCTCGCCCGAGTACCTGGAGTCCAGCAGCACGCCGATCACCGGATACGTCGCCCGGCCCGTCTCGATGAGCTCCTCGGCGGTGCGGCGGGCCTGGTTGGACGGGATCGCGAAGCCGACGCCGATGCTCCCGGTCTGGGGTGCGCCGGGCGTCTGGGCGATCGCGGAGTTGATCCCGATCACCTCGCCGTCGCTGTTCACCAGCGGACCGCCGGAGTTCCCCGGGTTGATCGCGGCGTCGGTCTGGATCGCGTTGATGAACGCCGTCTCGGCCACGTTCCCGGCCGTGACCGGCCGGTTCAGCGCGCTCACGATCCCCGCGGTCACGGTTCCCTCGAGCCCGAGCGGAGCGCCGATCGCGACGACCGGCTGCCCGACGACGACGGCGTCCGAGTCCCCGAGCACGAGCGGGGTCAGGTCGTCGCGCGGCACCCGGATCACCGCGAGGTCGTAGTCGGAGGTCCGGCCAACGAGCTCCGCGATCTCCTCGCTGCCGTCGGCGAACAGCACGCTGATCTCCCCCTGCCCGTCAGCGGCCGCCGAGACCACGTGGCTGTTCGTCAGCAGGTAGCCGTCCGAGCGGAGCACGAAGCCCGAGCCCGTCCCGCGGCCGCCGGCCGTGCGGACCTCGATGGACACGACGCTCGGCAGCACCGCCTCGGCGATCGCGGCCACACCCGTGAGCTGGTCCACCTCGCCCGCCACCTCGGACGGCGGCAGGGTGGGCTGCGCGACGGGCCCTTCGAAGAGCTGGACCGCGGCCGCGCCGCCCAGCCCGCCCGCAAGCAACGCGCCGACCAGCATCGGCGCCACCCAGGCGGCGCTCATGCCGCGCCGCTCCCGGACCGGCTGCGGACGCCCCCAGCTGTCGGTCGGCGGGGCCGCGGGCGTCCCGGGGTCGGGGGCAGTCTGGCCGAAGACCGGCGGCTCGGGATGGCCCTCCGGTCGCATCGCGCTCGGGGCGGCGGGAGTCGGTGTCGGGCGCCAGGACGGTGCCGCGAACGGGTTGGTCGGTTCGGTCACGTGATCAATGCTCCCGCGATGTCGTATTGCTTGCCCGCCGGGGCCGGCGCCCACTGACGATCATCCAACGGCCGGGCGTCCCCTGATGTTCCGGCGCGCGCCGATGATCCCCGGATCGGTCCGCGCTAGCATCGAGTGTTCCGACGCGCCCGGGAGGCCAACATCTCCGCCGACAAGTCCGCGAGCTGGGTGCACTGCGAGGCCTACGTCCCGGCCGACGACGTCGTCCTGCGGGCAACGGATCGCGCCGAGCAGCTCGGCGCCCCCACGCTCATGCCCGGCGTCGGCGCCCTGCTCCGGGTCATCGCGACCAGCCTGCGGGCAACAGCCGTCGTCGAGATCGGCACGGGTGCCGGGGTCTGCGGTCTGTGGCTGCTGCGCGGGATGAGCCCCGACGGCGTGCTCACGACGATCGATGCGGAGGCCGAGCACCAGCGGGCCGCAAAGACGGCCTTCGCCGAGGCCGGGGTGCCCCCGACCCGGGTCCGCACCATCACCGGCCGCGCGCTGGATGTGCTTCCCCGGCTGACCGACGGGGCGTACGACCTGGTCGTGGCCGACGGGGACCCCCTCGAGCTCGCCGAGCACGCGGCGCAGGCGCTCCGGCTGCTCCGGCCCGGCGGGGTGCTCGCCGTGCTGCACGCCCTGGGCGGCGATCGGGTGCCCGACCCCGCCCGCCGGGACGAGGTCACGACGGCGCTGCGCGAGGTCGCCCGGAGCCTGCGGGACGACGAACGGGTCGCCGTGGCGATGGTCCCCAGCGGGGACGGGGTACTGCTCGCCTCGCGCCGGTGATCTACTCGCGGAGCCAACGCAGCAGCAGCCGGGCGCCGAAGCCCGTTGCCCCCTCCGGTACCTCGTGCCGCGCCGACGAGGATCGGGCCGGGCCCGCGATGTCCAGGTGCGCCCAGCGGCGACGGCCCACGAACCGCTGCAGGAACAGCGCCGCCGTGATCGCCCCGCCCCCGACGGTCCGGTCCGTGGCGACGTGCGCGACGTCTGCGACCGAAGACGCGAGGCTCCGCCGGTAGTCCGCCACGAGCGGGAGCCGCCAGAGGGGCTCGCCGCTGTCCGCACCGGCCGCAAGCAGGGCCGCGGCGAGGTCGTCGTCGGGCGTGAACAGGGCGCCGTGCTGCCGGCCCAGCCCGGCCGTCGCCGCCCCGGTGAGGGTCGCGACGTCGATCAGGAAGTCCGGGTCCAGCTCGGCGTCCGCGTAGCCCAGCGCGTCGGCAAGGACGAGTCGACCCTCGGCGTCGGTGTTCAGCACCTCGATGCTCGTCCCGCCGTACGCGCGGATCACGTCCCCCGGCCGGTACGACGACGCCCCGACGGCGTTCTCCGCGAGGGGCAGCACGGCGGTGACGCGGTGCCGGACCCGCGCCTCGGCCGCCCCGAGCACGACGGCGAGGGCGACGGCGGCGCCGGCCATGTCCGTCTTCATCGCCACCATCGAGTCGCGCGGTTTGATCGACAGACCGCCGGTGTCGAACGTGATCCCCTTGCCCACGATCACCACGTGCCGGGAGGCCTTCGGCGGGTCGTAGGCCACGACGACGAGGCGCGGGGGCGCTGCCGAGCCCGACCCGACAGCCAGCAGCCCGCCGAACCCCCGAGCCGCCAGCTCGGTCGGGCCGAGGACGGTGGCCCGCAGTCCGGCCGACGCAGCGGCGGCGACCGCCTGGTCGGCCAGCCACGCGGGGGTCTTGGTGCTGGACGGCGTCGCGGTGAGGGTCCGGGCGATCCAAGTCGCTGTGGCGTCGCGCCGGGCCGTCTCGACGGCGCGCTGGGACTGGTCGAGCAGCACCAGGCCGCCTGCGGGGCCGGGTCCGGGTGTCGCCGACGCCCTCGGCGGGCGGTACGCACCGAGCAGGTAGCCCTCCACGACGGCCCGCGTCGCGGCGGGTCCCAGCTCGGTGCCGAGAGTCGAGACCACCCGGCGCAGGCCCCGGGTCGCGCCGGCAAGCGCGGCCCCAGCACGGCGCAGGTCGGCGGGCCGGCCTCCGCCCACGCCGACGAGCACGATCCGCCGCGGCACTTCCGCCCAGGGCGGGTCGCCGGCAAGCAGCAGGGGCAGGTGCAGCGTGTGCACCTCGCCCGCCGAGCCGTCCATCTTCGCCCGCGCCGCGAGGTCCGCGAGGTCGATCCCGTACCGGGCGGCCAGGTCGGCGGTGCCGGTTCGCGGCTGGACGCCGTCCTCCCCCGGCGCGACCGGGACGGCCACGGCATCCACGTCGGGCTCGGTCAGGAGCGCGGTGGTGGCGATCGACCCACGCCGGGCGGCGACCCGCGGAAGGTCGGCGCGCCTCGGGACGGCGCTGGAAGCGGGACCCCGCCCGCGAGTCGCCCGCTTCCTGGGTGACCTCACGCCCCGCGGCTCAGCTGACGACAGCCGTGAGCGCCTCGCCCAGCTCGGTGGCCTCCGTCGCGTTGAGCTCGACGACCAGACGCCCACCGCCCTCGAGCGGGACGCGCATCACGATGCCGCGCCCTTCCTTGGTGACCTCGAGCGGCCCGTCGCCGGTCCTCGGCTTCATCGCGGCCATCGCGTGGCTCCTCCTCGTCCGTCTCGTACCGTCTCCCGGCCCCACGTGGCGCCGGCACATGCCGAGGCGTCGCGTTGGGCGGCTGAGAGGACGGATGTCCGAGGTCAGTCTAGTTCACCCGGGAGTCACGGCGGCCAACCGGACGGCGGCACCAGTCGCCAGAGGAGCCCGACCCAGCCGATCTGACCGGCAACGCCAAGGACCAGCACCCCGGTCAGGGCGGCGCGCCACCACCGTCGGCGCAGGGCCCACCGCGCGACCACCGCGGCGATCGGGAACGCCAGCAGCCCGAAGCGCACCAGGCTCGTGCCCGGCTCGACGGCGACGAAGAGATAGCCGAGGTAGCCGGCGGTCCACCACTGCAGCTCCGGGCCGAGCCGCCGCGTCGCGACGACGACGAGCACCGCCGCAACGATCAGCACCGCGAGGACGAGCAGACCTGGTGGCCCGAACAGCCAGCGGGCGACGTCGATCCACGGGACGACCGGCACCACTTCGCCGCGGCCCCGCCAGGCGCCCTGAGTCAGCTGATAGGCGCGCAGCTCGCCGGTCCGGGCGGCCACCAGGAGGGGCCAGAGGAGCCCGGCGACGATCGACGCGCCGAGCAGGAGGAGGATCCGCCACCCGGCGCGGTCCTGCGGCGCGTCGTCGGCCGGGCGCCGGCGGAGTCCGACCGCGTGGGCGACGACGGCGACCGCGACCGGGAGCGCGACCGCACGGGTCAGGCCGAGCGCGAGCACCAGCGGGATCGCCGGCAGGTACCACCTCTGCAGGAGGCACCACAGCGTCGCGGCGAGGAGCAGCAGGGCGAGCGACTCCGTGTAGGCGACCTGGAGCACCGGCGCGGACGCGAATGTGGCCAGCACCGCGACCGTGGCCAGCGGCAGGCGCGCGGCCCAGGCGGAGCCCGCGTCGAGCGGCGAGTCGGTCGCCGGGTCCGCGGGGGCCGCCGCGCCGTAGAGCCCGACCGCCGCCTCCACCACCCGGTGCACCACGAGCATCGCGACTGCCCCGAGCAGCAGGGCGAGTGTCGGGCCCGCGACCTGCCACGGGATGCCCGCAGTCGTCAGCAGCCGGACCAGCGCGGGGAACAGCGGGAAGAAGGCCCAGGCGTTCTGCGGCACGGAGCCGTCGGCGTTCCGCGGCAGCCCGGCCGGGTACCCGTCCTCGGCGATCCCCCGATACCAGTCGGCGTCCCACATCCGGCCCGTGTACTCGGGGTACGACGGCGCCGCGGGGGTCCACAGGTTGGCCTCCTGGGTGCGGGCGACCGCCAGGAAGACGACCGCGGAGACGAGCCGGGCCGCTCCGTACACCAGCAGCACCTGGACCCACCACGGGGCGCGCGCAAGCACTCTCACCAACGGCTCACTCCAGGCCGCGGATCGCCCTGGCCGGCGGACGGTCGCCCCGCAGCACGGCGATCATCTCCACGACCCGCCGCGTCGCGAGCACGTCGTGCGCCCGGAACACCGCGGCGCCGAACCACGCGGCCACCGCCGTGGCGGCGAGGGTGCCCTCGAGCCGCTCGTCGACGGGCAGGTCGAGGGACTCCCCCACGAAGTCCTTGCGGGACAACGCCATCAGCACCGGGAAGCCGAGCTCCACCAGTTCCGCGGTCCGCCGGGTCAGGTGCAGCGAGTGCCAAGTGTTCTTGCCGAAGTCGTGGGTCGGGTCCACCAGGACCGACTGCGGGTCGAGCCCCGCGTCGACGGCCCGCCTGGCGGCGGTCGACAGCGTGTCGACGACGTCGAGCAGGACGCCGTCCAACGGGTCGGCCGCCGCCACCCCGGGTGGGATCGGGTACTCGGGCCGCAGGGGGTCCGTCCGGGGCGCCAGCCCGCCCGTGTGCGAGCAGACGATCCCCGCGCCGTGGGCCGCCGCGACCGCGACGAGCCCGGGATCGTGCCCCGCCCAGGTGTCGTTGATCAGGTCGGCCCCCGCATCCAGCACCACCTCCGCCACCTCGGAGCGCCAGGTGTCCACGCTGATCGGCAGGCCGGGGAACGTCCGGCGGACCCAGCGGACCAGGGGCAGCACACGGTCGATCTCCTGCTGCACGGAGACATCCGGGCCCCGGCCGGCCCGCACCCCCCCGATGTCGACGAGGTCGGCGCCCTGCGCCACCGCACGCTCGACCGCCGCCCGCGCGACGTCGTCGGCCTCGGCCCGGGCGGACGGGTAGAACGAGTCGGGCGTCCGGTTGACCACGGCCATCACCGCTGGTCGATCGGGCGTCAGCACCTCGCCCCGGAGCCGCAGCGGGACGCCCGCCGGGGGGACCCCCACCCGCGGGCTCACCTCACTCGCCGGACGAGGCGCGCTGCGCCTCCTGCTCGGCCGCGGCGTTGGCCAGCACGGCCGCCTGCTCCTCGGCCGCGAGCTCGGCCCCGCGCTCCAGGACCACCCGGACGGCCTCGTCCGGGTCGTCGACGAGACGCACCAGGTCGAGGTCGGGCTCATTGATCTTCCCGCGGGGCACCACGGAGTCCCGCAACCAGTCGAGCAGGCCACGCCAAAAGTCCACCCCGACCAGGACGATGGGGAACCCGGTCACCTTGTGGGTCTGCACGAGGGTGAGCGACTCGAACAGCTCGTCGAAGGTGCCGAAACCGCCGGGCAGCACGACGAAGCCCTGCGAGTACTTCACGAAGCAGGTCTTTCGCGCGAAGAAGTAGCGGAAGTTCACCCCGAGGTCGACCCAGTCGTTGAGGCCCTGCTCGAACGGCAGCTCGATTCCCAGCCCGACGGAGAGCCCGCCGGCCTCGCTGGCCCCACGGTTCGCCGCCTCCATGATCCCGGGGCCGCCGCCGGTGATCACCGCGTAGCCGGCGTCGGCGAGTCCTCGGCCGACGGCCATCCCCAGGGCGTACTCGGGCTCGTCGGGCTTGGTCCGGGCCGAACCGAACACGCTCACCGCGGGACCGACCTCCGCCAGCGCGCCGAACCCCTCGACGAACTCGCTCTGGATCCGCATCACGCGCCAGGGGTCGGCGTGCACCCAGCTCGCGTCCGGCTCGTTGGCGAGGAGGTGCTGGTCACTCGTGGTGCGCGGCACCTGGCCGCCGCGGAGGAGAACCGGTCCCTTGCGGTAGCCGTTCCCGTGGGCTCGAGGGCGATCAGTCATGCCCTGACTCTAGGAGGTCAACCAGGCACTCAGCCCGGCGAAGCAGGTCGTGATCTGGTCGACCGGGCACCGCTCGTCGTCCGCGTGGGCAAGGGCGGGGTCGCCCGGACCGAAGTTGACCGCCGGCACCCCGAGCGCGGAGAACCTGGCGACATCGGTCCAGCCCTCCTTGGCCACCGGTGACCGCCCGGTGAGCGAGCGCACGGCGGCCGCGAACTCGGCCGCGGCCGGATGGTCGAGGCCCGGCCGGGCGCCGGCGGCGACGTCGGTCACCGAGACCCGGTAGCCCTCGAAGACGGCGCGGACGTGCGCCTCGGCCTCCTCGGGGCTCCGATCCGGGGCGAACCGGTGGTTCACGCTGATCACGCACCGGTCGGGGATCACGTTCCCGGCGATCCCGCCGCGGATGCCGACGGCGTTCAGCCCCTCCCGGAAGACGAGGCCGTCCACCTCGGCCGCCCGGGGCGCGTACTCCGCCAGCCTGGTCAGGACGGGCGCGGCGCCGTGGATCGCGTTCACCCCGAGCCACGATCGGGCGGAGTGCGCGGCCCGCCCGGGCACCTCGACGTCCACCCGCAGCGTCCCGTTGCAGCCCCCCTCGATACTGGCCGCCGTGGGTTCGCAGAGCACCGCGAAGTCCGCGGCCAGCCAGTCGGGGTGCGTGCGCACGATCCGCCCCAACCCGTTCCGCTCCGCCTCCACCTCCTCCGCGTCGTAGAACGCGTAGGTGATGTCCCTGTTCGGGGCGCTCACCGTCGCGGCGAGCGCTAGTTGGACCGCGACGCCGGCCTTCATGTCGACGGTCCCCCGCCCCCAGACCTCCGGTCCGCCGGGGGCCTGGACGATCCGGGTCGGGAGATTGCCCGCCGGCGGCACCGTGTCCAGGTGGCCCGCGATCACCACTCGCTCGGCCCTGCCCAGGTGGGTCCGAGCGACGACGGCGTTGCCGTCCCGCAACACCTCCAGGTGGGTCCCGCGCAGGGCCAGCTCGACCTCGTCCGCCAGCCGACCTTCGTCGCCGCTGACCGACGGGATGTCGCACAGGGCGCGGGTCAGCGCGACCAGGTCGCCACCGAGGTCAAGTCTCTCGCTCACCCGACGACCCTACTGATCCCGGGCGCGCCCGCCGCACGGATTCCGGCGTCGGAAGCGGGCGCGGCGCGATGGACAGCGCCGCGGGCGCGGGATCGAGCCCTCTAGGCTTGCGCGCATGACTTCGCGCCACGCATCGGGTCACGGCCTCGCCACGGTCACCGACTCGGGGGCGGTTCTCGACGTCTGGTACCCGCGACCCGTCCTCGGGCACGACGCCGGCGACCCGTCGGCGGTCCGCGCGCTCGAGGCCCGGGACGAGGCGCGGGGGGTCCGGACCGAGGCGTTGACCGCCCTGGGGGACCTCGACGCGGCCCCGGCGGACACGGCCGACGCGTACCTGCGCCTGCACCTGCTCTCGCACCGCCTGGTGCGCCCGAACGAGGTGAACCTGGACGGGATCTTCGGGGTGCTGCCGAACGTCGTCTGGACGGATCGGGGCCCGTGCGACCCGGACGGGTTCGAGGAGGTCCGGACTCGGCTGCGGGTCGCGCACGGCACGCCGCCCACCGTGCTCGGGATCGACAAGTTCCCCCGGATGCTGGACTACGTCGTCCCGAGCGGGGTCCGCATCGCGGACGCCGACCGGGTGCGGCTGGGCGCGCATCTCGCCGAGGGAACGACGGTGATGCACGAGGGGTTCGTCAACTTCAACGCGGGCACGCTCGGCGTCTCGATGATCGAGGGGCGGGTCTCTCAGGGAGTGGTGGTCGGCGACGGGAGCGACATCGGCGGCGGGGCGTCGATCATGGGCACGCTCTCCGGTGGCGGCCGGGTGCAGATCCGGATCGGTCGGCGATCGCTCGTCGGCGCCAACGCTGGACTCGGGATCAGTCTCGGGGACGACTGCGTGGTGGAGGCGGGTCTCTACCTGACCGCGGGCACCAAGGTGGCCTTCGAGTCGGGGGTTGTGGCGGCCCGTGAGCTTTCCGGCGCGGACGGGCTCCTCTTCCGTCGCAACTCGGTCACCGGCGCCGTCGAGGCGCTCCCCAGGCCCGGCGTCGGCGTCGCGCTCAACCCCGAGCTCCATGCCAACTAGGTTCGCGCCACCCGAACCGCCCCTGCGGACCCCCCGTCGCCGCCCCTCCAGTCGCAGGAGGCGGCGGGCGGTGCGGCGGATCCTGCTCACCTCGGTCGCCTTCGTCGCCGTCGTGGCCGGCTCGGCTGCCGGGATCGTGGCACTGCTCGACAGGGACGACACCACGCCGGTGCGCCTGCTCTGCTCGGCGACGCTCGAGGAGACGCAGTGGTACCTCGAGCCCGATCAGGCCGAGACCACCGCGCTGCTCGCCGGTACGGCCCTTCGCCGCGGGCTGCCGGCGCGGGCGCTGACCATCGCGGTCGCAACCGCACTGCAGGAGTCGAAGCTGCGCAACATCGAGCACGGCGACCGGGACTCGGTCGGGATCTTCCAGCAGCGCCCCTCCCAGGGCTGGGGCACGGTCGAGCAGATCATGGACCCGGTCTATGCCACGAACGCCTTCTACGACTCCCTGGTGGAGGTGGACGGCTATGACTCACTTCCGATCACCGAGGCGGCGCAGGCGGTGCAACGCTCGGGGTTCCCGGACGCCTATGCGCAGCACGAGCCGTGGGCGCGGGCGTGGGCCTCGGCGATGTTCGGGTACTCCCCCACGGCCGTCACGTGCACCCTGCCCGCCGTGGCCGTGCCTGCCGACCCCCAGGCCGCGGTTGCGCGGGTGCAGCGTGACCTCGGCCTGGAGGCCGTCACCACCGAGACCGGGCTGATCGTCGACGGATCGCCCCTGGCGCCGGGCCCGGAGCATCAGCAGCGCCTGGGCTGGGCCGTCGCGCACTGGGGCGTCTCGGCAGCACACCAGCTCGGCATCACCCAGGTCCGGGTCGCCGACTCGATCTGGGACCGCGAGACCGCCGCCTGGGAGCCGGTCGCTGGCGAGCCGCTGCCGGGCGGGCAGGTGATCCTCACCCTCGGGTGATGATCAGCGGGCGTCGATGCTCACGTAGTCGCGCGCGGTGGGCCCGGTGTAGATCTGCCGGGGCCGGCCGATCTTGGTGGCCGGGTCCTTCATCATCTCGCGCCACTGAGCGATCCATCCGGGCATCCGCCCCATCGCGAACAGCGGGGTGAACATCCGGGTGGGGAAGCCCATCGCCTTGTAGATCAACCCGGTGTAGAAGTCCACGTTCGGGTAGAGCTTGCGCTCGATGAAGTAGTCGTCGTTCAGGGCGATGTCCTCGAGGCCCATCGCGATGTCGAGCAGCTCGTCGCGCTTGCCGAGCTTGGAGAGGACCTCGTCGGCCGCCTTCTTCACGATCGCGGCCCGGGGGTCGTAGTTCTTGTACACCCGGTGGCCGAACCCCATCAGCCGGACGCCACCCCCCTTGTCCTTGACCCGGCGCATGAACTCCGAGGCGTCGCCTCCCGCGTCGCGGATCTCGTCGAGCATCTTCAGGACGGACTCGTTCGCCCCGCCGTGCAGAGGGCCGGACAGCGCGTTGATCCCCGCCGAGACCGAGGCGTAGAGGTTTGCGTGGCTGGAGCCGACGATCCGGACGGTCGACGTGGAGCAGTTCTGCTCGTGGTCGGCGTGCAGGATCAGCAGCAGGTCGAGCGCTTTGACCATCGTGTCGTCGACCTCGTACATGGCGCCGTTGGGCTGGAACGCCATCCGCAGGAAGTCCGCGACGTAGCCCATCCCGCGGTTCGGCCCGATCATCTGCTGACCGAGCGCCCGGCGGTGTGCGTAGGCGGTGATCGTCGGGGCCTTGCCGAGCAGCAGCACCGTGGCCAGCTCGACGGTTGCCGGGTCGAACGGGTCGACGCTCTCCGGGTAGTACCCGGGGAGGGCGGATACCGCGCTCGACAGGACGGCCATCGGGTGGGCGTTCGTGGGGAACGCGCCGATCAGGGCCTTGAAGTTGTCGTGCAGGTGCGTGTGCCGCTCGACCCGCTCGATCCAGGCCGAGAGCTGGTCCGGCTTCGGCAGCTCGCCGTGGGTCAGCAGGTAGGACACCTCGAGGAACGAGGAGCTCGCCGCGAGCTGCTCGATGGGGTACCCGCGGTACAGCAGGATGCCCTGGTCGCCATCGATGTAGGTGATCTCAGACTCGCAGGAGGCGGTGTTCATGAAGCCCGGGTCGACCGTGACGAGTCCGGTCTCCTTGAGCAGGGCCGTCACGCCGATTCCGCGGTTGCCGGCCGTGGCCTGGAACTCCGGCAGGGGCAGCGTCCGGTCGCCGATGCGCAGCTCCACCGAGCCGGTCGTCGTCTGGGTCACTCGATCCTCCTCGCGAGCCCACCGGTGATCGCCCGGGGGCTCCTGTCGTGCGTGGTTATCGCCGCGGCGACGATCCGTCCATCGGGCAGTGCTGCTGAGCCCTTCAGGTCAAGGCTCAGTAAAGCAGAGTTGTCGTGAGTGTGTCGCCGAGATCATGCTCCGGTCAACCTCATCGCGGCCGAGGCAATCGCCTCGTCGTTCGCGGTGAGCGAGACCCGCACGTGGCGCGCACCCGACGGCCCGTAGAACAACCCCGGCGCAACCAGGATTCCGAGCTTGGCGAGGTCGGCGACCGTCTGCCAGCAGTCCTGGCCGGCGCCCGGCGCCCGTACCCACAGGTACAGGCCGGCAGCCGAGTCCTCCACCAGCAGACCCGAGGCCTCGAGCGCCCCGATGAGCACCCTGCGGCGGCGACCGTAGACGGCGCGCTGGGCGGCCACGTGCTCGTCGTCGACCAGCGCGGCCGCCGTCGCCGCCTGGATCGGGGCGGGTGCCATCATCCCGGCGTGCTTACGGATCTCGAGCAGCCGGGAGACCAGCGCCGCGTCGCCCGCGACGAACGCCGAACGGTAGCCCGCGAGGTTGCTCTGCTTGGACAGCGAGTGCACCGCGAGCAGCCCGGCGTGGTCACCGTCACAGACCCGCGGGTCGAGGATGCTCGGCACGCCCGCGGTCGCCCATGGCTCGGACCAGGGCAGCAGCGCGTAGCACTCGTCGCTGGCAACCACGGCCCCCGTGCGCCGCGCCGCTGCGACCGCCGCCCGCAGCTGCTCGACCCCGAGCACCGCCCCCGTCGGGTTGGACGGGGAGTTCAGCCAGACCAGGCGGACGTCCGGTCGGTCCGACCACGCGGCGACGTCGTCGGCGGGCAGCGGGGTGGCACCGGCCAGCCGCGCGCCGACGTCGTAGGTCGGGTAGGCGATCTCCGGGTGCACGACGACGTCGCCCTCGCCCAGTCCCAGGAGCGAAGGGAGCCAGGCCACGAACTCCTTCGAACCCATGGTGGCCAGCACCGCGCCGGGATCAAGCCCCGGGACGCCCCGTCGGCGAGCGAACCAGGCGCTCACCGCCTCCCGGAGCTCGGCCGAGCCGTGGGTTGTCGGGTAGCCCGGCGCGTCCGCGGCCTCGGCCAGCGCCCGGCGGACCGACTCTGGGGTGGGGTCGACAGGGCTGCCGACGGAGAGGTCGACGATGCCGTCCGGATGCCGGCGAGCGATGGCCCCGTAGGGCGTGAGCGTGTCCCAGGGGAAGTCCGGCAACCCGGAGCGCAGTCCCACCGGCTAGATGGTGCCGGTCTGCGGCGGGAGGGCGGCGACGACGGGGTGGTCGTAGTCGATCTCGCCTAGCTTCGCCGCGCCGCCGGGCGACCCGAGCTCCGCGAAGAAGTCGACGTTCACGCGGTAGTACTCGCTCCACTGCTCGGGGACGTCGTCCTCGTAGTAGATGGCCTCGACCGGGCACACCGGCTCGCAGGCACCGCAGTCCACGCACTCGTCGGGCTGGATGTACAGCGAGCGCTTGCCCTCGTAGATGCAGTCGACGGGACACTCCTCGACGCACGCCTTGTCCTTGACGTCGACGCAGGGCTGGGCGATCACGTACGTCACGAGCTGTCCTCCCGGGTTCACGCGGCCAGCCCTAGTATCCATCAGGTGAGCCCCGTCGCGTCCCGCGTTCCACCGCTGCGGGGATGTGCGCCGCCGTGAACGAGTGGACCGCCTGGCCCTTGGGCGTCCGGGTCGTGGTCAGGCGACGGCTGCCCGACGGGCGCTACAGCGACGTGCTGGGCGACCTGTTGTCGACCGACGACGACGGCGTTCGGGTCCTGACCCGCGGCGGTGAGGTGCACGTGCCGGCCGCGGAGATCGCCATCGGGAAGGTGGTGCCGCCCGCGCGGCCTCGCCGGCGACGCCAGTAGCTCAGCCCTCCGCCTCCGGCTCCGGACCGCAGATCACCCTGTTCTGGGGACGGTAGCGCACAGTCCAGGACTCGGAGTCGTGCTCGACGCCGTCCAGCAGAACCCGCCGGGTGACGGTCACCGTGAAGCCCGGGTTGCCGGGCGACTGGGGCTCGCAGGTCGGGGACTGCGAGTACACGGTGGTCGGGTAGACCACGTTGGAGCGCCCACTCGTAGCCGACTCCACCGTCCAGTACGGCGTCCCCCAGATCCGCACGTGGACCCGGCCGCCAGCCACCCAGGACTGCACCAGGGCCCCGTACGGGGTGTTGTTCCGCCACTTCATGTCGATGTCCGGGGTGAAGATCGTGGCTTCCCGGCCCTCCGGGTAGCGGGAGAACCACTCGCTGTGCGGCTGGTGCTCCACCAGCTCGAACCCAGCGAAGTAGGCGGCGTTGTAGGTGGTGGTCGACATCTGGGACAGGCCGCCACCCCAGGCGTCGGTGTGCTCCCCGCGCACGATCGCTCCCGCCTGGACATACCCGTGGGCGGCGTCGATCGGGCCGAGCGCCTCCCCGAGACTGAAGGTCTCGCCGGGCCGGATCAGGGTGCCCGTGATGTTTGCCGCGCCGTTCGCGATGTTGCGCGTCCGCCTGGGCTCCGCGGTCAGGGGGGTGGAGAACTCCGAGACCACCTGGGTGATCCCCAGCGCCTCGAGCCCTGCCGTGGACTCCGCCGGGTCGGTCGAGACCAGCCCGACTTCGGTCCGCCGGTCGGGCCTGGTGCCGGCGTCAGCGACGGCTTCGGCCAGCTCAGCGGGGTCGATCGTGGTACCGGGCTCGCCGGCGACGATGACCGGCTCCCCACCCTCGAAGGCGAAGTACGCATCCGTCGGCTGCGTCAGCAGGTCGGTCGTCCTGGCGATCACCGCGTCGACGAGTGCCGAGCCGTCGAGCCGCACCACCAGCTCGCCGCCCTCGGGCACGAACTGGGCGTGGGCGGTGAGCACAGAGGCCGGGAGCTCGACGGACTGGTCGGCGACGGTGACGACCACCGGCCCGGAGGCGAGCGGTCGCGCCAGGTCCGCCATCGCTCGATCGAGCTCCGCCTGACCGATCTCCGGCGGATCGACGACCGTCGGCAGCTCGATCGGCCGCGGCGCCGTCAGCCAAGCGCTCTCGAGCAGTTCCCGCGCGGGTTGCTCGTCCACCGCCACGCCGTCCGCGGGCGGGCTGGCGAACGGCTCATCGCCGACGTACTCGATCGCCCCGTTGACCGGGGCGACGGCCAGATCCGCGGCTGCGTCGGAGACGGCCTCCGTCAATGCGGCGCCGTCGACCTGGGTCGCGGGTTCCGTGACGCCCGCACCGAACAGCTGGCGCCAGAGTCGGGCCGGTTCGAGGCCGAAGCCAGTGACCGCGGCAACGGTTGCGGGCGCGTCGAACTGCAGTCCTGCGGACGCGGGGTCGATCGTCGTCTTATTGGGCTCGACGGAAACCTGGATCGGGTCCGTGGCGGCGGCCGTGAGCCCCTCCTCGAGGGCATCGACGGCCTCATCGACGTCCAGCCCGCCGATCGGAACCCCCGCGACGGTCGTACCCGGAGGCACGCGCTCGGCCCAGAGCCACAGCGCTCCCGCGTAGAGGCCGCCGAGGACGACGACGACGGCCGCGGCAAGTCCCAGCACCTGCCGCCACCGAGCGCCTCGTCCGGCCGCGGACGCCGCCGGCAGGAGCTGCGTCGGCTTGTCGGGCCGGGCGGCGGGGACCGCGTCACGGACTGAGGTCCGACGCGGGACGACGCCGGGCCAGTCGACAACGCCGGGGGGGCGTTGGAGAGACGGGGGCTCCGGCTCCGGCTCCGGCTCCGGCTCCGGCTCCGGCTCGAAGCCGAGCGGCGGCAGAACCACCGTGGGCCAGTCGTCCCCCACGGGCGCTCGCTCGGCCGACACGGCGGTCTGCGTGTCCGCCAGGGCCGCAGCCTCAGAATCGACCGGCGCGCCGGACTGCGCTTCTACGGGTTCGCTGACCTCCACCTCGCCGTCCGCCAGTTCCTGGGGCGTCGCGTCGGCGGCGACCTCGGGCCGCGCCGGGTCCAAACCTTCGACCGCGTCGACAGCCGCCGCGCCGGGCGGCGGCAGCGCTGGCAGCGGCGTCCACGCGCCAGCCCCGCGGAGCGTGAAAAAGCCGCGCCTTGGCTCCGACTCAGACTCCGGCTCCG
>CAYGGX010000004.1:60228-71899 GCA_964349585.1 uncultured Actinotalea sp.
CTCCGCGGCTGCTGAGGCCCCCGCGCCGGCCTCCGCTCGCGGTTCGTCCGGGGTCTCCGATTGGGGGACATCGGCCGCGACGTCGTCGCGCTCGTGTCCTTCCATCGGCGCCTCCCCTGGCTGGCTCGGCAGACCGATGTCCACCGCGCGCGATTCTACGGTGCTGTGCCGACCCGATCGGACCGCCGCTCGACGGGCTCGTCGCTGAACCACCGGCGCGGCAGAAGCGCGACGGCCGCCACCGCGACGACGCTACCCAGCCAGGCGTACCCAACCGGTTGGGCTGTCACGAGCACGTCGCCGCCCGGACCCAGCCGGGACATGGTGAGGACCGTCAGTGCCACCGCCACTCCGAGGGCGACAACGCCGGGCGCCCGCGCCCAGGCGCGCACCATCACGGCGGCCGAGAACACGAGGATCAACGCCAGCGCGATCCCCCATGGCGGGTTGACCCGATGGATCCCCGTGCCGGCAATGGCCACCACGATCCCCAGCAACGCCGACGAGAGCATGCGTCGGGTCAAACGGGTGGGATGCGACACGACGGTCACGCTACCCGGACCCCGACGGGCCAGTTGACGGTTCGCCGCACCCAGCCGCCGGCGAACCGGTAGCCCTCCGTGCGCAGCAGCGGCTGCAGCACCCCGTCGCTCAGCGCGAAGTGCCCCGCGGCCAACCCGGTCCCGGACCAGGCCCGGACCGCCTGGACCTGCGTGGCGTGCGCCCGCAGCGCCGCGACGACACGCTCGATGACGGGGACGATGTCGACGCTCACGTCGATCAGGTCCGCGGACACGGCCGCGGACGGCAGATCCCGTTCGGGATCCAGCGGCACCAGGGGCGGCTCGGCGAGTGCGACGACCTCCCGACAACCGGTGGCGAGCTCTGCCTCGTCCTGGGCCGCCCAGAGAACCACCGGGACCACGTGGCTCCCGGCCTCGCTCGCGAGCCGCACCGCACGCTCCACGACCCGATGGGCGTGCACGTGGTCGGGATGCCCGTAGCCGCCCCCGGGCTCGTAGCCGACGACGACGTCCGGTCGTCGGTCCGAGATCACCGCGGCGAGGCGCCGTGCGGCGACGTCCACCGGAACTGCGACGAAGGCGTCGTCGGGCACGTCCGTGGGCTGCCCGGCAGCCCCGGGAGCCACCCAGACCATCCCGGAGTCGGCGAACCGCCGCGGGGGCTCCCCGGGCACCACCACCTGATCGAGGAACACGTGGTCCGCGACACCTAGGGCGGTGAGCGCCCGAGCGAGCTCCCCCTCCCGGTGGTTCGCCAGAGCGGGGCCGTCCCCCGCCAGGTGCGCGAGGTCCGCGGGGATTACCTCGCCGCGCTCGCCGCGGGTGCAGGTCACCACGGTCACCGGCCGGCCCGACGACGCCCAGGTGGCCAACAGCGCTCCGGTCGCCAGGGTCTCGTCGTCCGGGTGGGCGTGCACGGCCAGCAACCCGCCGAACGGCCGCGTCATGCCCGCTTCGCGCGGGAGGCGATCTTGGCCCGCTCCTCGGCCTTCAGCACGACCTTGCGGATCCGGATCGCACCGGGCGTGACCTCGACGCACTCGTCCTCGCGCGCGAACTCAAGCGACTCCTCGAGGGTGAGCCGGCGCGGCGGGGTGAGCCGCTCGAGCTCGTCCCCGGTCGACGACCGGATGTTGGTGAGCTTCTTCTCCCGCGCCACGTTGACGTCCATGTCCTCGGCGCGCGCGTTCTCCCCGACCACCATGCCCTCGTAGACCTCCTCGGTGGGGCCGACGAAGAACGACCCGCGGTCGGCGAGCTGCAAGAGGGCGTAGGGCGTGACGACGCCCGACCGGTCGGCGACCAGCGACCCGCTGGAGCGGGCCTCGATCGGCCCGGCCCAGGGCTCGTGGCCCTCGGCGATCGACGACGCGATGCCTGTCCCGCGGGTCTCGGTGAGGAAGGCGGTGCGGAAGCCGATCAGCCCGCGGGCGGGCACCACAAACTCCATCCGGACCCATCCGGTGCCGTGGTTGGCCATCGTCGTCATCCGCCCCCGGCGTGCGGCAAGCAGCTGCGTGACGGTCCCGAGGTGCTCCTCGGGGGCGTCGATGGTCATCCGCTCGATCGGCTCGTGCACGACGCCGTCGATCATCTTGGTCACGACCTGCGGCTTGCCGACGGTGAGCTCGAAGCCCTCCCGGCGCATCTGTTCCACCAGGACAGCGAGCGCCAGCTCACCTCGCCCCTGCACCTCCCAGGTGTCCGGCCGCTCGGTGGGCAGGATCCGGAGCGAGACGTTGCCCACCAGCTCGGTGTCCAGACGGTCCCGGACCTGGCGGGCGGTGACCTTGTGGCCCTTGCCCCCCTTGCCGGCCAACGGCGAGGTGTTGATCCCGATGGTGACGGAGATCGCCGGGTCGTCGACGGTGATCATCGGCAGCGGGCGGGGGTCGTCGGGATCGGTCAGCGTCTCGCCGATCGTGATGTCCGGGATCCCCGCGACCGCGACGATGTCGCCCGGGCCGGCCTCGGCGGTCGGCACCCGCTCGAGCGCCCGGGTGGCTAGCAGCTCGGTGATCCGCACGTTCTGCAGGGAGCCGTCGGCCCGGGCCCAGGCCACGGTCTGGCCCTTTCGCAGGGTGCCGTTGTGGATCCGCAGCAGGGCGAGCCGCCCCAGAAAGGGTGACGCGTCGAGGTTCGTGACGTGGGCCTGGAGGGGCGCGTCGTCGTCGTAGGTGGGCGCAGGGATGTGCTCCAGCAGCGTCGCGAAGAGTGGCGTGAGGTCCGGGCTGTCCGGCAGGACGCCGTCGGCCGGCTGGGTCAGGGAGGCCCGGCCCGTCTTGGCGGATGCGTAGACGATCGGGACGTGCAGGATCGCGTCGAGGTCGAGCTCCGGAGCCTCCTCGTGCAGGTCGGAGGCGAGCCCGAGGAGCAGGTCGGTGAACTCGTGCACCACCTCGGTGATCCGGGCGTCGGGCCGGTCGACCTTGTTCACCACGAGCACCACCGGCAGCTGACCCTCCAGCGCCTTACGGAGCACGAACCGGGTCTGCGGCAGCGGACCCTCCGAGGCGTCGACCAGCAGCAGCACGCCGTCGACCATTGACAGCCCGCGCTCGACCTCGCCGCCGAAGTCCGCGTGCCCGGGGGTGTCGATGACGTTGATGACGACGCCGTCGGCCTGGCCGGCGGCTGCCGCGGCGGGACCCCGGTACCGGACGGCCGTGTTCTTGGCGAGGATCGTGATCCCCTTCTCGCGCTCGAGGTCGCCGGTGTCCATCGCGCGCTCCGCCACGTGGGCGTGCTCGCCGAAGGCGCCGGACTGCCAGAGCATCGCGTCGACCAGCGTCGTCTTGCCGTGGTCGACATGGGCGACGATCGCGACATTGCGCAGATCTGCGCGCACGGGCATGCAGGTACTCATCTCACGTCGGGGGAGGTTCGCCCGCGGAGCGGGACGGCTCATGGTACCCGTCGGCGCCTGGGCGACGGCCCGAGGGGGCCTGCTGTCCGCACCGAAGACCCGCTGCTCAGCGGCCCCAGCGGCGACGCGGGCGGCTCTCGTCCTCCTCGATTATCGTCTCGACGGGAACGAGGTCCGGTGCCCTGACGCGGCCGGGCGTCTCCGCGGAGTGGATTCCGAGGCGGACCGCCTCCGCCTCCAGCAGGCGGTCGCGGGTCTCCCGGCGGATCCGCTGCTCGGCCGGATCGGGCACGGGCACCGCGGCCAGGAGGCGCCGGGTGTAGTCGTCCTGCGGGTCCCGAAGGATCTGGTCGCGCGACCCCTGCTCGACGAGCTTGCCGTTGTGCATCACGGCGATCCGACTGGCAAGTATCTCCACGACGGCGAGGTCGTGACTGATGAACAGGCAGGCGAAGCCGTACTCCCGCTGCAGCTCCTGGAACAGATCGAGCACCTTGGCCTGGACCGAGACGTCCAGCGCGGACGTCGGCTCGTCGGCGACCAACAGCTTCGGGCTGAGCGCGAGGGCGCGGGCGACACCCACCCGCTGGCGCTGACCGCCGGACAGCTCGTGCGGGTACCGGTTGCGCATGCTGCGCTCGAGGTGGACCTGGTCGAGCAGGTCCTCCACCCGTCGGTGCAGCTCAGCCCCGCGGGCTATCCCGTGCAGCAACAGGGGTTCGCCGATCGACTGACCGATCGGCAGGCGGGGGTTCAGCGACGAGCCGGGGTCCTGGAAGACGATCGACACGTCGCGGCGCAGCTCCCGCAGGCGCCTGGCGGCGATGCCACCCATCTCGGTGCCGGCGACCTTGAGCGAGCCGCCGCCGATCGGGAGCAGACCCACGACGGCGCGGCCGACGGTCGTCTTCCCGGAGCCGGACTCCCCTACCAGTCCGACGACCTCGCCCCGCGCGATGGTCATCGAGATCCCGTCTACCGCGCGGAACGCCGCCACCCGCCCCCGACCGGGGTACTCGATGATCAGGTCTCGCGCTTCCATGGCGGGCGGCTCCGCCGATTCCGCGGCCGCCTCCACGATCGTCCGCGGCCGGGTCGTGGCGGGCGGCCGTTCGCCCGCAGGCGCCGCTCCCGCCGCATCGACCGACATCAGCTCGCCACCGACCGACGTGCCCAGGTGGGGCACCGCGGCGAGCAGCTGCTGCGTGTACGGGTGGGTGGGCCGGTTGAACACGTCGTCGGCCGAGCCGGCCTCGACGATCCGACCGTTCTTCATCACGAGGACCCTGTCGGCAAGGTCGGCGACGACGCCCATGTCATGGGTGATGAGGATGATCCCGGAGTCGATGCGGCTGCGCAGCTCGCGCATGAGCTTGAGGATCTCCGCCTGGACGGTCACGTCCAACGCGGTGGTGGGCTCGTCCGCGATGAGCAGCTTCGGGTCACAGGCCAGCGCCTGGGCGATCATCGCGCGCTGCCGCTGCCCGCCGGAAAGCTGGTGGGGGTACTTGTCGACCGACGTCTTCGGGTCCGGGATGTCGACCATGGCGAGCAGCTCGATCGCCCGCGCCCGGGCGGCACGCGGACCGATGTCGAAGTGCGTGCGCAGCGTCTCCACGATCTGGAAGCCCACGGTGTAGACCGGGTTCAGCGCGGTCATCGGCTCCTGGAAGATGACCGCGACGTCCTTGCCCCGCACGCGCGACAGCTGCTTGTGGGTCAGCCCGACGAGCTCCCGCCCGCCGAGCCGGGCACTGCCGCTCGCGCGGCCGTTCTGGGGTAGCAGCCCGATGAGGGACATGGAGGACTGGGTCTTGCCGGACCCGGACTCGCCGACTATCGCGAGGACCTCGCCCGCGTGCACGTCGTAGTTCATGTCGATCGCTGCGGGGAACCACTCCCCTTCGACGTAGAACTCCACGCCGAGGCCGCGGACCTCCAGGATCGGAGCCTTGGTGTCGACCGCCGGTGCGTCAGTGACCACGCCCTGCCCTCTCTCCAGACGCGCCGTTCGGGCGCGCTGCCGGAGCGGCCGCGCGGGTGCCCGCCGTCCCGGTGCGTTCTGCGACGATGTATCGGTGACACCCGTTGCGTTCCGGCCCCGATTCGGCCGAGCCCTGACGATCGCGGTGGGAGTGCTGGGCGCGTTCACCCTGCTCGTCACAGCCATCGACGATGTCGCCGCGGCGGTGCGGTACGGACCAGCCGTGGCGCTCGCCTGCGTCGTCGTATGGGCGCTCTTCGGCCGTCCGGCCGTCCTTGTGAGCGACGCCGGTGTCGAGTTCCGCAACGTGCTGCGCACCGTCGAGCTGCCCTGGCCGTCGATCGAACGCATCGACACCAAGTACGCCCTCACCCTGTACACCGCCTACGGCGTGTATGCCGCGTGGGCCGCGCCGGCGCCGAGCCGCGTCCAGACCCTCAACGCAACCCCGGAGGACACCCGCCACCTCCCGGAGACGTCCTACATCGGCGGTGGAGTCCGCCCGGGTGACCTGGCCGGGACCGCCTCGGGCGAGCCCGCCGCACACATCCGGCGGCGCTGGGAGGAACTGCACGAGGCCGGCTACCTCGACGCTCGCCGCCTGGAGCGGGATCGTCCCCGGGTGCAGTGGCACGTGCTCCCGGCGCTCGGTGTCGCGGCACTCGCCGCGATAGCGGTGATCGCGTTGCGCGGTTGAGGCGACCTGCGCTCGTGTCGCCATCGCTCAGGCCTTCGCCATCTTGCGCTTGCTCGGGATCCGCCGCTGCCGCGGGTCGAAGGCGTCCCGCAGTCCGTCGCCGATGAAGTTCACGCACAGCGCGATCGTCACGATGAACAGGCCCGGCCACCAGAACAGCCACGGCCGCGTCGCGAAGGCCGTCTGGTACTGGTTGATGAGGTTCCCCAGGGAGACGTCCGGCGCGGTGATGCCGAAGCCCAGGTAGCTCAGCGCCGTCTCCAGCAGGATCGCGGCCGCCATCAGCAGCGTCGTGTTCACGATGATCACGCCGACGGCGTTCGGCAGCATGTGCTTGAACATGATCCGGCCGCTTCTGGCGCCAGCGACGCGCGCCGCGTCGACGAACTCCCGCTCGCGCAGGGAGAGGAACTCGCCGCGGACGAGGCGCGCCATCGACGTCCAGGTGACGAGGCTGAGCGCCAGGGCGAGGGTGATCGGGCTCCCGCCGCCCACGAGGTGCCCGAGGATCGCCCCGATCATGATGATCGGGATGGTGATGACCATGTCCGTGAACCGCATCAGGACGTTGTCCACCCAACCGCGGAAGAACCCGGCGAGGGCACCCATGACGATGCCGATGGCGCTCGCGAGCAGGCCGATGATGGACATGACCATCAGCGACTGCTGGGTGCCGCGCATCACGAGCGCGAACACGTCCTTGCCGATGTTGTCCTGACCGAACGGGTGCGCGCCGATGGTGAGCCCACCGCTGAAGCTGATCGTCGGGGCGCCGCCGGGGTTCACGATCGGCAGGTTCGCGCGGTAGCCGTGCGGCCACCATCCCGGGATGGGACCCCACCCGATCGATGTGGTCGCGATCAGGATGATGCCGACCAGCACGCTCGCCGCGACGATGGCGCCGCGGTGTCGGACGAACCGGCGCAGCACGATGCGGCCCTGGGAGAGCCCCTCGACCTCTTTCAGCTCGATGGCGTTCTCGACGTTCGTGGCGTCCAGGTCGCGGTGGTGCGTCGTCGTGTCCGGGCTCTGCCCGGGGCTGGGGACTGTCATGCGTTCACCCGGATCCTGGGGTCAAGGGCCGCGTACACGAAGTCGACCACGATGTTCGCCAGCACGAGCAGGGTGCCCACGACGATGAAGTAGCCCATCACCGGTTCGGCGTCGACGTTTCGTAGGGCCGTGATGAACAAGGAACCCATCCCGCGCCAGGCGAAGATCGTCTCGGTGATGATCGCGCCCCCGAACAGGTACGCGATGTCGAGCGGAATGATCGTCGCCAACGGGATGAGCGCGTTGCGGAACGCGTGTCGCACCGTGACGACCCGCTCCGGGAGGCCCTTGGCCCGCGCGGTGCGGATGTAGTCCTGGTTCATGACCTCGAGCAGGCTCGCCCGCGAGTACCGGGTGTACGAGGCGAAGGAGATCAGCACGAGCGCGATCGTCGGCAGGATGAGGTGGGTGAACGTGTCGAGCGTCTGTACCCAGAAGTCGTTGCCCTCCAGGCCGGGGGTCTGTGAGCCGATTGTTGCGATCGGACGGCCCCCGATACGGCTGGAGTTGCTGTACGGCTTCCAGACGTCCATCAGGCGGTCGATGAAGATGAAGACGGCGACGAAGAAGGCCGTTATCCCGCCTGCCCGCATGGACTGGCCGCGATCCGGGCCGCCGTAGAGCCAGCCGATCAGGGCGCCGGAGGACACGGCGACGACGCCCAGCAGGACCATCAGGGGGCCGGTGGCGACCACGAAGACGAACTGCAGCGGGAACCAGAGCACCAGGCCCAACCCGACAGTGGTCAGAGCCGAGTACAACGCCTTACGGTTCCGCAGGCCGGCAGCCAGGGCCGTGACGATGAAGGCGACACCGACTCCGAGGGCGCCAATGGCCACCGGCCCGAGCGTCGGGTCGAGCAGCCAACCCGTCGCGGAGATGAAGGCCAGCATCGCGGCGGTGGCGGTCGCGGCCACACCGAAGGTGATGAGCCGTCGCCGGCCGCCGCCGCCGACGATCGCCTGCCAGATCACCCCGCCGAGCACACCCAGTCCGAGGATCGCGGCGAGTGGCAGCCGCGGATTGGCGAGGAAGTCGTTGAACCCGATCGCGCCCCAGAGCTTGAGCAGCACCGCGACCCAGAAGGACGGAAGCGAGTAGAGCACGAAGGACATGAACGTCACGCCGTAGTCGAAGCCCGTGTACTGGCGCAGCGCGCTGGCGATCCCGACCGTGATCCCGAGCGCGATGGCGGTGAAGGTGGACATCGCGATCAGCGTCACCGTGGACGGGATCGCGGTGCTCAGCATCGACACGACGGGTTGTCCGGTGATCCAGCTCTCGCCGAGGTCGCACTGGCCCACCAGGCAGCCGGCGGCCCCACCCAGCCAACCGAGGTACCGGAGCGGAATGGGGGTGTCCAGGTTCAGCGCCTCGATCCGCTGCTGGATCAGCTGCTCCCGGTTGGGCGCGCTGCTCGTGTACAAGTCCTCGAGCGGATCGAGCGAGTACGAGACGAGCACGTAGACGATGAAGGTGGCGCCGAGCAGGACGACCGCGGAGGACAGCACGCGGCGTCCGATGAAGGCAAGCATCGGACCACTTGAGCGGAACCGTGCGCGCGCGCCGGTGGCGCTGACCGGCGTTGCCGAGACCGCTTCGTCGCCGTCGGCACGGTTCGAGACTGAGGCTGCCATGGGGCGGGGGACCTCGCTGGAGGTGGGTCAGGGTCGGCGTGAGTCTACGCGGACCACGGTCTGGGGCGGACGGGCGGATCGGCTCTCACACTGCCCGACGATCGCTCGGGGACAAAGGGAACTTCGTCACGGGTTCGCCGCGCCCCGGACGAGCCGGTGGGGTACCACGGCGTACCGCGGTACCCCACCGGTCATTCATTCAGAGCAGTGGACCCCACTCAGACGTCGATGGAGTCATCAGGACTGATCTCCCACTCCCAGTAGTTCCAGAAGATCGTGGGAGACAGCGGGATGGTCGAGACGCCCTCGAGCACGTCACGCCAGGCGACCACGCCGGGGAACTGGAAGATCGGCAGGGAGAACGCGTCGCGGTTCAGCCGCTCCTCGATGAGGATCAGCAGCTCCGTCTCGCGGTCTGGGTCCGTGTTCGTCTCCAGCTCGGCCCACCATGCGTCCATGTCCGGGTCGGAGTACCCACCGAAGTTGTTCACTCCATCGGTGATGTAGTTCGCCTGGGCGTTGAGCGCGAAGGTGCTCGTGGACTGCCAGCCGAAGAGCGACGCGTCGTAGGTGGTGGTCTGCGTCAGCCGACCGCCCCAGCCCACGTCGCTCTCGTCGATGACGTTGAAGCCGACTTGCGCGGCAGAGTCCGCGATCAGCTCGTACTGGTTCTCACGGCGGACGTTGCCCTCACCGAAGAGGAAGCGGACGTCGATCGGGGTCTCGACTCCGGCCTGCTCGAGCAGCTCCGCAGCCTTCTCGCGGTTGGCCTCGTCGTCGTGGCTGTAGAACTCCGAGCCGTTGTTCTCGACGACCTCGTCGTATGCGGGCGAACCCGGCACGAGGTTGTGCGAGTCACGCAGGGTCGCGTTCTCCTGGACCGGGATGATGAGCTTCTCCAGGATCTCGGTGCGCGGCACGGAGAGCAGGAACGCCTGGCGGACCAGTCGGGCCGTCTCCTCGTCGCCACCGTAGGTCGCCGGGTCGAACGGGCCGCCGTTGTCGAAGACGACGTCGACGTGCTCGTACGTGCCCTCGGCGGCACCCTCGAACTGGATCCCCTCCATACCCTCGAGCGTCGCGACCAGGTCGACCGACGCCTGCGGCGCGATGAGGTCGACCTCACCGTTCTGCAGAGCGGTGGCCGAGGCCAGCGGGTCCTCGCTGTAGCGGATGGTGATGGACTCGACCTTGGGCTGCGGGCCCCACTCGTAGTCATCGCGAGCGGTGACCGTCAGGTACTGGCCCTCGACGTACTCCGTCAGCACGTACGCACCGGACGACAGGTACAGGCGCTCGTCGTCGGGCATCGAGGTGAAGTCGAAGCCCGAGTTCCAGGCCTTCGCGATCTCGGAGAGGTCGGCGGTGACGCTGTTCGCGAACGCGTCGTAGAGGCGCTGCTTGGCCTCAGCCGCGTCGTCGACACCGAGCGCGAGGCTGGTGATGGCGTGGGCGGCGACCGGCGACGGCTGGATCGAAACCTCCCAGTCGGAGCGCGGGGCGTCGTAGACGAAGGTGACCGTGCGACCGTCGTCGCTGATCTCCGGCATTCCGCTGATCATGTTCGAGGCGGGGGAGCTGCTGGAGAAGTAGACGCCCGCGTCGATCTCGTCCTGGTTGATGACGTTCCACTCTTCGTCGTACTCGGGCTCGACGTTGTCCCACCGGTCGTTCTGCGCGGCCCAGTAGAGGAACACGTCATAGGCGTCGACGGCCACGCCGTCGGACCAGGTGACGCCTTCGTTGACCGTGTACTCGACGGTGAACGGGTCCTCAGAGGTCACCTCGTAGGTGCCGAAGTCCTCGTTCTTGGCAATGTTGAGGTCGCCGTCGTAGTAGTTGAACTGGGCGTTCGTCAGATAGATGATGTTCGCGTTTGCGGTCGCATTGCCGGTATCGGTGAGGTTGTTCTGGGAGTAGAACGGCTGGTTCCAGCCGACACTCACAGAGGTGTCCTCGATGATCTCGCTACCACCAGGGGTAGCGCAGGCGCTCAAGACGAGCGCACCTGCCGCGACGATGGCGCCAGCGGCACCGATTCGCCTGATCTTCACTGTTCCTCCTGACAAGGATGAGGCGGGTTGCCCAGTACGCGCACGACCCCGACGGGGCACACAGGTGTAGCAGGTCATCCACCTTGGATCTTGTGAGCGTACAGGCGGAGAATCTGACAGTTCGTACTGAGCCCGTGCCCCCGAACTATCGTTACCTTTTCGATACTGGGCAGTACGTCCCACTCTGTGAGACGAAACCGTCCGGCGTTCGTGCAGGTCACCGCGCTGAGGGCCGTTTGGCACGGCGGATACCGTTGACCGCGGACCCCCGGCGACGGCTCACGTCGTCGAATCGTTCCCACTCGCCGCGGCTCCGGGTGGCGTCGCGCCCGCCGCCAGCCCCGCCGAATCGGTCGTTGCGGAACGCAGCGGAAGCCGAAGATCGGTGTGAGACGCGGTCTTGCCGGCCGGGGCAAGCGACGTCGTCTTGCCCGATTTGGGCCGATCCGGCGGGACCGGCGGGTCCGGTGCCTACGCTCCTGCCATGGAGATCCTTCACCTTGCGCACCGCGCCGACTGGGACCGTGCGCAGCGGGCCGGCAGGTACCTCGTCTCCACCCGCGGCCGCACGCTCGAGGAGGCCGGGTACATCCACGCGGCGCTGCGTGAGCAGCTCCCGGGCGTCGCCGAGGCGGTCTACGCAGACGGCGTCGCCGAGCTGTGCGTCCTGGTGATGGACGACGCGACCATCCGGGCTGCGGACGTCCGCGTGGTCTTCGAGGACGGCGGTGACGGCAAGCTGTACCCGCACATCTACGGTCCGATCCAGCCCGAGTGGGTCACCGAGGTGCTACCCGCCCACTTCGCCGACGACGGCCGGTTCGTGTTCTGAGCCACGGCCGCGCGCGTTGGCTAG
>CAYGGX010000005.1:0-1573 GCA_964349585.1 uncultured Actinotalea sp.
GGGGCTCAGTGCCTGGGGCGGGGGCTCAGTGCCTGGGCCCGGGCGCTGGCGAACAGGCACACCGCGGCCGCGGTAGCGAGGTTCAGCGACTCCGCGCGGCCCCGGATCGGCACGCGCACGACGGCGTCAGCCAGGTCCCGATCCCCGTCCACCAGGCCCCAGGCCTCGTTGCCGAACACCCACGCGGTCGGCGCGGTCAGGTCGGGCGCCGAGACCGCATCCCCCCGCTTCGCGCCCGCAACACGGTCCAGCAGGTCGTCCAGGTCGTGATCCCCGGTACCGTCGGCGGCCAGGATCGCCAGTCCGGCAGCCCGTAGTGCGCCGACGACGTCCCGCAGGGACTCGCCCGTCACCACCGGCAGGTGGAACAGCGAGCCGGCCGTGCTGCGCACGACCTTCGGGTTGTGTATGTCGACGCTGGAGTCGGTGACCACCACGGCGCCCGCTCCGGCCGCGTCGGCGGCCCTGATGACCGTTCCGGCGTTGCCGGGGTCCCGCACGTTCGCGAGGACCGTGACCAGGCGCGGCCGGCTCGCGAGGGCGTCGGTGAGGGTCGCGGTCAGCAGGTCCGCAACTGCGAGGATGCCCTGAGCATCGGGGCTCATCGCGGCCAGCACCTCGGCGGTGCCCACCTGCACCCGGATGCCGCGCCGTCGTGCGGCATCCACCGTCTCCGGGTGCCTGGTGACCGACGTAGGCGAGACGTACACGTCCCGCACCCGGGCGGCGTCGTCGTGCACCGCCTCGCGCACACCCTGCGGCCCCTCCACCAGGAACCGCCCGGCCCGCTGGCGCGCGGAACGCCCGGACAGGGCCCGCACCGCCTTCACCCGCTCCGCGCGGGGGTTGGTCAGTGTCGGCTCCGGCCGGGCGTCGCTCCGGTCCGCGGGACCGGCGTCGTCCATGTCAGGCGGCGGGGCTGCCGGCGTTGACGTCCTCGGGCAGGGCGTCGCGCGCTACCCCGACCAGCGCGGTGAACGCGTTGGGGTCGTTGACGGCGAGGTCCGCCAGCACGCGGCGGTCGACCTCCACGCCGGCGAGCTTGAGGCCCTGGATCAGCCGGTTGTACGTCAGACCGTTGGCGCGGGACGCGGCGTTGATCCGCTGGATCCACAGCCGACGGAAGTCGCCCTTGCGCGCCTTGCGGTCGCGGTAGGCGTAGACGAGGGAGTGGGTGACCTGCTCCTTCGCCTTGCGGTACAGCCGCGACCGCTGACCGCGGTAGCCGCTGGCCCGCTCGAGGGTCGTCCGGCGCTTCTTGTGGGCGTTTACCGCCCGCTTCACGCGTGCCACGTCGTGCTCCTTGGGTTTCGGTGCTCACATGAGTCTGGGCGCATGACGCCCGAGGCTCACTTGCCGAGCAGCTTCTTGGCGTTGGGGGTGTCCGCAGGCGAGACGGCGACGTCCTGCGCCAGGCGGCGCGTGCGCCGGCTCGACTTGTGCTCGAACTTGTGGCGCGCGCCCGCCTGCTCGCGCATGAGCTTGCCGCTGCCGGTCACCCGGAAGCGCTTCTTCGCACCGCTGTGCGTCTTGTTCTTCGGCACTGGTGTGCTCTCTTCCTCGTCGGAGTGCT
>CAYGGX010000005.1:1673-7167 GCA_964349585.1 uncultured Actinotalea sp.
GCGGCAGCAGGCTTGGCGGCAGCAGGCTTGGCGGCAGCAGGCTTGGCGGCAGCAGGCTTGGCGGCCGGCGTGGCGTCTGCCGGCTCTGCCGGGGCGGGCTGCTCGGCCGTGGGCTCTTCGATCGCGGGCTCTGCCGGCGCGGTCGCGGGCTTCTCCGCCGCCGACTCGGCGACCGGCGCCTCCCGCGTGGCCCGCCGCCGCTGCTCGTTCCGTGCCTCGGACTTCTTCTTGACCGGCCCGAGCACCATGATCATGTTGCGGCCGTCCTGGCGCGGGATGCTCTCGACGTGGCCGAGCTCGGCGACATCCTCGGCCAGTCGCTGGAGCAGGCGAAGACCCATCTCCGGGCGCGACTGCTCGCGACCTCGGAACATGATCATCACCTTCACCTTGTCGCCCGCCCGGAGGAACCGCTCGACGTGGCCCTTCTTGGTGCCGTAGTCGTGCGGGTCGATCTTGAGGCGGAAGCGGATCTCCTTGAGAACCGTGTTGGCCTGGTTGCGCCGGGCCTCACGGGCCTTCATGTCGGCCTCGTACTTGTACTTGCCGAAGTCCATGAGCTTGCAGACCGGTGGTCGGGCATCCGGCGCCACCTCGACGAGATCGAGATCAGCCTCCTGCGCGAGGCGGAGGGCGTCCTCCACGCGCACGATGCCGACCTGCTCGCCGTTGGGACCGACCAGGCGGACCTCCGGCACACGGATCCGGTCGTTGATGCGGGTCTCGCTGATGTGGACTCCTTGTTCTCGCGCGGTCGACCACCGCCAACGAAGAAGGCCTCCGCTGCCGATCACGCGCGGAGGCCTGCAGTCCGACGACGCATGCCGCAGCACGCGCCCGGCCCTCGGTGAGCTCACCGAAGACCTCGGACCGGACCCGGAACCTGTCGCCTGCCGGAGCAGGACGGTCGGCGCTGGGTGGGAGGGACTCCGCTTGTGTACCGGTGAACCCGCAGGCGGGTCACCGATCGGTCGTCGCCAAGGGTATCACCGGTGGGGGTGGCAGGATCGAGACCATGGCCGAACCCGAACATCCCGGCGCTTCCGACCCTGGGGCGCCCGAGAATCGCGCGGCACCCGGGGCTCCGGCGGCTCCCCCCGACGACCCTCCCGGCGACGGCGACCTCGACCCGGTGACCGTCGCGGTGCGGGACATCGCCGACGTCCCGGCCGCCGAGGTGATCACCACGGCGGCCGTGCACCTGATGAGCGCAGCGGCCGTGGCCTGCGGACTCAGCCCGGACACGCGCTCGCAGAAGGGCTCCGAGCTCCGCGACCTCGACGAGGCCCGTCGGCTGATCACCGCACTCGCCGGTCTGGTGACCGCCGCCGCACCCGAGATCGGGAACCAGCACGCACGGGCGCTGCGCGACGGGCTGCGCTCCCTCCAGCTCGCGTTCCGGGAGGCCTCACTCATCCCCGACCCGCCCGGCGAGGGTCCCGGCGAGACGTGGACCGGCCCGGTGCACTGACGAGTCGTCGGCCGGACCTCCTATCCTGATCCGGTGAGCAATCAGCCGGGGGCACCGTTCGGCTCGTCCGCGCCGACGAGCGATCTTGCACGGGCATCGGAGCCCGGTTCGCCACCGCCCGAGGACGTTCCGCCCCACCCTGACGAGCAGCGGCTGCCCGACCCTCCCCACCCGCCGCACGCGGGCGGTGGACACCTGGCCCCGCGTCGGCGCCGGCTGCGGATCGTCGTCGCCGCCCTCGTCGTCGTCCTGCTGCTCGTGACGGCCCTGACGGTCTACCTCTTCCAGAGCGCCCGCGCCTGGCAGGACCGGGCCGCGGACTACCTGGAGACGTCCCTCGACCTGGGCGAGGACCTCGCCACGACGCGCTCCGACCTGGCCGGTGCGACGTCGGAGCTCGAGGCCGTCCGGGGACAGCTCAGCACCGCGACCCAGCGGATCACCGAGCTCGCCGACGAGAAGGCGCAGCTGCGGGACGAGTCGGAGATCCAGCAGCAGCTCGTCAGCTACCAGGAACGGGTCAGCGACGCGGCGGGGCAGGTGGCGCTCGCGCTCGACCTGTGCGTGCAGGGCCAGAACCGGCTCATCGGCTACCAGAAGGACATGATCGACCGGACCGCGACCTACGACCCCGACGAGCTCGAGGCGTATCGGGTGGAGGTCCAGGAGCTCTGCGACAAGGCGACCGAGGCCAACATCGGCCTCCAGCGCGAGCTGTCCCGATGAGCCGCCGAATCCGGGCCGCCAGGGTCGCGGCGCCCCTGGCCGTCCTGCTCGCGGTGTCCGGCTGCGCCGTCGTCGAGGACTCCCCACACCCACCCGGCCCGCCCGTGACCGACTTCGTGCCGACGACGGCACCAGAGCCGCGACCCGAGGGCGATCAGCTCTCACCCGACGGCTTCGACACCGTCCAGCGGATGGCGGTGCGCATCCGGAACGTCGGCTGCGGCTCCCTGTCGACCGGGTCGGGGTTCGCGATCGACGCGGTCACCCTGATCACGAACAAGCACGTGGTCGCCGACTCCGCCGACCTGCAGGTGTCCACCTACGACGGCAGGGACATCGACGTGACGGCGGCAAGCACGGCCACGATCGCGGACCTCGCCGTCGTGCGAACCGCCGCCGACCTGCCCTCCTATCCGGAGCTGGCCCCCGCCGACCCCGCCCCCGGCGATCCCGTGACCGTCGTCGGCTACCCGCAGGGCGGCCGGCTGACAGTCACCACCGGTCACGTGATCGGCGCCACCACCGACCCGCTGAACGAGAACCTGGGCGAGGTCCTGGTCACCGATGCCCAGGTCGAGCCGGGGAGCTCCGGCTCGGCGGTGCTCAACGAGGAGGGGCAGGTGGTGGGCGTGGTCTACGCGAAGAGCGCGTCGGGCCAGTCCTTCATCGTGCCCGTCAGCACGCTGCGCGACCTTCTTGCCGACACAACCGCGTTCATCCCGGCCACCAGCTGCGTGGTCTGAGCCCGCTGCCCCGAGGGCCCTCGTTTGGTGAACCATGGCCCCATGGACACACAGCACACTGCCCCTGGAAGCCGACCGCGCCGACTTCCCGCCGGGCACCGACCCGGGTTGCCCGTCCGGGCCGCTCGGGACCTGCTCACCGTCCGGCGCGCCTTCGGCGAGCCCATCGAGCGGGACGGGGTGACCCTGGTCTCGCGCGGGTCGTCGGCGGTTCCGGGTACGGCCATGGTGAGGGCGAGGGACCGTGCCAGTCGGGGGACGAAACGGTGACCTCCGGCGGCTCCGGCGGGGGCGGCGGCTTCGGGGTGCACGTCTCACCGATGGGTGTCTTCGTGATCCGCGGCGGCGAGGTCTCGTGGGAGCCCGCGTTCGACCTCAACCGGGTGGCGCTGGGCGGCCAGATCGTCGGGGCGATCGCGCTCGTCGTGCTGGCCCGGGCGCTTCGTCGCCGCCGTCGGGGCTGAGCGCGCGCTCCACCCGGATCTCCAGCGAGTCGATCTCGGCAGCGACCGGGTGCCGCCCGAGGTCGGCCAGGAGCGAATCGAGCTCGCCGCGGTCCAGGCCGGGCCGCACGCCCAGCACGACCGCGACCTCGGCCGTGCCTCCGGGCACCACCCGCACCCAGCGCACCTGCGGTACGCGGGCGGCCCGCCGGATGGCGTCGACGACGTCGTCGCGCACCACCCCCCGGGAGACCGCCGGGTTCCAGGCCGAGCCCGTCGCGAGGGCCCGGACGGCCGGACCGGGCACGAGCACCGTCACCGGACCCCCCGGGTCGACGACCATCAGCTCCCAGCCCTCGGCGAGCGCCGCGGCCGCCGCCTGAGCCGCGGGCGTCGGCACCGGCCGGGCGTCCGGGTGCCACGCGGCGAGGGCGTCGAGGTCGCTGAACACCGGCAGCGCCGTCCGCCCGTCGGGGGCGGCGAGGGCAACGGCCGTCGCGGACCGGTCCTGCGTGACCACCGGGACGAGCACCCGGGCCGTGCGCAGCGCGGCGACCACCTCCGGCAGCGCCCCCGGGTCCGCGGCCCATGCGCCCAGGGCGGCACGCAGCGCCGGGTCGGCCGCGCCGTCGTCGCCGGCGAACGCCGAGGTGGGGGGAAGCTCGCGGCCGGCCACTAGACCGTCACTACTCGCGACCGGCCACGTCCAGGGCCTCCGGAAGCGTGAACGCGCCCGCGTACAGCGCCTTCCCGACGATCGCCCCCTCCACCCCGAGCGGGACCAGGGTGCGCAGTGCCGCGAGGTCGTCGAGCGTCGCGATCCCGCCGGAGGCGACGACCGGGGCATCGGTGCGGGCGCAGACCTCCCGGAGCAGATCGAGGTTGGGCCCGCGCAGCGTGCCGTCCTTGGTCACGTCGGTGACCACGTAGCGCGCGCAGCCGGCGTCCTCCAGGCGGGCGAGGACCTCCCAGAGGTCGCCACCGTCGCGTGTCCACCCGCGGGCGGCAAGGGTGGTGCCCCGCACGTCGAGACCGACGGCGATGGCCGGGCCGTGCTCCGCGATCACCCGCGCCGTCCACTCGGGGTCCTCCAGCGCCGCGGTGCCGAGGTTGACGCGCGCCGCCCCCGTGCCGAGCGCCCGATCGAGGGAGGCGTCGTCCCGGATGCCGCCCGACATCTCGACGCGCACGTCCAGCGCCGCGACGACGTCGGCGAGCAGGTCGGCGTTGGACCCCCGCCCGAAGGCGGCGTCGAGGTCCACCAGGTGGATCCACTCGGCCCCGCCGGACTGCCAGTCCAGTGCGGCGGCGAGCGGGCTGCCGTATGAGGTGGCCGACCCGGCCTCGCCCTGGACCAGGCGGACCGCCTGACCACCGGCGACGTCGACGGCGGGCAGCAGGACCAGGCGGGGCATGTGATTCCTTCCGGGGGAGGGGGCGGGCATCAGAGGGTGTCGAGCCAGTTGCGGAGCAGCGCGGCACCCGCGTCGCCGGACTTCTCGGGGTGGAACTGCGTCGCGGCCAGCGGGCCGTTCTCGACGGCCGCGACGAACCGCTCGCCGTGCTCCGCCCAGGTGACCCGCGGCGGGGCCAGCCGACCGCCGCCGAGCTCGGGGAAGGAGCGGGCCGCGTAGGAGTGCACGAAGTAGAAGCGCTCCGCGGAGAGCCCGCGGAAAAGCGCGCTGTCCGCCGGCGGCTGCACGGTGGACCAACCCATGTGGGGCACGACGGGGGCGGTGAGCCGGTCCACGACGCCTGCCCACTCCCCCAGCCCCTCGGACCGGACTCCGTGCTCGTCACCGGCCTCGAACATGACCTGCATCCCGACGCAGATCCCGAGCACCGGGCGGCCGCCGGCGAGCCGACGATCGACGATGTGGTCGCCCCGCACGGCCCGCAGCCCCGCCATCACGGCGGCGAAGGCGCCCACCCCGGGCACGACCAGGCCGTCGGCCGCCATCGCCGCCTCCTGGTCGGCGGTCAGCTCGACGGTCGCGCCGGCGCGCTCCAGGGCACGCACCGCGGAGCGCACGTTGCCGAAGCCGTAGTCGAGCACGACGACGCGGGGGGAGGTCACCGCGCGAGTTTACCGACCGCGCGGTGACCGGCCG
>CAYGGX010000005.1:7267-60432 GCA_964349585.1 uncultured Actinotalea sp.
GGGCCGGCCGCCTAGGAGCGGGCCTGCTTGCGTGCGCTGCGGGCGGCCGAAGCCAACGTGCGGGCCGCGCGCCACCGCGACATGTCGGAGGAGACGACGCCGGCCAGGTCGCCGACCGCCACGGCGCCGAGCAGCAGGTCCTCGACCTCCCGTGGCGCTCCGTCCAGCACGAGGGCCGCCGCGAGCTGCGCCTGCTCCGCGCCCGCCTGCCAGCGGGACGCGGTCATCTGCCCGTCGCGCTGGACGATCAGGACGACGGGAGCAGTCCGCAGCACCGTGGAGAGCCCGCGTGCGACGGTTTCAGCGTCCTTCGTTGCGCAGACCGCCAGGCAGCCGATCGGGGTGGGCACGACGTCGACCCGCAACCCCTGGAGCGCCGCTCCCGCGGCGAGCGCCTCGGGCGCGGCCGCCGGGGTGAGCACGACCGCCGAGTCGCTCGGGCCGGCTTCACTCACAGGGTGCCCTTGGTGGACGGGATGCCCTCCACCCTGGGATCCGGTGCGACCGCGGCCCGCAGTGCCCGGGCGAGCGCCTTGAACTGCGCCTCGGCGATGTGGTGCGGGTCCCGGCCGGCCAGCAGCCGCATGTGGATGCAGATGCCGGCGTGGTGCGCGATCGCCTCTAGCACGTGCCTGGTCAGCGAGCCGGTGAAGTGGCCGCCGATCAGGTGGAACTCCTGGCCGACCGGCTCCCCGCGGTGCACCAGGAACGGCCGACCCGACACGTCGACGACCGCCTGGGCGAGCGCCTCGTCCAGGGGCACGACGGCGTCGCCGAAGCGGGCGATCCCGGCCTTGTCCCCCAGCGCCTCGCGCAGCGCCTGGCCGATGGCTATCGCGACGTCCTCCACGGTGTGGTGGACGTCGACGTCCGTGTCCCCGCTCGCCTTGACCGTCAGGTCGATCAGGGAGTGCTTGCCCAGCGCCGTGAGCATGTGGTCGTAGAACGGCACGGTCGTGGAGATCTCGGTGCGACCGGTCCCGTCCAGGTCCAGCCGGACCAGGACCGTCGACTCGGACGTCGTCCGCTCGACCCGGCCCGTGCGGCCGGACTTCTGGTTCCTCACGCTGTCACCTCCACGAGGGCGTCCTGGAACGCCGTCATCTCCGCCGGGGTGCCGATCGACACCCGCAGCCAGCCGTCCGGCCCGACCTCCCGGATCAGCACCCCACGCTCCAGCAGACCCTGCCAGATGTCGTGGCGATCTTCGAACACGCCGAACAGCACGAAGTTCGCGTCGGAGTCCGCGACCGTCCAGCCGCGCTCGCGCAGCCACGCGACCGTCGCGTCGCGCTCCGCCCGCAGGCCGTCCACCTGCGCCATCAGCTCGGTCGCGTGGGACAGGGCGGCCCGGGCGACCGCCTGGGTCACGGCGGACAGGTGGTACGGCAGCCGGACCAGTCGCAGGGCGGTGACCAGCTCCGGTGCGGCGGCTAGGTAGCCGATCCGGGCGCCGGCCATCCCGAATGCCTTCGACATGGTGCGGGTCACGGCGAGGTTCGGGAACCCCGCCAAGAGCTCCAGGGCGGAGGGCACGCCGCTCCGGCGGAACTCCGCGTAGGCCTCGTCCACCACCACGACGCACCCACCGGGTACCTCGTCCGCGGCCGCGAGGACGGCCCGGACGGTGTCGGCGGGCAGCGCAGTCCCGGTCGGGTTGTTGGGGCTGGCGAGCAGGACGACGGAGGGCCGGTGCTCGGCGATCAGCTCCGCCGCGTGATCGGGTTCGACGGTGAAGTCCGCCGCGCGCCGCCCGACGACCCAGCCCGTCGCGGTGTCCCGCGCGTACTCCGGGTACATCGAGTAGGTCGGTGCGAACGAGACAGCCGTGCGCCCAGGGCCCCCGAAGGCCTGCAGCACGTGCAGCATCACCTCGTTCGAGCCGTTCGCCGCCCACAGCTGCTCGACGTCGAGCGCGACGCCCGACTCGCGCCGCAGGTAGGCGACCAGATCGGCGCGAAGCGCGCGGAACTCCATGTCCGGATACCGGTTCAGGCCGCGCGCCGCCTCGGTGACGGCTGCCGCGATCTCGGACACGACGCCGTCGGACGGGGGGTAGGGGTTCTCGTTGACGTTCAGCACGACGGGGACGGGCAGCTGCGGCGCGCCGTAGGCCTCGAGCCCCCGCAGCTCGGCCCGCAAGGGCAGGGCGCCGCCGGGGGCGCGCTCCTGCCCTGCGTTCGCCATCACGCCGCCGATCGTATCGGGGCGGCCGCGGCCGTTCCGTCCCCTGCGCCCGGGTGTCTCAGCCGTATCGGGCGTCCGCGGCGGCCTCGATCTTCCCCGGATCGTCGGAGAGCACCCCGTCGACCAGGTCCTCCATCGCCATCGCGGCCCGCGCCGCCTCCGGGTCGAGCGTGATCCCCGTTCGTCCGTACTGCTCGGCGAGCCTCGACAGCAGGTCGTGCCGGACAGCGAGGGGAACCGACTGCGGTACCCGGGCGAAGTACCGCAGGTCCAGCCCGGGTGGACCGGTCCGGACGCAGGAGAAGTCCCACACGCCGCTCAGCTCCCCGGCCGGCCCGGTGAACACCATGTTCAGCAGGTGGAAGTCGTTGTGCAGCAGCACCGAGGACGACGCCAGATCCTCCGGCCATGCGGCGGCGAACTCGTCGAGCACCCGCTCCGCGCCCGCCCGTAGCCCCGCCGGAACCCGATCCATCCGGTCGCGAACCAGCGCGACCTGACCGGCGTTGTCGGCGGCCGGGATGCCCAGCTCGGCGATCTCCGCGGTCGACAGCGAGCTGTGCATGACCACCAGGAACCGGGCCAGCGACGCGGCCAGCCGATCGCGGGTCCGGGGCTCCGCCGCCTCGTACGCGGCGGCGTCGAAGGCGTCTCCGTCGACGGCCCGGTAGGCCATCAACCGGTGCCGCGTGCCCGTCCAGGCCACGTCCGGGATCGGCACCGGCAGGGTGCCGGCCAGCCGCCGGAGCACCGCCACCTCGCGGTCGAAGTCTGGCTCCGCCCGCCGCGGGAAGCGCAGGATCCAGCCGTCGGCGGTCCGCAGCACCAGGTTCTCGTACCCCGCGCCGTCCAGCTCGGCGCCGGTCAGGTCGAGGCCGCGCTCCTCGTCCGCCGCCGCCGCGATCACCGCCGCCTTGTCGGCCGCGCCGAGCAGCGGCACCTGCCCGCCGCGCGGCGGCGGGTGGTCTCCGCGGCGCCATCCGGTCAGGCGCCGCACCCCCGGGCTGCTCATCCGCCGCGGGCGGCGAGGTGCAGGACCCGCCGCTCCCCCTCGGGGACGAAGCCGACGGCGGAGAGGTAGTGCTCGTCGGTCATCGCCGGCGCAGCGACGACGCGCTGCGCACCGAGGTCGGCGAAGGGCCCGTCGGGACGGAAGACGAACTCCCCCGGCGTGAAGTCGCGATACGGCGGGAGCACGTAGTCCAGCAGCACCTGCTGCTCCGCCGGCTCGGCGCCGGAACGGGACAGCACCAGGCCGACCAGCTGATCCCCGCTGGTCACCAGGAAGGCGTGCTCCGCGGACGCAAGGAGCGCCTCGGGGTCCGGGGTGAACTCGCCGATGTCGGCGGCGTGCCGGGCGATCAGGTGCGCGAGGTACGGCTCCCCGACGCCGATCGGGACCACGGCGTACGCCCGGGCGTCGTGCCGACGACGCAGCAGTCGCCAGATGATCACCACGTTGATGCCGACCAGCACGACGTTCAGCCCGACCATCGGCCAGACCTGGATCGCGAGGTTGTAGCCGACCAGCACCGCCGATGCGACGGCGTTCAGCACCCGGAAGCGCATCACCCGCGTCTGCAGCAGGGACACGACGAGGATCGCCGATCCGACCCAGCCCACGACCTCCAGCAGCGGCACCCGTCGATCCTAGGCTCACACGGGGGTGGGGACGTCGATCACCACGGTGCGCAGCACCCAGGCGACGAGTAGGTCGGCGACGGCCTCGGGCAGGAAGATGTCGTTGTGATCGCCGGGCACGACCTCGACGGTCACCGGGTGCCCGGCGGCCTCCAGGGCCTCCGCCATGCCGCTGGTGAACGACAGCGGGACCACCGAGTCGGCGTCGCCGTGCACCAGCAGGACGGGTAGCTCGGGACGCTCGCCCGTCCAGGTGTACGGGTTCCCCTCCCGCCAGAGGTCGGGGTCCTGGCCCTCCGGCACCCCGAACAGGTTGACGGCGACATTCGCGGCGCGCACGACGTCGTACGGACCGGCCATGCCGACCACCGCGTCCGCGGCGCGGGCGGGGTACGGGCACTCCGGGTCGTCCCGGTCCGGCCGCAACCCGGCCACCAGGACCAGGTGCGCGCCGGCCGAGTGCCCGACGAGCACCACCGGGAGGTCGGGCACCTCCTGCGCCGCGAAGGCGACGGCGCAGGCCACGTCGTCGACCGGGCGGGGGTAGATGTCACCGGTGGACGACGTGCCGTAGGTGACGGTCACCACGGCGAGACCTGCCTCGGCCAGGGCTGCAGCGAGCGGACGGAGGCCGGTGGGGTCCGCGCTCGACCAGCCACCGCCCGGCACCAGCACGACGACGGCCCGCGGGTCCGCCGGCAGGTCCACCACCGCCTCGTGCCCGGCCAGGTACTCCCCCGGGCCGGGTGGCGCAGGGTCGCCCGGGTTCGGGGAGCAGCCGGCGAGCGCCACGAGCGCAAGGAGACAGGCACCAAGCAGTCCGGACCGCATGACGAAAGCGTGCCGCAGTGTGGGCTCGCCTGTCATCGCAGTTCTTCGGGCCAGCACTCACCCGTAGGGTCAGGTGGCCGAGCGGGCCTGCACCGCCTCGCCGTGCGCTGGCAGGTCCTCGTCCACCGAGAGCGCGACGATGCGGTCGCGCACCTCGCCGAGCGCGGCGTCGTCGTACTCGATCACCTGAACCGCCCGCACGAAGCTGTGCACGCCGAGGCCGCTCGCGTACCGGGAGCACCCGCCGGTGGGCAGCACGTGGTTGGAGCCGGACATGTAGTCGCCGAGCGAGACCGGCGAGTACGCCCCGACGAAGATCGCGCCCGCGTTGGTCACTCGCTCGGCGACCGCCGCGGCGTCCGCCGTCTGGATCTCCAGGTGCTCCGCGCCGTAGGAGTTCACCACCGCGAGTCCCTGCTCCAGGTCGTCCACCAGCACGATCCCGGACTGCGGCCCGGCCAGGGCCGTGGCGACCCGCTCGCTGTGCTTGGTCGCGGCCACCATCCCCGGCAGCGCGGCCTCGACCGCCTGGGCGAGGTCGACCGAGGCGGTGACCAGAACCGAGGCCGACGTCGGCCCGTGCTCGGCCTGGGAGATCAGGTCGGCCGCCACGTGCCGGGGGTCGGCGGTCTCGTCGGCGAGGATCGCGATCTCGGTCGGGCCGGCCTCGGAGTCGATCCCGACGACCCCCATCACCAGGCGCTTGGCGGCCGTCACGTACTGGTTCCCGGGCCCGGTGATCACGTCGACCGGCTCGCACAGCGCGTCCCCGTCGGACGCGGTCTCGCCGCGGGCGCCGTAGGCGAGCATCGCGATGGCCTGCGCGCCGCCGGCCGCGTACACCTCGTCCACGCCGAGCAGCGCGCACGCGGCGAGGATCGTCGGGTGCGGCAGGCCCCCGTTCGCCGCCTGCGGCGGGCTGGTGACCGCCAGGGACTTGACCCCGGCCGCCTGGGCGGGCACGACGTTCATCACCACCGAGGACGGGTAGACGGCGATCCCGCCGGGCACGTACAGGCCCACCCGGCGCACGGGGATCCAGCGCTGGCGCACCTGGGCGCCCGGGCCCAGGTCGACGGCGAAGTCCGCGGGACGCTGCTCGGCGTGGACGGCCCGGGCGCGCCGGATCGACTCCTCCAGCGCCGCCCGCACCGCGGGGTCGAGGCCGTCGGCCGCCTCGCGGATCGCCCGGGCCGGGACCCGGAGGTGCTCGGGGCGCACGCCGTCGAACCGCTCTGCCAGGTCGCGCAGGGCCGCGGCGCCACGCAGCCGTACCTCGTCCATGATGGGCGCGACCGTGACGGCGGCCTGCGCGACGTCCATCTCGGGGCGGGGCAGGGCGGCGGTCAGCTCGCCGCGTGCGAGTCGGCGGCCGCGGAGGTCGATGCGCGAGATCACCCGACGATTCTAGGCGGGGGCCGGGCGGCGCTTGGTGGGCGAACGTCCTCGCGGCACGCCGAGGCCAGGCTCGCCGAGCGATCCCTAGCGGGTCATGTAGTCCGAGCCCAGCACCGCGTCGGCGTGCAGCCGGATCAGCACCCGGTCGGGGTCGGGCTCCAGCGGCGGGTACCGCAGCGCGTGCCGGCGCTCCGCCTCGGCGATCTCGTCGGGGTCCCGGGACACGGCGAGCGTCCCCTCGAGCGTCAGCCATCGGCCCCCGACGAACTGGCAGAGGGCGCCCCGGGCCGGTGCCACGTCGTCGTGGGTGATGTTGCGCACCTTGACAGTGCCGTCGTGGGTGGTGATCCAGGCGCTGCCCTCGGCGTCGTCCCACGTGAACGCGACGGGTACGACGTGCGGGGTGCCGTCCGGGCGGATCGTGATCAGCGCACCGAGGTGCCGCTCGGTGAGGAAGACCCGCTGCTCGGGAGTCAGCCGGATCACAGGCACCCCGGGCCCAGCAGCGCCTTCAGGTCGCCGAACAGGGCCGGCGAGCGCTGGACGCGCAGGGTGTCCTCGAGGCGCATCACCGTGGCCCGCCCGGGCTGGGTCAGCCGCAGGTGCACCTGGCTGACCCCGGGATGGGCGGCCAGGATCTCCCGGAGCTGCTCGACGACGGGCGGCGTGCAGCGCGCGACGGGGAGACTGAGCACGATCGGGGCATCGACCGCCGTGACGTCCGGCACCGAGACCTCGATCGCGTGCAGCTGCACGGTGTCGTCCCGGCGGCGGACCCGACCGCGAATCGTCACCACGGTGTCCTCCGCGAGCATCGTGGTGTAGGCGACGTAGGTCTCGCCGAAGAAGAGCACCTCGACCGAGCCGTCGATGTCCTCGACCACCACGGTCGCCCAGGGGTTGCCGTTCTTGGACATCCGGCGCTGCAGCGAGGTGATCAGCCCGCAGACGGTCACCATCGAACCCTCGGAGCGGGTCTCGTCGACCAACAGGGCCGCGATCGTGCAGTCGCCGGCAGCGGCGAGCACGTGCTCGAGCCCGGACAGGGGGTGATCCGACACGTAGAGGCCGAGCATCTCCCGCTCGAAAGCCAGCCGCTGCTTCTTGTCCCAGTCGGGCACGTCCGGGACGTCGACACTGAAGGTGAGGCCGGCGTCCTCCCCCGGCTCCCCGCCCATGCCGGCGAACAGGTCGAACTGCCCCTCGGCCTCCTTGCGCTTGACGCCCACCACGGCGTCGACCGCCTGCTCGTGCACGAGCAGCAGCGCCCGGCGCGACGGGGCGACGGAGTCGAACGCGCCGGCCTTGATCAGCGACTCGATGGTCCGCTTGTTGCAGACCGGCGCCGGGACCTTGTCCAGGAAGTCGGTGAACGAGGTGAAGTCCCCCTTGGCCTCCCGGGCGGCCACGATCTCGTCGACGACGTTCGCCCCGACGTTCCGGACCGCGGTCAGCCCGAACCGGATGTCGCCGCCGACGGCCGTGAAGTCGGCCGAGGACGAGTTCACATCGGGCGGCAGCACGGTGATGCCCATGTGCCGGCACTCGCCCAGGTACAACGCGGACTTGTCCTTGTCGTCCCGGACGCTGGTGAGCAACGCCGCCATGTACTCGGTCGGGTAGTTCGCCTTGAGGTACGCCGTCCAGTAGGAGATCAGCCCGTAGGCGGCCGAGTGCGCCTTGTTGAAGGCGTAGTCCGAGAACGGCAGCAGCAGGTCCCAGAGCGTCTTGACGGCGTCCATCGAGTAGCCGCGCTCGGTCATCCCGGCCGAGAAGCTGGCGAACTGCTTGTCCAGCTCCGACTTCTTCTTCTTGCCCATGGCCCGGCGCAGGATGTCCGCCTGACCGAGGCTGTAGCCGGCGACCCGCTGGGCGATCGCCATCACCTGCTCCTGGTACACGATCAGCCCGTAGGTGGTGCCGAGGATCTCCGCGAGCGGCTCCGCGAGCTGGTGGTGGATCGGCACCACCGGCTGGACACCCGTCTTGCGCAGCGCGTAGTTGGTGTGCGAGTTCGCGCCCATCGGACCGGGGCGGTACAGCGCGCCGACCGCCGAGATGTCCTCGAAGTTGTCCGGGCGCATCTGGCGCAGCAGGGTCCGCATCCCCCCACCGTCCAGCTGGAACACGCCGAGCGTGTCACCGCGGCCGAGCAGCTCGTAGGTGGCGGCGTCGTCGAGCGGCAGGGACTCGACGTCGATCGGCTCCTTGCCGTTCGCGGCGATGTTCGCGAGCGCGTCGTCGAGGATCGTCAGGTTGCGCAGGCCCAGGAAGTCCATCTTGATCAGGCCGAGGCGCTCGCAGGTCGGGTAGTCGAACTGCGTGATGATCGCGCCGTCCTGGGGCCGGCGCATGATCGGGATGATGTCGATGAGCCGCTCGTTGGACATGATCACGCCCGCGGCGTGCACGCCCCACTGGCGCTTGAGCCCCTCGATCCCCCTGGCCAGCTCGACGACCCGCTGGGCGTCGGGATCCGCCTCGTGGACCTTGCGGAACTCGTCGGCCTCCGCGAACCGCGGGTCCTTGGCATCGAAGATCCCGGTCAGCGAGATGTCCTTGCCCATGATCGCGGGCGGCATCGCCTTGGTTAGCTTCTCCCCCATCGCGAACGGGAGCCCGAGGAGCCGGGCGGAGTCCTTGATCGCCTGCTTGGCCTTGATGGTGCCGTAGGTGACGATCTGGGCGACCCGGTCCTCGCCGTACTTGTCGGTGACGTACCGGATCACCTCCCCCCGGCGACGCTCGTCGAAGTCGACGTCGAAGTCCGGCATCGACACCCGGTCGGGGTTCAGGAACCGCTCGAACAGCAGCCCGTGCCGGATCGGGTCCAGGTCCGTTATCCGCATGGCGTAGGCCGCCATCGAGCCGGCACCCGAGCCGCGGCCCGGCCCCACCCGGATCCCGTTGTCCTTGGCCCAGTTGATGAAGTCGGCGACGACCAGGAAGTAGCCCGGGAAGCCCATCTGGGTGATCACGGTGGTCTCGAACTCGGCGCGGCCACGCACCTCGTCGGGGACGCCGTCGGGATACCTCGCGTGCAGCCCCCGCTCGACCTCCTTGACGAACCAGCTGGTCTCGTCCTCGCCCGGCGGGCAGGGGTAGCGCGGCATGAAGTTGGCGGCGGTGTCGAACGACACCTCGCACCGCTCGGCGAGCAGCAGCGTGTTGTCGCAGGCCACCGGGAGCTCCGCGAACAGCCGCCGCATCTCCTCGGTGGAGCGCACGTGGTAGCCGGTCCCGTCGAAGGTGAAGCGATCCGGGTCCGCGAGGGTCGAGCCGGAGTTGATGCACAGCAGCGCGTCGTGGGAGTCGTGGTCCTCCGGTCGCACGTAGTGCGAGTCGTTGGTGGCGAGCAGGGGGGCGTCCAGCTGCTCGGCCAGCCGCACCAGGTCCTTCAGTACCCGCGCCTCGAGCTCGATGCCGTGATCCATCAGCTCGACGAAGAACCCGTCCTTGCCGAAGATGTCCTGGAGCTCGCCCGCGGCCCGCAGCGCCTCGTCGTACTGACCGAGCCTGAGCCGCGTCTGCACCTCGCCGGACGGGCACGCGGTGCCCGCGACCAGGCCGCCCGAGTACTGGGCGAGGATCTCGCGGTCCATCCGCGGCCACTTGCCCATCTGCCCCTCGAGGGAGGCGAGCGAACCGAGCCGGAACAGGTTGTGCACACCCTCGTTGTTCCGCGCCCACAGGGTGAGGTGGGTCATCGCCCCCGCGCCGGAGACGTCGTCGTCCTTCTGGTGTGCCTCGCCCCACCGGACGCGCGTCCGGTCGAAGCGGCTGGTGCCCGGCGTGGTGTACGCCTCGATCCCGATGATCGGCCGGATGCCCGCGGCCTTGGCCTTGCTCCAGAACTCGAAGGCCCCGAAGAGGAACCCGTGGTCGGTGATGGCCACCGACTTCTGACCGTGCCGCGCGACCTCCGCCAGCAGGTCGTCGATCTTGGCCGCACCGTCGAGCATCGAGTACTCGGTGTGCACGTGCAGGTGGGCGAAGTCTCCTGCAGCAGCCATGGGCGCGATTCTAGGTCCGTCGAGGGACACGGCCGCCGGACGCCCGCGGGCCCATCACTCGCCGTCCCGAAGGGTGGTCCAGGCGGCCGCGAGATCCGCCGGGTACTCGCTGACGAGCTCGACCGGCCGGCCGGTCACCGGGTGGGCGAAGCCGAGTCGCACGGCGTGCAGCCACTGCCGGGACAGCTTCAGACGGGCGGCCAGCACCGGGTCCGCGCCGTACATCAGGTCCCCCACGCACGGATGGCGCACCGCCGCCATGTGCACCCGGATCTGGTGGGTACGGCCGGTCTCCAGGCGCACCTCGACGAGGGAGGCGGCGGACACCATCTCGAGCACCTCGTAGTGGGTCACCGAAGGCTTCCCGTCCGCGACGACCGCGAACCGGTGGTCGGCCGTCGGGTGGCGCCCGATCGGGGCGTCGATCGTGCCGGTGGTGGGCTCCGGATGCCCCTGAACGACCGCGTGGTAGATCTTCTCGACGGCCCGCTCCTTGAACGCCCGCTTGAGCACGGTGTACGCCCGCTCGCTCTTGGCCACGACCATCAGGCCGGAGGTACCGACGTCCAGGCGATGCACCACGCCCTGGCGTTCCGCGGCGCCGGAGGTAGCGACCCGGTAGCCGGCCGCGGACAGCCCGTCGACCACCGTCGGCCCGGTCCAGCCGACCGAGGCGTGCGCGGCGACGCCCACCGGCTTGTCCACCACGACGAGGTCGTCGTCGTCCCACACGATCCGCATCCCGGCGGGCTCGCTCGGTGCGGCCGGTGGCGCGACGGCGAGCGGGCGGACGTCGACCTCGAGCCACGCTCCGGCGGTCAGCCGGTCGGACTTGCCGACCGCCCGGCCGTCCAGCGTCACACCGCCAACCTCCGCGAGCTGGGCGGCCCGGGTCCGCGAGACGCCCAGCAGCCGCGCCAGACCGGTGTCGACCCGCTCGCCGTCGAGGCCGTCCGGGACCGGTAGCCGACGGGCGTCCGTCACGGGGTGTCGTCCGCGGGCGGGCCGCCGGGTTCGGCCCCCGCCTCGGCGTGCTCGGTCCCGGCACGGGTGCCGTCGAGGCCGATGCCGCGCATGCCCAGGACCGCTATCAGGACGGCCGATCCGACGATGGCGATGTCTGCGAAGTTGCCGACGAACCAGTCGCCGTAGGCGATGAAGTCCACCACGTGACCGCGCGCGAACCCGGGCTCGCGGAAGAGCCGGTCGATCAGGTTGCCGAGCGCCCCGCCGAGGAGCAGCCCGAGCGCGGCCGTCCAGCCGCGCGATCCGATCCGGCTCGCAACCCGTAGCACCACCGCGCTCACGACGATCGCGGCCAGGGTGAACACCCAGGTCATCCCGGTGGCGACGCCGAACGCCGCCCCCGGGTTGCGCACCAGGGCCAGCCCCAGCAGGTCGCCGAGCAGCGCCGTGCGCTCACCGGCGGTGAGGCTGGCCACCGCCCACACCTTGGTGAGCTGATCGATCAGGAGCACGCCCATTGCCAGGAGCAGGAGCGTCGAGACGTACCTGCGCTGTTTCCGCACGCTCAGCGTCGCTCCTGCCGCGCCTTGCAGGTGACGCACAACGTCGCCCGGGGGAAGGCCTGGAGCCTGGCCTTGCCGATCGCCTCACCGCACGCCTCGCAGGTGCCGAACCCTGGCGCTCCGACGCGCTCGAGCGCGTGCCGGTTCTGGTCCAGCAGGTCTCGGGTGTTGTTCACGAGGGTCAGCTCCTGCTCGCGCTCCAGCGCGCTCGACCCCGAGTCGGCCTGATCGTCGCCCGCGCCGTCGCCGGAGTTCCGCAGCAGCGCCGAGAGCTCGGCGTCGGCCTCCGACAGCTCGACCTCGAGCCGGGCGATCTCGGCGACGAGCTCGTCGGCGATCACCCGGACCTCCTTGACCGTCCACCGCTTCTCCCCCTCACGCACGGGGAAGGACCTGACGGCCTTGGCCAGGTCTGGGATCTCGGTGTAGGTCGGGGATCGCACCGCGTCGTCAGTCGTCATTGCTCTCCTGTTGAAGATGAGGTCACGCGAGAGTAGACCCCCGCGGCGCGCGGCACAACGCGCCGCACCGCTCCGGCCCCCCCGGGCGCAGTCCGGCGGGGCCGGTCAGCCGATCAGCCGCCGTAAGGCAGCCCCGAGTCACCGCCCCGCTGCTGCCCGGGCGACGTCCGCGACTCCAGGTCGGTGAGCAGGTTCTCCAGGTAGCTCTTCAACCGGGTTCGGTAGTCCCGCTCGAACACGCGCAGCTCGTCGATCTTCCGCTCCAGCAGCCCGCGCTCCTGCTCGAGCTGGGCCATCATGCGGTCGGAGCTCTCCTCGGCCTCGCGGACGATGCGGGCCGCCTGGATGCGCGCCTCGCTGATGATCCGTTCGCCTTCCTCCTGCCCCGAGCGGACGTAGTCGTCGTGCAGCTTCTGGGCGAGCTGGAGCATTCCGGTTGCCGACTCCGGCTCGTTCGGCCGCTGGCCACCACCGATGCCGAAGGCCGCGGGGTTCGGGGGCTGCCGCACGGGCTCGGGCTGCTGCACGGGCTCGGGCTGCCGCACGGGCTCGGGCTGCCGCACGGGCTCCGGCTCGGGCCGGCGCTCCGGCGGGTTGGCCGCCGCCATCTCGGCCGCACGCGTCAGCTCAGCGACGCGTCGCTCGGCCGCGGCCAGCTTGTTCGTCAGGTCCTCGTTCTCCGCGGTGAGCGCCCGGAGGGTGTTGACGATCTCGTCGAGGAAGTCGTCGACCTCGTCCTGGTCGTACCCCTCGCGGAACTTCGTCGCCTGAAACTTCTTGTTCAGGACGTCGTCTGCTGTCAGCAGCGCCATCGTGTCACCTCGGTTGCTCGTGCCGGTCAGAGCAGGGCAGCAAGCACACTGCCGGAACTCACGTTATCGGAGATCGCTTGTTGAGTACGCGGGTCGAACCCGACATCGCGGGCGTGTCGAAAATCAGAACACGGCAAGCAGGACGAGCGCCACCCAGCACAGCAGGAAGAGCATGATGAAGGCGAGGTCCAGCCGGACGGTCCCCAGGGTCACCGGTGGGATCAGCCGCCGCAGCGCGCGCAGGGGCGGGTCCGTGATCGTGTAGACCGCCTCGGCGACCCAGAGGACGACGCCGCGCGGACGCCAGTCCCGGGCGAAGACCTGCACCCACTCGAAGACCAGTCGGACGAGCAGGATCACCATGAAGAGCCGGATGACCAGGGCGAGGACGGCGGTGACGAGATCCACGTCAGCTCTGGTTGTAGAAGCCGGCCCGTTGCTCGCTCACCGCGACGTGCTCCTCCCCGGTGATCTCGACGTTCTCCGGCGAGAGCAGGAAGACCTTGCTCGTGACCCGCTCGATCGCGCCGTGCAGGCCGAAGATCAGCCCTGCGGAGAAGTCGACGAGGCGCTTGGCGTCGGGATCGGTCATCTCCGAGAGGTTGATGATCACCGGCGTGCCGGATCGGAAGGCCTCACCGATCACCCGGGCATCGTTGTACGAACGCGGGTGGACGGTGGTGATCCTGCGGAGCTCGGCCCGGGCCTGGGGCGGGGCGACGGTCCGGGTGCTCCGCCGGATCGGGGTGACGTCCGCCGGGTACTCCTGCACGGCGTACTCCTCGTCGTCGTACTCCTCGACGTAGTCGTCAACCCGATCGTTCTCGGCCAGGCCGAGGTACAGCATCGTCTTGCGCAGCGCTCCGGCCATCGCGGCCTCCATCCCACGTCCAGTCCCGGCGGCCCGCCCGGCGCGAACCCCAAGGGGCCCGACTGGGCGGTCGGTCATTCGTCACGCTAGCTCAGGGCCGGGTCGCTGCCCCGCCGACACGCCCGCGTTCCCTCAGCCCTGCGATTGCAGCACCACGACAGCCGCGAACCGTCCGGTCGCGCGCTCGGAGCCCGCCCGGTGCGAGAACCACCGGTCGTCCTCGAGGGTGCACGCGTCGACCGCCGCCACCGGGGCGACCCCGAGGTCGGCGAGCTGTGCCAGGACGCCCGCCCGGAGGTCCAGCCCGGGCGTCCCGGACGACGTCGTCGTCGCGGTCCCGGGCACCACGCGGGCGACCTCGTCCCGAAGGTCGGCCGGCACCGCGTAGCAGGCGCCGCAGATCGAGGGGCCGATGGCGGCCGCCAGGCGGGACGCTCCGAGGCCGGCCATCGCCCGGACCGCTGCCGGCACCACGCCGGCCACCAGACCGCGCCGCCCGGCGTGCACCGCGCCGACCACCCCGGCGGCCGGATCCGCCAGCAGCACCGGCACGCAGTCGGCCACCAGCACGCCGACGGCGGTCCCCGGTTCCGTCGTGACCAGCGCGTCGGCATCCGGTCCCGACGGATCAGCCGCCCCGCCGCAGAGGTGCACCCCCGCTCCGTGCACCTGGCGGGCGAAGGTCACCGGGGCCCCGAACCACTCGGCGAGCAGGTGGCGTGCACGGCCGGCCGAGTCGTCGCCCACGGCGAGGCTGATGTTGAAGGCCCGACCGTCGTGCACCCGTGTCGTGAAGCCTGCCCGGACGCCGGGCCCGAGGTCCACCGCCAGGTACGGCGGCGTCACTGGCTCTTCAGGAAGTCCGGCAGGTCGAGCTCGTCGGCGTCGTGCCGGGGCCGCCGGTCCTCGAAGACCCGTGGCACCTCGAGCGAGGCGGGCTCCCGGTCGTCGCTGAGGAAGGACGGCAGCTCGCTGTCCTCGGCCGCCGCGTCCGGAACGGGCGTCAGGCGGTCCTCGCCAACCGGCTCGAGCCGGCTGGGCTGCGTCGGCGGCACCATCACCGGAGGCAGTTCGCCGGGCGCCGGACGGGCGGGGTGCTCGGCCGGGCGTTGCCCGGCGATCTGGCCCAGCGCTCGACTGTCGCGGCGGATGGTCGGGGCGCCACCGTCGAACCCCGCCGCGATCACCGTCACGCGGACCTCGTCGCCGAGGGCGTCGTCGATCACCGCGCCGAAGATGATGTTCGCCTCGGGGTGCGCCGCCTCCTGGACCAGCCGGGCCGCCTCGTTGATCTCGAACAGCCCCAGGTCGGAGCCGCCCTGGATCGACAGCAGTACGCCGTGCGCCCCGTCGATGCTCGCCTCGAGCAGCGGTGAGGAGATGGCCAGCTCGGCGGCCTGGACCGCCCGGTCCTCGCCGCGCGCCGAGCCGATCCCCATCAGGGCGCTGCCGGCGCCCTGCATGATGCTCTTCACGTCCGCGAAGTCGAGGTTGATCAGCCCGGGGGTGGTGATCAGGTCGGTGATCCCCTGGACGCCGGACAGCAGCACCTGGTCGGCCGAGCGGAACGCGTCCAGCACCGACACCGACCGGTCGGAGATCGACAGCAGCCGGTCGTTCGGGATCACGATCAGGGTGTCCACCTCGGACCGCAGGCCCTCGATCCCGGAGTCCGCCTGCACGGAGCGGCGGCGGCCCTCGAAGGTGAACGGGCGCGTTACGACCCCGATGGTCAGTGCCCCCATGGATCGCGCGATGCGCGCGACGACCGGGGCACCGCCGGTTCCCGTCCCGCCGCCCTCGCCGGCGGTGACGAAGACCATGTCCGCGCCGCGCAGGACGTCCTCGACCTCCTCCGCGTGGTCCTCGGCGGCCTTCTTGCCGACCTCGGGGTCCGCCCCCGCACCCAGCCCGCGGGTGAGGTCGCGGCCGACGTCGAGCTTCACGTCGGCGTCGGACATCAGCAGGGCCTGCGCGTCGGTGTTGATGGCGATGAACTCGACGCCCTTGAGTCCCACCTCGATCATCCGGTTGACGGCGTTCACGCCGCCACCGCCGATGCCGACGACCTTGATGACGGCCAGGTAGTTCTGGGGAGCTGCCACGTCGGTGCCTCTCGTGCGGGACCGCAACCTTCACCCTCAAGTTGAGGGTGAGAGTTATGTCAGGTGCTTGCATGTTTGACGCTAGGTGCAGTCCCGCCGACCGGCAATCACCACGGGCGCGTGTCGGCGCTATTCCCGGGTGATCGGCATCGTGGGCGCGGAGACGTCGTAGACGGCCGCGCCGCTGCTGGCCTCCGCCGTCCGCAGGGCCTGCAGGACCCTGGCCTTCAGCGCGATCTCGTCCGCGCTCCCCCACTCGACCCGAGCGCCGTCCGCGAGGTCCAGCCGGACCGTGTCCTGGCTCCCAGCGGATGCCCCGGTCACCTGGACCAGGAGATCGTCCGGAAGGCCCTGCAGGACGCTGAGCACCGCCAGCGCGGCCCTCGCACCGGGATCCTCGCCCGGCACGACGATGACCGGCAGCCCTGCAGGCGGCTCGGCCACCCGGCCGACCGGGACGGCCTCCGCATCCAGCAGGGTGAACCCGCCGCCCGCGCGCGGCACAGCGGCCACCGGCTCGCGGGAGACGACCGCCAGGTGCAGGCCGTGCGGCCATGTCCGGGAGATCTCCACGGCACGCACCCCCGGCACGTCCAGCAGCTCGCGACGCAGGGCGACCGTGTCGAGCCGGGGCAGCGGGGTCCCCTCGTGGGCCGCGACCACCGCCTGCACCGCCGCCGGGTCCACCACGCTCCCCTCGCCGGTCAGCGTCACCTGATCGGCGTCCAGAGCGAGCAGGCCGGAGAGGAACAGGCCCCAACCGACCCCCGCGACGATGACGGCCGTGACCAGCCCGCCGATCATCCGGCGCCGCAGCAGGTGGCGGCGCATCGCGGTCCGCTCGTCGAGCCGCTCCGCCGGCCGCTCCGCCGGACGCCGCGCCACCGGGGCCAGCTCCGCTCGGCGCGCCAACTGGTCGGTCCGGCCCGAGGTCGCGGGGGCCGGTGCGACCCGCGGAGGCCGGCCCACCACCGATGGTCCGTCCCGGCCCACCACGGGCCGAGCGTCCGGCGGCCGGCCGGCTGCCCGGCGGGGTGCGACCGGGGGCCTCATTCCGCGCTCCGGTCGGTGGGCGCGTCGGTGGGCGCGTCGGTCGGCGCGTCGGTGGACACTGCTTCGAGGACGACGGGGGCCAGGTCTGTGACGTCACCCGCGCCCACCGTCAGCACCAGGTCGCCGGGGCGCGCCAGGGCCGCGATCCGTCGGGCGGCCTCGAGGCGGTCCGGGACGAACATCCCGCCGGGAATCCGGTCCGCGATCAGGGCGCCCGTCACGGCGTCGTCGGGGTCCTCCCGCGCCGCGTACACGTCCGTCACGACCGCCAGGTCGGCGGCCCCGAGTGCCTCGGCGAACTCCGCCGCGAACGCCCTGGTGCGCGAGTAGAGGTGCGGCTGGAACAGCACGAGAACCCGGCCCTCGCCGGCCACCTCCCGCGCTGCCCGGAGCAGCGCCGCCACCTCGGTCGGGTGGTGCGCGTAGTCGTCCACGACCCGGACGCCGCCGCGGGAGCCCCGGTCGGTGAACCGTCGCCCGGGGAGCCCGAAGTCCGCCAGGGCGTCGGCCGCGGCGCCGCCGTCGATGCCGAGCAGCCGCGCCACCGTCCAGGCCGCCGCGGCGTTCGCGGCGTTGTGGGCCCCGGGGATCCGCAGCTCTAGCCGGACGGGGTCGGCGCCCCGCTCGGCGAGCTCGACGACGCCACCGGTCGGGGTCGGGTGCCACGGGGAGATGTGCACGTCCGCCTCGGGGTCCGTCCCGTAGCTGCGCACGGCCACCCCGGCGTCGCGCGCGGCCCGGGCGAGGCGCCGGGCGCCGTCGTCGTCGGCGCAGGCCACGAGCCAGCCGCCGGGCACTATCCGCTCGGTGAAGTCCACGAACGCCCGCTCGAACGCCGCCCGGTCGCCGTAGTGGTCCAGGTGGTCCGGCTCGACGTTCGTCACGACCGCGACGTAGGGCCGGTAAGCGAGGAAGGAGCCATCCGACTCGTCGGCCTCGGCGACGAACTCGGTGCCCGACCCGTGCCGCGCGCCCACCAGGCCGCCGACGGTCCCGCCGATCGCGAACGACGGGTCGCGGCCCGCCGCCTCGAGGATCGCCGCCACCATGGCCGACGTCGTCGTCTTGCCGTGCGCGCCCGCCACCGCAACCGAACGCCGCCCGGCCATCAGCGCGGCGAGGGCGGCGGACCTGTGCAGCACCCGGACGCCCGCCTCGTGCGCCCGGACCAGCTCCGGGTTCGTCGGGCGCACGGCGGTGGACACCACCAGGGTGTCGCTCCCGGCGACGTGTCCCGGGTCGTGCCCGACGACGACGTCGACCCCCTGTGCGCGCAGGTGCGCGAGCATCGGGCCCTCCTGGGAGTCGCAACCGGACACCGCGACGCCGCGCGCGGCGAGCAGCAGGGCGATCGCCGACATGCCGGCGCCGCCGACGCCGACCAGGTGCACCCGGCCGAGGCTCTCGACGGGGGGCGGGTCGACGCTCACGCGAGCTCCTGGATCAGGTCGGCGACCCGGGCCGCGCCGTCGTGCACGCCCACGCTCGCGGCCGCAGCGGCCATCGCCGCCCGCCGATCCGGCTCGGCGAGCAGCGGCAGCAGGTTGGCGCCGACCCACTCCGGCGTGAAGTCCGCGTCGCGCACCATCAGGCCGCCGCCCGCCGCAACCGCGGGCTCCGCGTTGCGGCGCTGCTCGCCGTTGCCGATCGGGAGCGGGACGTACACCGCGGGCTGGCCGAGGGCGGTGAGCTCCGCCACCGTCCCGGCGCCGGCCCGGGCCACGACCAGGTCCGCCGCGGCCAGCGCGTGCTGCATCTCGGCCAGGTAGGCCAGCACGTGGTACGAGCCTGGTCCGTCCGGCAGCCCGGCCACGGCCGAGCGCACGGCATCGTCCTTCCCGGCGCCGGTCAGGTGCAGCACCTGGACGCCCGCCGCGACCAGGTCGGCCGCGCGGGCGGTGACCGTGGTGTTCAGCCGGAGGGCCCCGAGGGAGCCGCCGGTGACGAGCAGCGTGGTCAGATCGGGGTCGAGGCCCAGCGCTGCGGCGCCCGCCCGGCGCGCCGCGACGGGGTCGGCGGCCCGGGCCCGGATCAGCTCGGCGATCTGCGGCCGCAGCGGCAACCCGGTCACGCGTGCCCCCGGCAGGGGCGTCCCGGGGAACGTCACCGCGACGGCCGACGCCCATCGCGCACCCCAGCGGTTGGCCAGGCCCGGCCGGGCGTTCTGCTCGTGGATGACGACCGGCACCCCGAGCCGCCGGGCCGCCAGGTACGCCGGCACCGAGACGTACCCCCCGAAGCCGACGACGACCCCCGCACCCGAGGACCGGATCGCGTCCCGCGCCGTCCGGACCGCGCGGCGCAGCCGACCGGGTAGCCGGAACCAGTCCGGCGTGGGGCGACGGGGCAGCGGGGCCCGGGGCACGATCACCATCGGGTAGCCGCGGGCCGGCACCAGCTCGGCCTCCAGGCCCTCGGCCGTCCCGAGCACCGTGACCCGAATCGTGCCGTCCCGCCGGGTCAGCTCGTCGGCCACGGCGAGCAGCGGGTTCACGTGGCCGGCGGTGCCCCCGCCCGCCAGGAGCACGGACTCAACCACGCGCACCCCGCGTCGAGAGCACGGCGAGGGACCGCCGCACCACCCCGGGGCGCGCGGCGAGCGCCTCGGCCGCGCCCGGCTCGCTCCGCGCGAACGAGAGCACCACGCCGAGGGCCACCATCGTGGTGACGAGCGCCGATCCGCCTGCGGACACCAGCGGCAGCGGCACGCCGATCACGGGGAACAGGCCGATCACCACGGCGATGTTGATCAGAGCCTGGCCGAGGATCCAGGCCCCGATCGCGCCGGTGGCGATCTGCACGAACGGGTCGGCGTGCCGACGGATCACCCGGGTCAGCGCGAGCGCGAGCAGCCCGAACAGGCAGAGCACGAGCAGCGTGCCGAGCAGCCCGAGCTCCTCGCCGAGGATCGCGAAGATGAAGTCGTTGTGCGCCGCGGGCAGGTACGACCACTTCTCCCGGCTCTCCCCCAACCCGATCCCGGTCAGCCCGCCGGAGGCGAGCCCGTACAGTCCCCGGGTGGACTGGTAGCACTCATTGAGCACGTCGCAGTCCGGGTCGAAGATGGCGTTGATCCGCGCGACGCGGGTGCTGTTGCCCTGGGCCAGCTGGCTGATCACCAGGCCGGCGGCGATCAGGGCCACCGCGAACATGCGCAGGGGCACCCCCGCCACGAACAGCGCGCCCGCGATCAGGATGATCATGATCAGCGCCGTCCCGAGGTCGTGACCGAGGAGGACCAGCCCGACCGACCCCAGGGAGACCAGGACACCCGGGACGAGCACGTGCACCCAGCGGTGCAGCAGGTGCCGCTTACGAGCGAGCACCACCCCCAGCCACACCGCGATCGTCAGCTTCGCGAACTCGGAGGGCTGGAGCGACTGGCCACCGGGCAGCTCCAGCCAGTTCCGGTTCCCGCCGGACGCGCGCCCGAGGAAGCTGAAGACGAGCAGCTGCAGGCCGATCGCGCCGAGCACGGCGGGCCAGGCGAACCGCTTGTAGAACCGGATGGGCAGCCGGCTCGCCAGCCAGGCCAGCGGGAGGCCGATCAGCGCGTACCTGGCTTGGTTACCGAAGATCGCGTACGGGGACGCTCCCGACGTCGCGGTGAGCGAGTCCACGCTGGAGCTGGACAGCACCATGACCAGGCCGAGTGCCACGAGCATCGCCGTCACGCCGGTGATCAGGTAGTAGCTGGTGACGGCGCTGTTCCACTGACCGAGGACGGCCGCGCGGTCGCGAGGCTGTGCCTGCACCTGGCGCAGGCCGGCGGTCGCCATCAGCCGTGCGTCGGGATGTCGGCCCCGACGCCGCCCGGGTCGTCGCCCAACCCGGCCACCGCCCTGGCGAACGACTCACCCCGGTCGGCGTACGAGCGGAACTGGTCCATGGATGCCCCGGCGGGCGCGAGCAGCACCGTGTCGCCGGCCTGGGCGAGCCGACGTGCCTGCGTCACGGCGCGAGTCATCACCCCAGTGTCTGCGGGATCAATGGTGACCACCGGGATTCCGGGCGCGTGTCGGGCCAGCGCGTCAAGCCACGGCTCCGGGTCGACGCCGATCACGACGACGCCCCGCAGGCGGTCCGCGTGCTCGCGCACCAGGCCGTCGAAGCGCGCGCCCTTCGCCAGCCCGCCGGCGATCCAGACGACGGTGCCCGGTGCGAAGCCGCTCAGCGCGGCCGCCGCCGCGTGGGCGTTGGTCGCCTTCGAGTCGTCGACGAAGTGCACGCCGTCGATCGTCCGGACGTGCTCCGTCCGGTGCGCACCGGGCCGGAACGACCGCAGCCCGGAGGCGACCGCCGACGTGGGCACGCCGTGCGCGCGCGCCAGCGCCGACGCGACCAGCGCGTTGGTCAGCACGTGGGGGGCGAGGCCCCCCGGTCCGGCGAGGTGGGCGAGGTCCGCCGTCGTCGCGAGCGCGTCGGCCTTTCGCGTCCGGAAGGGGTCGTCGACGGCCGCGTGGAAGGCCCGGTCGACCAGGGCGTCCTCCACCATCCCGAGCTGCCCGGGGCCGGGCACGCCCAGAGTCACCCCCACCGCGCGGGCGCCCTCGGCCACGTCGACGTCCCGCACCAGGGCCTCCAGGCGGGGGTCGGCCGCGGCGTAGACGCAGGCGAGCCGCACCCCGCGGAAGATCCGCGCCTTGGCCGCGACGTAGGCGTCGAGATCGCCGTGCCAGTCAAGGTGGTCTGGCGCGATGTTCAGCACCGCCGCGGCGTCCGCCGCCATGCCGTGCGTGAAGTGCAGCTGGAAGCTGGACAGCTCGACCGCCAGGACGTCGTTGCCCGGATCCGCCGCGGCCTCGACCGCCGGCGGCCCGACGTTCCCGACCGCCGGCGCGACCTCGCCCGCGGCGGTCAGGATGGCCGCCAGCATGCCGACGGTGGTGGTCTTGCCGTTGGTGCCGGTGACCGCGAGCCAAGGCGCGGGACCCCGGTCCCCCCGCTCGGCGCGCAGCCGCCACGCCAGCTCGATCTCGCTCCACACCGGGATCCCCCGCTCGACCGCGGCCGCGAGCAGCGGGTGGTGCGGCGGGAGGCCCGGCGACGCGACCACGAGTCGGGCGGCGTCCAGGGCGGCCACGTCGCGGGTGTCGGCGTCGTCGTCGGCGTCGTCGAACGTTCGGACCCGGGCGCCCCGGGCAAGCAGGGCGGCCTGCGCGGCGCGACCCGAGACGCCGGTGCCGGCGACCAGGACGGGCAGCCCGGCGAGACCCGGATCGTCCACTACCCGGCCACCCACTCGGCGTAGAAGATCCCGACGCCGCCGGCGACGAAGAGACCCGCGATGATCCAGAACCGGATCACGATCGTCACCTCGCCCCACCCGGAGAGCTCGAAGTGGTGGTGCAGCGGCGCCATCTTGAACACGCGCTTGCCGGTCAGCTTGAAGAAGCCGATCTGGATCACGTCGGAGAGCACGATCAGCACGAACAGGCCGCCGATGATCGCCGCGAGCACCTCGGTCCTCGATAGGATCGACAGCCCGGCCAGGGCGCCGCCGAGGGCGAGCGAGCCGGTGTCGCCCATGAAGATCTTGGCCGGCGACGCGTTCCACCACAGGAAGCCGAAGCACGCGCCGGTGATCGCCGCCGCCACCATTGCCAGCTCGAGCGGGTCCCTGGTCTCGTAGCACCGCGGTCCGGCGGTGGCGAGGGCCTGGCACGTCTGGTTGGACTGCCAGACACCCACCAGGACGTAGGCGCCGAAGACGATCAGCGACACGCCCGTGGCCAGGCCGTCGAGGCCGTCGGTCAGGTTCACGGCGTTCGACCACGCCGCGATGAGGAAGTTCGCCCAGAGGATGAAGAGGATGACCCCGATGGTCGGCCCGAGGAAGGCCAGGTCGATGGACGTGTCCCGGATGAAGGACACCCGGGTCGAGGCAGGGGTCCGGAAGTTCTCGTTCGGGAAGCCCAGCGCCAGCACGGCGAAGGTGATGCCGACGACGCCCTGACCTGCGATCTTCAGCACCGGCGACAGCCCGAGGCTCCGCTGTCGGGAGATCTTGATGAAGTCGTCGACGAACCCGACCGCGCCGAGCCCGGTCATCAGGAAGATCACGAGCATCGCCGAGGCGCTCGGCCGGTACCCGGCGACGACGTTCGCTCCGCCCCAGCCGATCAGCGTGGCGCTGATGATCACCAGGCCGCCCATGGTGGGAGTGCCGCGCTTGGTGAAGTGGCCCGTCGGCCCGTCCTGCCGGATGAACTGGCCGTACTGCTTGCGCACCAGGTACCTGATGAACAGGGGTGTCGCCAGGAGGGAGAACACGAGCGCCAGCCCGCCGGAGATCAGGACAGCCCTCATTGACCGCCCCCCGTCACCAGGGACGCCGCTACCCGGTCCAGCCCGGCGTCGGCGGAGCCCTTCACGAGGACGACGTCGCCCCCCGTCAGCTCGGCCGTGAGCCAGTCGAGCGCCGCCGCGGGATCCGGCACCAGGTGCGACTCGCCGTCGAACGAGCCCTCCTGGCGCGCACCGGTGTGCACCCCGCGGACGTCCTCACCCACCACGAGCAGCCGGGCGATGCCGAGCCGCACGGCCAGCCTGCCGACCTCGTCGAGCACGCCGACGCCAACGGGGCCGAGGTCGTTCATCGCCCCGAGCACCGCGATGGAACGCCTGCCGGCGGCATGCCGGGCGAGCTCCCGCAGCGCCGCGCGGACCGAGGGCGCGGTCGCCGCGCCGGTGGCGTCCAGGACCGTCACGCCGTCCGACCGCTCGGTGAGCCGCAACCGACCGGCCATCGCGGCCCGGAACGCGGCCCGGTCGTTGTACCGATGGAAGACTCCGGCGATCTCCTGCGTCGGTTCGTGGCCCTTGCCGGTCACGATCACCGTGTCGCCCTCCCCCGCGAGCTCCACCGCCACCCGCACCGCGTGCGCACGCGGGTGCACCTCGTGGATGTCCCGGGCGTCCGGGCGCTCCTGGAGCGCGCCGTCCAGGATCGCCTGCCGGATCGTGGCCGGATCCTCCGAGCGGGGGTTCTCGTCGGTGACGAGCAGCACGTCGGCCAGCCGCGCCGCGATCGCACCCATGATCGGGCGCTTGCCCTGGTCCCGGTCGCCGTCCGAGCCGAAGACGATGATCAGCCGCCCGGGCGTGATCGGCCGGACGGCCTCGAGCGCGAGGGTCAGCGCGTCCGGGGTGTGCGCGTAGTCCACCAGGCACAGCGGAGTGCCCGGACCGCGCTCGACCACCCGCTCCATCCGGCCGGGGATCTCCGCGGCGGTGCCCACCGCGGCGGCGGCGACGTCCAGGGGCACTCCGGCGCGGTGCGCCAGGACCACCGCCATGGCCGCGTTCGAGACGTTCACGAGGCCCGGCAGCGGGCTGGCCGCGGGCGTCGCCGTACCGCCGGGGCCGAGGAGGGTGAACGTGGATCCCACCCCGTCCAGCCCGATGGTCGCATCGGTGACGCGCCAGTCGGCCCGCGCGGCACCGTCCAGGGTCGCCACCGTGTCGACGGGGATCCGCACCTCGTCGGCCAGCCGGCGCCCCCACTCGTCGTCAACGCAGATCACGGCGCGGTCGGCGCGCTCCGGGGTGAACAGGCGCGCCTTGGCCCGGAAGTACCCGGCCATGTCGCCGTGGAAGTCGAGATGGTCCCGTTGCAGGTTCGTGAAGCCGACGACGTCGAACCGCACCCCGCCGACCCGGTCGAGCGCGAGGGCGTGCGACGACACCTCCATCGCGCAGGCCGTCGCGCCCCGCTCGCGCATCAGGGCGAACAGCCCGTGCAGCACCGGGGCCTCGACCGTCGTCCGGGGGCTCTCGATTGCCTCCTCGCCCACCCGCAGCTCCACGGTCCCGACGACGCCCGTCAGGGCGTGCACCGCGCGCAGCGCGGCGTCCACGAAGTAGCAAGTGGTCGTCTTGCCGTTGGTCCCGGTCACCCCGACCACCGTCAGCTCGCTCGCGGGGTTCCCGTACAGCCAGGCGGAGACCTCACCGACCAGGCCCCGGGGGTCGTCGCAGACCAGCACGGGCACCGCCAGGCCGGCTCGGGCCACGCGCTCCCGCCCGTCGGCGTCGGTGAGCACCGCGACGGCCCCGGCCGCGACCGCGGCGGCGGCGTGGTCGGCCCCGTGCGCATGCGCGCCGCGCAGGGCGACGAACAGGTCCCCGGGCTGCACGTCGGCCGATCCGACGGCGATCCCGGTGAGCGTGAGCGATCCCCCCGCACCCAGCCCGAACGCTTCTGCGAGGTCGCCCAGGTCACGCGCGGGGCGGCTCCGGGGGCGCATCCGGCCCTGGGGGGACGTCACGGGCTCGAATGTACCGTCCGGCACGACACCCGGAGGCGCCCCACCCGGTCTGGCCCTCACCCGTACGTCGTCGGGAACAGGTCGGGCGTCGTGCCGCTCGGCGGCACGCCGAGGTAGCGCAGCGCCTGTGCCGTGACCTCGCTGAAGACCGGCGCCGCGACGGCGCCGCCGTACACGGACGTCTTCGGGTCGTACAGGACCACGTTGACCACGATCCGCGGGTCGTCGGCCGGTGCGATCCCGATGAACGAGGCCGCAACCTTCACGACGCCGTTCCCCTCGAAGGCCTGCGCGGTGCCCGTCTTGCCGGCGATCCGGTACCCGGGCACGGCGGCGCCGCCGCCCGTGCCCTCCGCGACGGCGCCCTCGAGCATCCGCAGGACGGTCTCGGCGGTCTCGCGACTGACCACCTGCACGGGCTCGTCAAGCTCCGTCGGGCTGAAGGTGCCGTCCGGACCCCGCAACCCGGCCACGACGTGCGGCTGCACCCGGACACCGCCGTTGGCAAGCGTGGCGAACACCTGGGTCGCCTGCAGGGTCGTCACCCCCACCGACTGCCCGAACAGGATCGCGTAGGGCGAGCGGCCGTCGTTGTCCCAGTCGGCGACCTCGGACACCACCAGGCCGGCGGGCTCGCCGGGCAGCCCGACCCCCGTGCGCTGGCCGAAGCCGAACTTGTGCAGGTAGTCGATCCGGACCTGCGGGGGCAGGTTCTGGCCGACCATCACGGTGCCGGTGTTGGAGGACTCGGCGAGGATCCCGGCGAGGGTCAGCTGCAGGTCGGGGTGGTCGTGGGAGTCCTTGAACGTCTGCCCGTTGGGCACGGCGTACCGGTCCGGCACGACGAACTGCGACGTCGGCGTCGCGATCCCGTTCTCCAGGACCGCGGCCATCGTGATCACCTTGGCGGTCGACCCGGGTTCGTACATAGCCGCGACCGCCCGGCTGGGGGACGCGTTCGCGGGCCGGTTCGGGTCGATGCTCCCGGAGTCCGCGAGGACCAGGATGGCACCCGTCGACACCTCCTGGACCTCGACCGCGCACCACTCCGCGCCGGTGCGGGCGACCGCCTCGTCGCACGCCTGCTGCGCCATGAACTGCAGGTCGCTTGCGATCGTCAGCTCGAGGCTGCGCCCGGACACCGCCGGGACCAGCTCCTCGGCACCCGTCGGGATCTGCTCGCCTCGGCGGCCGCGCTCGTAGGTGTGCGAACCCGGGACGCCCGCGAGTCCCGCCTCGTAGACCTGCTCCAGGCCGGCCATGCCGTGTCCCTCGGCGCCCACGAACCCGATGAGGTTCCCCGCCGTGGTGTTCGCGGGGTACAGCCGCTCGGTGGTCCGCTCCGCGTGGATGCCCGGTATCCGCAGGTCCATCACCGCCTGGTGCACCTCCGGCGTGACGCCCCTGGCCAGGTAGACGAACTGCCGGGTGCCGACCAGTCGCGCGCCCAGCTCCGCCTCGGGGACCCCGAGCAGCGGGGACAGCAGTGCGGCGGCCTCGACGGCGCCCTCGCCGTTGTGCCCCCACTCGCCGACCTGGACCTGGTTCGCCGCGATGTCGAAGGTCTCGACGGAGGTGGCCAGCACCACGCCGTTGCGGTCCACGATCTGCCCCCGCTCCGCGGGGATCACGGCGCTCTCGAGTCGACCATCGAGGGCCTCGCGGGCCAGGTCGCGACCGGTGAGGGCCTGCAGGTCGATCAGGCGAACCGCGAGCACCGCGAGCACCACCAGGACGCCCGCGAGCACCGCGAGCTGGCGCCGACCCGGACTCGCCACGCGGGGGGCCGGCTCTGCGCGCCGGGGGGTCGCGCGCTGCACCGCGGAGCGGCCGCCGCGGACCGTCCGCACGGCGCGCCCCGGATCGCTCGTCGCGCGGGGGTGCGCCGGCCCACCCCGCCGAGGATCAGCGGGCTGGCGGCGTGCCCGCTCGGCGGGCAGCGGACGCGCGCGGTCGGCCGGAGGTCGACCCGGCGGGTTCGGATCCGTCCGCGTGCCCCGGCGCTCGGACTGGACCTGCGCCCGGCGCTCGGACTGATCCGGCACCCGGCGCCCGGTCGCCCGCCGCTGCGGGCCCGGCTGTCTCACACGGCTCACCCCGCCCCGGCCGGGGTCGGGTTGCCGAGCACGGCCCCGTCGGCGAGGCGCAGGTACCCACCGGTCGCCGGCAGCATCCCGAGGCCGCGGGCGGCCTCGGCCAGCCTGGCGGGCGACGCCGCGCGATCGAGCTCACCGGCCATCTTCTGCTGGGTCTGCGTCGACTGGGCGAGCCGGGCGTGCAGCTCCAGGCGGGAGTACTCGCCCTTCGCCATCGAGGTGTTCAGCAGCAGCGCGCCGAGCAGCGCGGCGGCGAGCACGGACATGCAGAGCATCACGAACGGGACCCGGGTCCGCGCCTGGGCCGGAGCGGGCACCACCCGCAGCCGCGGTCGTGGCTGGACCGGCGCGACCGCAGGGGCGCGGACGCGCTGCGCAGTGGCGTGCGCGGCGCTCATGCCACCCACCCCCCGTCGCGCAGGTGGGCGGGCGTCAGCCGGATGCGCTCCGCGGCGCGGAGCCGGACCGACGCCGAGCGGGGGTTCGCCGTGCGCTCGGCCTCGGGTGCCAGCCCCGCCCCCCTGGTCAGCAGGCGCAGGTACGGGGCGTGGGTCTCGGGCTCCACCGGCAGGCCGGGCGGCGCGCTCGACTGCGCGCCGCGCGCGAACGTCCGCTTCACCAGCCGGTCCTCGAGGGAGTGGTACGCGAGCACGACGATGCGCCCGCCCACGGCCAGGCACTCCACCGCCGCGGGGAGCGCCCGCGCCAGCACGTCGAGCTCGCCGTTGACCTCGATCCGGATGGCCTGGAACGTCCGCTTGGCCGGGTTCCCCTTCCGCGCCGCGGCGGGGACGGACGCCCGGACGATCGACACCAGGTCGGCGGTCCGGCGGAGCGGACCGCGAGCGCGCGCCGCCACGACGGCCCGGGCGATCCGGGGGGCGAACCGCTCCTCGCCGTAGACCCGAAGGATCCGGACCAGCTCCGCCTCCGGGTAGGTGTTCAGCACGTCCGCGGCGGTCGGGCCCGACGACGGATCCATCCGCATGTCGAGGGGGGCGTCGCGCATGTAGGAGAAGCCGCGTTCGGGCTCGTCGAGCTGCATGGAGGACACGCCGAGGTCGGCGAGCACCCCTTGAACGGGGGCGCCGACGGTCTGGGAGACGACCCGTTGCACGTCGTCGTAAACGGCGTGCACCGTCGTGCACCGGTCCACGTGCGGCGCCAGCCGCTCGCGGGCGAGGGCGAGGGCCTCGGGGTCCCGGTCGATCCCGACCAGACGCACGCCGGGGAAGCGCCGCAGCAGGCCCTCCGCGTGCCCCCCCATCCCGAGGGTCATGTCGACGACGACGGCGCCCTTCGCCTCGATCGCCGGCGCGAGCAGATCCAGGCACTCCGCGAGCAGGACGGGGACGTGGCCCGGGGTGGGGACGGCCATGTCACCTCCTGCTCGATCTCGCGTCGGGGGCCGCTGCTGGGTTGGCTGGTCCGGTCAAGGGCGGTGGGCAGGGTCGGTAGTCGCGGACCGGACCGATCGGGTGCCCTCCACCACCCGGTCAGGTCTCCCTCCGCGGCCCTCTGGCGCCGGGGAAGTACGCCAGAGCGGGCGGGGAGAGACCTCACCGTGCGGGTTCGTCCGATGCGGACCGGATGGACCTACCTGTGGGTTCGCGGTTGGGTTCAGAAGGCTCCGGGGAACACCTCCTCCGCCGTGTCGGAGTAGCGGGCGACCTGTTCGGCGAGGTACGCCTCCCACGCGGACGCGTCCCAGACCTCGACCCTGCTGCCGGCACCGATGACCGCCACGTCCCGGTCGAGCCCGGCGTACGAGCGCAGGATCGGCGGGACCGTCAGCCGGCCCTGCTTGTCCGGGATCTCGTCTTGGGCGCCGGACAGGAAGACCCGCTGGTAGTCGCGGGCGTCCCGGCTGGTCACCGGCGCGTGCCGCATCCGCTCGTGCATGCGCTGGAACTCGGCGGTCGGGAAGACGTACAGGCACCGCTCCTGTCCCCGGGTCATCACCAGGCCCGGCGCCAGCTGGGGTCGGAACCTGGCGGGCAGGATCAGTCGGCCCTTGTCGTCCAGGCGCGGGGTGTACGTGCCGAGGAATGGCGGTGATGCGGCGCCGATCGGCTCTTCGGCCACGGCACACCCCCTTCCTGATCGGTCCCCTCGGGGCCACTTCCCTCCAGGCGGCTCCACATTACTCCACTATCCTCCACTCGCAAGGGTGAAATCGGTTCCTCAGCGCGTCGGGCCCGCCATCGGCGCTGCTCAGGGCGGTGGGGCGAGGTGGAGGGGATTAGCCGCTCAGGTCGGCCAGGGGGCCGGTTGGCCGCGTCGACCGGCCTCGGGACCGGCGTGCTACCCGCCCGGGATGCCGATACCCGGCGGTGGCTCGAGCGGCGTGGAGCGTTGTGGAGTGGTTGCGGCGGCCAACGAGCCTCGGGGGGGTTCCGGTGCGGTTTAGGCTCTGTGCACTGCCGACGAAGGGGTCGAGATGGTCTACGCGCTTCCCACACCCATCGAGCTCGACGAGCTCGCCGCCACCGCCACGCGGGTGCGCGACGCGATGGAGACGGTGATCTCGGGGCGCCCGGACCTGGTACGGCTGACTGTCGCCGTCCTGCTCGCCGAGGGCCACCTGCTGCTCGAGGACGTGCCCGGGGTGGGCAAGACGACCCTGGCGAAGACGCTGGGGGCGGCGGTCGACTGCAGCGTCGGGCGGATCCAGTTCACCCCCGACCTGCTGCCGAGCGACCTCACCGGCGTGACCATCTACCGACAGCACCAGCAGGAGTTCGAGTTCCGGCCGGGGCCGGTGTTCGCGAACATCGTCATTGCCGACGAGATCAACCGCGCGTCGCCCAAGACGCAGTCCGCGCTGCTGGAGTGCATGCAGGAGGCCCAGGCGACGATCGACGGCACGACGCACCGGCTGCCCCGGCCGTTCCTCGTCATCGCCACCCAGAACCCGATCGAGATGGAGGGCACGTACGCCCTGCCCGAGGCCCAGCGCGACCGGTTCATGGCTCGGCTCAGCGTCGGGTACCCGTCCCGGGCGGCCGAGGTCGAGATGCTCGAGCGCCAGGAGACGTCCGACCCGCTCGCCAACGTCAGGCCCGTGACGACGGTTGAGCGCGTCACGGCGATGATCGACCAGGTCAGGCACCTGCACGCCGCGCCCGCGGTCAAGCAGTACGTGGTGGACCTCGTGGACGGTACGCGCAACGATCCGATGCTCCGGCTCGGCGCCTCGCCCCGCGGGGCCATCCAGCTGCTGCGTGCCGCGAAGGCGCTCGCGGCGATGTCGGGTCGCGACCACGTGCTCCCCGACGACATCCAGGAGCTCGCCCTTCCCGTCCTGGCGCACCGCCTGCTGCCCAGCACCGACGCCCGCCTCGCCGGGCGCTCCGTCACCGAGAGCCTCGGCGCCATCGTCGCCCGAACCCGGCTCCCCTCGTCGAGGGTGGCCCCCAACCGGCGCGCCACCGGATGATGACTGACGAACGGCGGGTCGAGGCGACTACGCGTGGCGTCGGCCTGATCGGCACGGGCGCGGTCGCCCTCGTCTTCGGGGTGCTACTGGGGGTCCCGGTGATCACCACCATCGGCCTGCTGCTGCTCGCCGTGGTCGGCCTCGGCTTCGCGGTGCTCACCGCCGAGGCCCGGGCCGCCGAGCGCGGCGGCCTGCACCTGATCCGCCGCGTCATCCCGCACCCGGTCACCGTCGGCCAGGCCGCTGTGGTCGAGATCTCCCTCGCCAGCGCCTCGACCTGGAGCCGGCTGGACAACATCGACATCTCCGAGCAGGCGGCCCGTGAGCTGTCCGGTCCCGGCGGCCTCCGGGCCCGCGTGCACCGGGCGCGCGGGTCCCTCCGGCTCAGCTATCGGATCGAGCCCGAGCGTCGCGGCCGGTGGGTGATCGGTCCGCTGCAGGTCCAGCGTCTCGACGCGTTCGGCGCGGCGCGCTGGTCGGGTCCGCTCGGCCCCCCGATGCGCGTGGCGGTCCGGCCGAAGATCAGCCCGCTGGCCGTCGACACGAGGACCGCCTCGACGGATCTCGACCGAGCGGCCACCGGGTCGCGGATGCCGGCCGCGGACGACGCCCTGCTCCGCGACTACCGGATGGGCGACGACCTCCGGCGCGTGCACTGGCGTTCCAGCGCCCGGCGCAACGAGCTGGTAGTCCGGCAGGACGAGCGCTCGGCCCGCCGTCCGGTGAGCGTGGTGCTGGACATCCCGCCCGACGACGCGGCCGCGGAGTGGTCGATCTCGGTCGCCGCGTCGGTCGCGGTCGCCCTCGTCCGATCCGGTCACCGGGTGCGCCTGCTGGGCGGTGACGTCCTCGGGTCCTCGACCGACCACCATCACCCGGACACCGAGGGCATCGCGATCGACGCCCTGCTGGACCAGACGGTGGACCTGAGCCTGCCACGCACCCGGATGATCCGGGACGCCTGGCTGGAGGTCGCCATCGACACCCTGAGCCGGGAGGGCGGCGGGGCGGAGCTCGTCTTCGCGGTCGTCGGCGGGCTCGACCCGGACGCGCTGGCGGCGCTGGCCCGGCTCGGCGACGCGAACCTCGGCTGGGCGATGGTGCGGTCGGGCCAGGGCGGTCGGAGCGCGACCGACGAGGAGACGCACACCCTCGAGGCGCTCCGGCGGGCCGGTTGGACGGTCTGCGCGGTGCACGTGGGCGAGCCCGTGAGCAGCTGCTGGGACCGGCTGCTCGGTTCGGACGAACGTGCCGGGAGCCTGCGGTGAGTCCCCGAGCGGTGCGACTGAGCGGGCCCAGGCTGTGGGCGGGGGCCGCCCTCCTGGCGACGGCGGTCCTCGCGGGGGTCGGCACGATGGGCGTGCTGCTCTCCCCGGGATCCTGGATGCTGCACAGCGCAACGATGGTGGTGCTCCTCGCGGCCAGCATCACGTCGCTGCGACAGCTGCTCAGGTCCACGTTCCTGCCCACCGCGTGGGGGGCGCTGATCGCCGTGCTGGCGGTGGCGGCCGGCTACGGCGGTGCGGGCCCCGGCATGTCCGTCCCACAACCGACGACCGAGACCCTCGATCGCCTGCAGGCCCTGGTGGGCTCGGGAGTGCAGGCAATCGTGGACGGCGCCATCCCCGTCGCCACGACCCGCGGCCTTGACCTGCTGGTCGTCGCAGGGGCCGTGGCTGCCTACCTGCTGGCGGACCTGGTCGTCCTCGGGCTGGGCCGGGCCGGGCTGGGGGGCGTCGTGATCGCCGCGCTCTGGATGCCCGTCGTGTTCCTCGAGCGACGGCCCTCCCTCTGGTTGCTCGCGATCGGTGGGGTCTGCTTCCTGCTGCTGCTTGCGCTCACCCACCGCCGCCAGCTGCACCGGTCGGCCGGAGAGGAGGCGACCGCGGTCACGGTGGTCGCCGCCGGCATCACGGGTCTGGCGCTGGTGCTCGCCGCCGGCGCGGCGGCTCTCCCGTTCTACGACTCGGTCCGGATCCCGTCCTCCTGGGGCGGGCAGAACCTGTCGGACAGCCCGCTGCAGGTGTCCACAGACCTCGACATGCGGGCCGACCTCGCGCAGCGCTCCGATCGGCCGCTGCTCAGGTACACGACCGACGGGCCCGCGCTCGGCCCCTTGCGGATGTACACGATGAGCCTGTTCGACGGCCAGGAGTGGAAGCGGGGCAGCAACCCGAGCGGGCTGCGCAGCGCGACGGGGCGGCTCTGGCCGCGGAACGAGGCCGAGGGCACGACCGGTGAGCCCATGGAGGTCCGGGTGGCGGTCATCGGGCTCAGCCAGGATCACCTGCCGATCCCGACCGACCCGCGGACCGTGGATGCGGACGGCAGCTGGCGGTACGACGACCGGCGCGACGAGGTGGTCGGCGCCAACACAAACACCCGCGGCCTCAACTACGTCCTGCAGGTCGAGCCCCGGCGGTTGACCGCCGACGTCCTGCGCCAGGACCAGGCCGGCCGGCCGCCCGGCCTGGCGCAGTACCTGCAGGTGCCGGCGTCGGACTTCGAGGACGAGATCCGCGCCCTCGCGCAGGAGGTCACCGCCGAAGCAACCGACGACTACGGGCGAGCGCTCGCGATCCAGATGTACTTCCGGGACCTGCAGCTCTTCACCTACGACACCCGCGTCCCGCCGCCGCAGACCGGCGACGCCGTCTGGGACTTCCTCAACGAGCGCAGTGGGTACTGCGTCCAGTACGCCACTGCGATGACCATCATGGCCCGGTCGATAGGCCTCCCCGCGCGGATGGCGGTCGGCTTCCTCCCGGGACGGCGGGACCAGAACCTCACCCGGACGTGGGAGGTCACCGCCCGGCTTGCGCACACCTGGCCCGAGATCTACTTCGAGGGCGCCGGCTGGGTCCGCTTCGAGCCCACGCCGGCGCGTCAGTCCGGGCCACCGCCCACCTACGCCGACCCGTTCCTCGGCGTCGGCGCACCGATCCCCGACGAGTTCCAGACGGGAGCGGGCCAGACGGCGGCTCCGGGCCAGCAGCAGGGATCCGGCGGCGGGAGCGCGCCGGGTTACGTGACGATCGCCGGGGCCGAGGTTCCGATCCCGCTCGTCATCGGGATCTCGGCCGCCCTGGCGACAGGCGGCGGCGCGGGGTTCGGACTGTGGCTCCGACGGCGGCGGTGGGCGGCGCAGCCGCACGGCCCGGACGAGTGGTGGACGCGCCTGCGCCTGCTGATGGAGATCCACGGAGTGGGCTGGAGCGACGCCACGACGCCGCGGCAGGCCGCGGCGGTCGTCCGGGAGCACTACCCGAGGGACGCGGAGACCACCGAAGCCCGGGCCGCGCTGGACGCCCTGGTCGCCGCAGTGGAGAACGAGCGGTACGCGCCGACGCTCGTCCCACGCAGCCCCGAGGACCTCCGCGCCTGGGTGATCGCCGCCGAACTCCCGCTGGCCGCCGACCCGACCACCGTCGACGGCAGGTTGCGCGCCGCGAAGCGGTAGCGGCGCGGGCGGCGGGGGCGACCGTCAGAACCGGGCCGGACGCCTCAGGGCCTGGCGGCCCGCCAGGTCGGCGAGGTTTGCAGCGTCAGCGCTCGCGCTCGTCGCGGCGCCGATCCCAGCGCTTCTCCAGCCGGTCCGAGAGGCCCGGCTTCTCGGCGCCCTTGGGCCGAACCCGCCCGTCGGGGCCGACGACGCCGGCGGGGCCGCGGCGGCGCGGGGGCGAGAAGGCGAACAACACGGCGACGAACATGGTCACGAACCCGAGCACGCCGACGATCAGCAGACTCGTCACCGCCCCGACCACCAGAACGACGAGGCCGACCAGTGCGCCCGCTCCGGTGAGGAGCCAGCGGCGGACCGAGCCCGTGGCACCACCCTGCAGCGCGCTGACGAGTTTGGGGTCGTCAGACGTGAGCTGCTGCTCCATCTGCTCCAGCACGCGCTGCTCGTACTCGGACAGAGGCATCTGGGTACCTCCTGGTCTCACCTGTTCTCATCAGGATAGATCCCTGGTGCGGTGGGCGGTAGTTGAGCGCGCCGCGGGACCACGGCGCCGGGCAGCACGGCGCCGACCCCGAAGCGGTCGCGGACCTCATCCATCACGCCCTCTGCCCGGCGTCGTGCGACGGTGTCACCGGCGGTCGCCTCCTCGAGTGTCAGCTGGCGAGCGTCGGCGCGGCTCAGACCCTCGACGCGTACCCCGATCAACCGGACCGCGGGCCCGCCGAGGGCGACCGTATCCAGCAGCTCCCGCGCCGTCCGAAAGACCTCGCTGCCCAGGTCGGTCGGCACGGTGAGCGTCCTCGACCGGGTCACGGTCTCGAAGTCGGCGTTGCGCACCTTCAGCACAACCGTCCGGCCCACCAGGCCCCTTGCCCGAAGGCTCGCCGAGCACTTGTCGGCGAGGGCCAGCAGGTGGTCGCCGACGACGCCGAGGTCCCGCGTGTCCGCCTCGAAGGTGGTCTCGGCGCCGATGCTCTTCTCCTGACGCTCGGGGACCACGGGCCTGGGGTCGCGTCCCCAGGCGAGGTCGTGCAGGTGCGAACCGACGACCGATCCGACCGCGCGCTGCACCGTGCGCACGTCGGACTCGGCAAGCTGGGCGACCGTCGTGATGCCCCACCGGGCCAGAGCCTCCCGGGTGCGGTCGCCGACCCCCCAGAGCGCGCCGACCTCCAGGCCGTGCAGGAAGGCGACGGTGGCGTCGGCGGGGATCAGGATGACCCCGTCGGGCTTGGCGAAGCCCGAGGCGAGCTTGGCCACGAACTTGGTGGTGGCGATCCCCACGGAGCAGGTGACGCCCTGCTCCGTCGAGACGCGGCGGCGGATCAGGTCGGCGATCTGGGTGGGCGACCCGAGTCGGCGCCAGGCACCCGAGACGTCCAGGAACGCCTCGTCGACGCTCACCTGTTCGACCAGCGCGGTGACCTCGCCCAGGATCTCCATCACCGCAGCCGAGACCTCGCGGTACCTGCGGTGGTCCGGGGGCACGACCACCGCCTGCGGGCACAACCGCCGCGCGAGGGACATCGGCATCGCGGAGTGCACGCCGAACGCTCGAGCCGGGTAGCTCGCCGCCAGCACGACCGAACGGCCCTCCCCGCCGACGATCAGGGGCCGGTCCCGCAGTTCCGGCCGGCGTGCCAGCTCGACCGACGCGAAGAAGGCGTCCATGTCGACGTGCAGCATCGAGCACCCGGTCTCGTCCGTGCCCCAGCCCCGGCTGACCGGACCGCTGGTTCGGCGACTCACGAGGCGAACCGCAGCTGCGAGACGTCCCCCGCCGTCAGGCCCAGCCGCGCACGGACGGCCGCGTGGAAGTCCTCCGCCTCGGCCACCGCCCGCTCGGCTCGGTCCTCGTCGACGACGTGCCTGCGGCCCGCCTCGACGGCCGATCGCGCCGCGGCGTTGTCCGCGAAGAACGCCGCCCGGCCGGCCAGCTCGGGCTCCGCCACGGCCACCATGTCCCACACGGTACGCACACCCCGGCGCGCGGGCCGACCCGTCGCGTGCAGCAGCGCGGCTCCCGCCCGCAGCGCCGCCATGTGCGCATGCCAGAGGCGGTCCGCGGGCTCGGAAGCGAGCGTCGCGGCGACCAGCTCCGCGTCGCTCTTGGCCAGCAGCTCGAGCGCGGCCGCCGGAAGGCTGGGTCGACTCGTAGCGCTCATCAGGCACCTCCCTCGTACATTGTCGAACATGTGTTCGACCCAGTCAAGGCCCCGCGCTCTGCGTAGGGTGGCCCCATGGGGCGTCGCAGCGACCGGAGGCGGGCGTCCACGGACCACCTTCCGCAGGGGCGGGTCCCCATCAGCACGGGCTTCGCCGAGCTCCGGCGGGAGCGGCACGCGCCCGGCCAGGTCACGGTGCTGGTCAACGGAGTCCCCAGCTCCTTCAACGACGTCGACGACCCGCGCTGGCTGGAGTTCGAGTACATGCAGTACATGGCCGCCGTGGTGGAGCGCACCACCGCGGGCCCGCTGACCGTGCTCCATCTCGGCGCGGGCGCCTGCACGTTCGCTCGTTGGGTTGACGCCGAGCGTCCCGGCTCGGCGCAGCTGGCGGTCGATGTCGATGCCGAGCTGGTCCGCCTAGCGCGCGAGTGGTTCGCGCTCCCCCGGTCCCCCGCTCTGCGGATCAGGGTCGGCGAGGCGCGGCAGGTCCTGGCCTCGGTCGCCCCCGGGAGCGTGGACGTCGTCGTCCGGGACGTGTTCGCCCCGGACACCACGCCCGCGCACCTGTGCACCGTCGAGTTCGTCCGGCTCGTCGCCGGGACCCTCCGACCGGGTGGGCTGTACCTCGCCAACTGCGCCGACCGTCCGCCGCTGCGCCTGGCCCGGGCCGAGGCGGCCACCTTCAAGGAGGTCCTCCCGGACGTCGCGGTGATCGCCGAGCCCGGTCAGGTCAAGGGCCGACGGCACGGGAACGTCGTGATCGCAGGTTCCCTCTCGCAGGTCCTCGACGACGCGACGCTCGCCCGAAGGCTGCGCTCTCTCGCCGTCCCCGCGCGACTGCTGCACGGGCCCGAGCTGGACTCGTTCGTGGCCGCCGCTGCTCCGCTCCGGGACGATCCGGCGCGCTGACCGAGAGGCGAGGAGGCCACCCCGCGGGGCGGCCTCCCGCGTCGTCAAGTCAGATGGGTCGTACGTTCTCCGCCTGGGGGCCCTTGGGTCCCTGGGTGATCTCGAACTCGACCTTCTGGGCCTCCTCGAGCGACTTGTACCCCTGGACGTCGATCGCCGAGTAGTGCACGAACACGTCGGGGCCACCGCCCTCCTGGGCGATGAACCCGTAACCCTTCTCAGCGTTGAACCACTTCACCGCGCCCTGCGCCATGCTGTTCCTGTCCTTCTGTCCATCCGCCGGACATCGTGACCTGACCCTGTGCCCGATCACCGTGCCGCAATGCCTCGTCCCACGTCCTGCACCGCAGACCTCAGACAGGTCGTGACGGGGCCTTCTACGGCCAGGGCCAGGAAATGCCACTGCAACACGCGCAAGCATGGCACGACGCCGTCCGGGGGCGCCACAGAATGCTGGGCCCCGAAGCGGCGCGAGACTCCCGGCCGTCCGGGCCCGCCGGACGCGTCGGAAGGGCACGTCAGGACTCGGGCCGCGCCTGCTCGGCGAGGTACCTCTCGAACTCGGCGCCGAGCTCGTCCGCGCTCGGGAACTCGGCGGTCCCAGCGAGCAGCGACGTGGTCCCCAGTGCGCGGGAGAAGGAGTCGTACTGCTCCTCGAGCGCCGCGACCACTGCCGCGACCTCCTGCGACCCGGAGACCTGGCGATCGATCTCGCGCTCGGCATCCCGGGCGGCGGCCTCGAGCACCTGCGGCTCCAGCTCCAGGCCCGTCGCATGCTCGAGGTGCTCAAGCGCGACGATGGCCGCCTGCGGATAGGTGGACGGCGCGAGGTAGTGCGGGACGTGCACGGCGAAGCCCATCGCGTCGTGCCCCCATCGCCCCAGCCGGTACTCCAGCAGCGCGCCGATGCTCGCCGGGACCAGGATGGTCCCGGTCCAGGCGCCCGAGGCGAGCTCCCTGCTGGAACCATGGGCGGTCACGCCGAGCGGGCGCGTGTGCGGCACCCCCATCGGGATGCCGTTGACCCCGACGGTCAGCGGGACGTCGAAGCGCTCGACGACGTCACGCACCGCAGCCGCGAACCGCTCCCACTGGAAGTCGGGCTCCGCGCCGTGCATCAGGAGGAAGGGCGTTCCCGCCGCGTCCCGGAGCAGGTCGATGACCAGCTCAGGCTCGTCGTAGTGGCTCCACGACGACGAGTCGAAGGTCATGGTCGGGCGGCGCGCCCGGTAGTCGAGCAGCTGATCGACGTCGAACGTGACCAGCCGTCGCGGGTCGTAGCGCTCCGTCAGGTGCTCACCGACCACCTCTCCCGCGCTGCCCGCGTCGACGAAGCCGCTCACCATGTGCAGGAGCGTCGGGCGTGCCGAGTCGAGGTCGCGCGCCACTTCCTCATCGACCGTGTAGAGGTCGCGGTCTTCCATCGTCCATCGCTCCCTGATGTCACCGCCCGCGGGGTCGGGGGATATCGGGTCAACGCCGATGGTGCGCGCGGGCATTCCGCGCTCGGCGACGCGTTGCGAAGCCTGCAGCGCGGCGCCGGACTGGCCGGTCAGTGCGAGGGGAGCCGGACCACCGAGACGAAGAAGTCGTCGATCTTGCGGACCACCTCGATGAACCGGTCGAAGTCCACCGGCTTGGTGACGTAGGCGTTGGCGTGCAGCGCGTAGCTCCGCAGCACGTCCTCCTCCGCGTCCGACGTGGTGAGCACGACGACCGGGACCCGGCACAGCTCCTCGTCGGACTTGATCGCCGCCAGCACCTCGCGGCCGTCCATCTTCGGCAGGTTGAGGTCGAGGAGCACGAGATCGGGCCACACGGCATCGGCGTAATCGCCCTCGCGGCGCAGGTACTGCATCGCCGCCACGCCGTCGCTCACGACGAAGAGCCGGTTCGTCACCTTGTTGTCGGCCAACGCCTCGCGCGTCATCAGCACGTCGCCCGGGTCGTCCTCGACCAGCAGCACGTCGATGACCTTGTGCTCAGGCATGCTCCTCCTCGGTGCGGGTGCGCGGTGTCCGAGGCTTGACCGTACCCGGTCCGGAGCCGGAAGGAAGGGTCCACGCGACGGTCGTGCCGTGCTGCTCGCCCGGCTCGATCCAGATGTCGCCGCCGTGGTATTCGACGATCTTCTTGCAGACGGCGAGGCCGATCCCCGTGCCCTCGTACACGTCGCGGGCGTGCAGTCGCTGGAAGATCACGAAGACGCGCTCCGCGTACTGGGGATCGATCCCGATCCCGTTGTCCGAGCAGCGCAGCTCCCAGTGCTCCCCGACCCGCCTGGCGTCCAACCGCACCTCGGCGGGTCGCTCCGGGTCGCGGAACTTCACGGCGTTGCCGATCAGGTTCGTCAGGAGCTGCACCAGGAGTGGTCGCTCGCCCCGGACGGTCGGCAGCGGCCCGGCGGTGACGATGGCGCCCGCCGCGTCGATCGCCTCGCGCAGGTCGTCGATCGCCTCGGCCAGGACCTCGGTCAGTGCGACGTCGCTCACCTCGCCACCGATCCTGCCGACCCGGGAGAACCCGAGCAGATCGCTGATCAGGCGCTGCATCCGCGTCGCACCATCCACCGCGAAGACGATGTACTCGTGCGCCCGGTCGTCGAGCTTGTCGCCGTACCTGTTGGCGAGGAGCTGGGTGAAGCTGGCCACCTTGCGCAGCGGCTCCTGGAGGTCGTGCGAGGCCACGTAGGCGAACTGCTCCAGGTCCCGGTTCGACCGGCGCAGCTCCTCGGTCTGCTCCTCGAGGGCCGCGTGCGACGCCGCGAGCTCCTCCTGCGCGGCGGCGGACCGGGCGAGCAGGAGCGCGAGCCTTGCCCGCATCACCTCGACGTCCCGCGCCACGTCGCCCACCTCGCCGGGACCCGTCGCCTTCACCTCGTGCTCGATCTCACCGCTCGCGACCCGCCGCACGTCGAGCGCCATCGCTGCGAGGGGCTCGGTGACCCACCGCCTCAGGTATCGCCAGAGCAGCAGGCCCGCCCCGAGGGCGGCGGAGACGACAACCAGGAAGGCAACCGAGAAGACGTCGGTGGCGAGGGCGAGCTGACCCACGACCCGCTCGCGCTCCGCGCGCAGCATGTCGGAGTAGGCCCGCATCCGGGTGTCGACCTCGGCGAAGACGACGGCCCCCTCAGCCAGCTCCGCGGGCGTCACCGCCTCCGGGCCCCCGGCGTCCACGGCCTCGATCACCGGCTGCAGGTGGTTCTCGTTCCAGGTACCGACCACCGCGGCGAGCTCCCTGCGCGCCGTCAGGATCGGGTGGTCGTCGCCGAACGTGGCGACGAGCAGGGACTCGACCTCGGGTCCGTCCGGGTCGCCATCGGCAGTCAGCCGATCCAGGGTCTCCAGGGCGATCGGGTTGCCGCTCGTGGCGTAGCCGCGGACGGCCGAGTCGACGTCGAGCAACGTGACGTGCCCGATGTCGGCCTCACTGATCGCGTGGAACAGCACGTCGACGATCACCGACTGGCGATCCCGCATTATCGCGAGCGAGACACCCGCCGCGCTGATCACGAGGGCAAGGACGCCGGCCGCCCCGATCAGCGTCCGGCCCAACCGGGTCCGCAGCGATATCGGGTCGGCGGCGGGCAGGGCGGGCTCAGCCACGGGTCGCGCCCCAGCCGAGCACCACAAGGGCGGCGTCGTCGGTGAGTGCGTCGCCGTGCCGGTTGGTGACGGCCTCCAGGATCCGCTCCACCAGAGGTTCGGCGCCCGCCGTCAGGGCCCCGTCCGAGCGGACCAGCTCCCCCGTCAGGTCCAGCAGGCCGGCCATCCCCAGCCGCTCCCGCCCACCGTCCACCGTCGGCTCGAAGAGGCCGTCGGTGAAGAGCATCACTCGCCAGGGCGCGGCGAGCTCGACCCGGATCGGCTCCCATGAACCTTCCACCGGGATGCCCAGCGCCCGACCGCGACGTCGGCTCGGCAGGACCTCCGTCGGGTCGCCGAGCAGGAAGGGCGCCGGGTGACCGCACAGATAGATGTCCACCGCGGCCCGGTCGGGCGCGACGTCGGCCATCACGAGGGTGACGAAGACCTCCGGCGCGTGCCGCTCGGACTCCAGCACCCGTTCCAGCACCACGAGCTGCTCGCGGGCCGGCAGGCCTGCCAGCACCAGGGTTCGCCAGGCCGTGCGGAGCGAGGCCCCGAGCGCCGCCTCGTCGGGCCCGTGCCCGGCGACGTCACCGACCACGGCGAGCACCGAGCCGTCGGCGCACTGGACCACGTCGTAGAAGTCCCCGCCGAGCAGGCCGTCCCGACCCGCGCGGTAGCCGACCTGCACCTCGATCGCGGGGTCGGTCACGAGGGGGGTCGGCAGGAGGGCGTGTTCGAGGCGTCCCGTCTCGTACTGGCGCAGCTGTGCGCGGTACAGCTCGCGCTCCTGGGCCTCGGCGCGCCGCCGCTCGACCGCGTACCTGACCGAGCGGAGGAGCAGATCCGGGTCGAGCTCGCCCTTGACCAGGTAGTCCTGGGCGCCCGCCGCCGCCGCGCGCAGTCCCATCCCGGTCGCGGCGAGACCGGTGATCACGACGACCGCCGGCAGCGAGGGAACTCGCTGCAGCCGCTCCAGCGCCTCCAGCTCGACGCACCCCGGGAGCCCGAGGTCGAGCAGCACGCAGTCCACGTCAAGCTGGCCGAAGGCCTCCTCGAGAGTCCGCGCCCGCCGCAGGTCGACGGGCCCGTCAGCCGCGGCGAACATCTCGGTCGTCAGCAAGGCGTCGCCGTCGTCGTCCTCGACGAGCAGGACCGTGAGCGGCCTCGGAGTTGGCTGGTGGAAGGGCACGCGTCACCTTTCGCCGTCTGCGGGCCGATCCTACGGTCGGGGCTGCCGGATGCGCTCGCCGGCCGTCGTTGGTAGGCGCTGCGCCCGGGGCCACTCACCCTAAAGCGGTGCCGATCTTGGGCCATCCGGGTGAAACGGTCCCCCCGATCCCCGGAGCGGGCGGATAATGGACGGTCGGCCTGCGACCGGACGACCTGGAGGGGGGCCTGTGACCAACAGCACGGACCAGCTGCGCGAGGAGCAGGCCGCGCTCGACGCCCGCTACGCACGGCTCGACGAGTTGCGCGCGCAGACGGCGGAGCGCCTCGCCACGGTGCGGCGGAGCGGCCCCTCGGGCTCCCCGCAGAACCGCTCCGAGCGGGACGCGTTCGCCACCCTCTACGAGGACCGTCTCGCACAGCTGGACGCCGTCGAGCAGCGGCTGGTGTTCGGGCGCCTCGACCTGACCGACGAGACCACCCGGTACATCGGCCGGATCGGCCTCACGGACGCCGAGCACAGCACGCTCCTGACCGACTGGCGCGCGCCGGCGGCCCAGCCCTTCTACCGAGCGACTTCCGCCAGGCCGGAGGGGGTGCTGCTCCGGCGGCACCTGGTCACCAGGGATCGGGCGGTGACCGGGATCGAGGACGAGGTGCTGGACCTCGCCGCGATCGGCACGAACGGGACGACTGCGGTCGGCGCGCTCTCGGGCGAGGGGGCCCTGCTCGCGTCGCTGGCCGCGGTGCGGACCGGCCGGATGGGGGACATCGTCGCCACCATCCAGGCCGAGCAGGACGCCATCATCCGCTCCGACCTGGCGGGGGCCCTGGTGGTCCAGGGCGGGCCGGGAACCGGGAAGACGGCGGTGGCCCTGCATCGCGCGGCTTACCTGCTGTACGCGCACCGTCGGACGCTCGAGCGCTCCGGGGTGCTGCTCCTCGGACCGAGTCGGGTGTTCCTGCGCTACATCGACCAGGTGCTGCCCTCCCTCGGCGAGACCGGTGTCGTTACGGCCACCGTCGCCGACCTGTTCCCGGGCGTCGTCGCCGACGGGACCGAGCCGGACGCGGTCGCCGAGATCAAGGGCCGGGCCGTGATGGCCCGCGTGATCGCGCGCGCCGTGCGCCAGCGGCAGCGGGTACCGCAGGCACCGGTCGAGGTCTCGGTCGACGGCACGCAGGTGGTCATCCGCCCCGACACCGTGGCGGAGGCGATCACCCGGGCCCGCCGGTCCGGCCGGCCGCACAACATCGCCCGGGTCGCCTTCGTGCGGGAGATGCTGAGCCAGCTCGCCGCGCAGTGGGTCGAGCAGAGCGGCTACCCGTTGGGGCCGGAGGATCGCGCCGACCTCACCGAGGAGCTGCGCACCACCCGCGAGGTGCGCATCGCGCTCAACCTCGCCTGGATGCCCCTGACTCCGCAGCGCCTGGTCTCCGACCTGCTGACAAAGCCGCACCGGCTCGAGGCCGCGGCGCCCGAGCTTGCGGAGGCGGAGCGCGCCGCGCTGCTGCGCGAGCCCGACGAACCCTGGACCCCGGCCGACGTGCCGCTGCTCGACGAGGCCGCGGAGCTCCTGGGTGAGGACGACCAGGCCCAGCGCGCCCAGGCGGCGGCGGAGGCGCGGCGACGCGCCGACGACGTCGAGTACGCCCGCCAGGTGCTCCGCACCTCCGGGGCGGGCGGGCTGGTCAGCGCGGAGCTGCTCGCCGACCGCTTCGCCCACAGCGGGCCGTCCGGCACCACCGCCGAGCGGGCCGCGGCCGACCGGGCATGGACCTACGGGCACGTCGTGGTCGACGAGGCCCAGGAGCTGTCCGCGATGGCCTGGCGGATGCTGCTGCGGCGCGTGCCGACGCGCTCGATGACGATCGTCGGCGACGTGGCTCAGACCTCCGCCCCGGGAGGGGCCCGGGACTGGGCCGAGACCCTCGATCCGGTGCTCAAGGGCTCGTGGCGCGCCGCGGAGCTCACGGTGAACTACCGGACGCCGGCACAGGTGGCGCGCGCCGCACAGCGCCTCGCCGGCGCGGCCGGTCTGCCGGTGAGCCGGCTGACCTCCGCGCGCGAGGTGCCGGACGCGCTGCGGGTGCGGCCCGTGGACGCGGCCGACGACGGCGCAATTGCGGACGCGATCGTGGCCGAGACGGTCGAGGCCCTTGCCGAGCTACGGGGAGCGGCCGGTCACGCGGCGCCGTCGGGCGGCCGGGTGGCCGTGATCGGCGCCGAGGCGCGGGTCGACGACCTCCGGGCCCGCCTGGCCGCATCGGCGGCCGGTCACGCCCTGCGCCCGCCCGCCGCGGTCCTCGACGCCCCCCTGGCGGTCATGTCGCCGCGGGCCAGCAAGGGCCTCGAGTTCGACGTGGTGGTGCTGGTGGAGCCGGGCGAGCTCCGGGCGGGCGATCTGTACGTCGCGATGACGCGGCCGACCAGGTCACTGGTGGTCGTGACCACCAGCCCGGTGCCGGGACTCGAAGCTCACTGACACGCCACCTGGCCGACAAGGGCGAGGCCCTGCCGGTCGCCGGGGCCCAGGTCGAGCCGGTTCGACGTGACCGGGTGCATCAGCTCGTCCGGGTCGGCGACGTGGTCGAGCCCGAGGGCGTGGGCGAGCTCGTGGATCACGATCGCCCGGGCCTGGCCGTAGCCGTTCTCCCGGCGCATTAGTTCGGCGAGGTCCGGCGCGTCGAACACCACTCGACCGGCCACGAGCCACAGGCCGGTGCCGTTGGCACCGGGGACGGCGGCGGAACCTCCCACGCCGGCCACCTCGCCCGCCAGCTCGGGCATCTCGGAGGGATCGGACCAGGCGACCAGCAGCGGCGCCCAACCGTCGCCGTACCGCTCCGGCTGGATCAGCGGGCGGTCGACGGACGGCGCCTCATCGGTCCTCCCCGCGTACTGCAGCACCAGTCCGGTGGCATCGGCGATGATCGCCGTCGCCTCGGCCAGGAGCGCATCGGCGTGCTCGGGCGCGCCGTCCGGCCGGATCACGTAGCGCACCGGGCGGCACGGGTCGTACCCCACCGGCCCGCCCGCGTCGTCGGTGTGCAGGAAGGCGTGCTCGCCCTGGGTGGTCACCGGCACCTCGTCCGCGAGCCGTCCGTCCGAGGGCTCCGGCCGCGGGATCGCCACCGCCCGGCCCTCGACGTCGATGTAGGCGCGCGGGCGGAGGAGGTCCGCCGGGTCCCACCCGACGGTGGCCAGGACCGCGGCGCCCGCGAGCGTGAAGGCCAGGGCGATCACGAGCCCGGCCAGGATCCCGCCGGGACGTCGCCTCGGTCGACGCGCGGACGCGGCCGCGCGATCCATCTGGCGCAGCAGGCGGCGGGTCCGGCGATCGGCTCGGTTCACCAGATCAGTCTGGACCGCGACGGCCCGGCGCGCCCGGCGCAATCCGGGCGTCCGCCCTGCGAGCCGGTTTCCCGCGCGGGGCATCGGAGGGCCACCATAGGGTCGTGCTACGCGCCCTGCTGCTGGAGAACCTTCATCCGCTCGCCGCCACGATCCTGAGCGACCACGGGGCGGCGGTGACGACGCGCACCGGCGCCCTCGATGAGGACGAGCTCATCGAGTCGCTCGCCGGCGTCAAGCTGCTCGGCATCCGCTCCAAGACCCAGGTCACCGAGCGGGTCCTGGGGGCGAGCGGCGACCTGCGCGCGATCGGCGCCTACTGCATCGGCACAAACCAGATCGACCTGCGCGCGGCGTCCGAGCGCGGCATCGCGGTGTTCAACGCGCCGTTCTCCAACACCAGGTCGGTGGTCGAGCTCGCGCTGGCCGAGATCATCGCGCTGCTGCGCCGGCTGACGGAACGCGACACGGCCCTGCACGCCGGCGTCTGGGACAAGTCGGCGGAGGGCGCGCACGAGGTGCGCGGGCGCACGCTGGGCATCGTCGGCTACGGGAACATCGGCACTCAGCTCTCGGTGCTCGCGGAGTCGATGGGCATGACGGTCGTCTTCCACGACACCGCGGAGCGGCCGTCGCTGGGGAATGCGCGGCGGATGGCGAGCCTCGACCAGCTGCTGGAGCAGGCGGACGTCGTCACCCTGCACGTGGACGGCCGGCCGGGCAATGCGGGCCTCTTCGGCGGCCCGCAGTTCGAGCGGATGAAGCGCGGTTCGATCTTCCTCAACCTCTCCCGGGGCTTCGTGGTCGACTACGCGGCGCTGCGTGACGCGGTGCTCGCCGGTCACATCAGCGGCGCGGCGGTCGACGTGTTCACCAACGAGCCGAAGCGGCGGGGCGACCCCTTCGACTGCGAGCTGCGCGGCCTGCCGAACGTGATCCTCACCCCGCACATCGGTGGGTCCACCGAGGAGGCGCAGGAGGCGATCGGGCACTTCGTGTCCAGCAAGCTCCGCGACTACCTGACGATCGGGTCGACCACGCTGAGCGTCAACCTGCCGAACCTCGCCCTCGAGGCGAGGGCCGGCTCGCACCGCCTGACCCACCTGCACCGGAACACCCCAGGTGTGCTCGCCGGGATCAACCAGACTCTCGCCGAGCACGGCGTGAACATCGAGGGCCAGCTGCTTGCCACCCGTGGCGAGTACGGCTACGTGGTCACCGACATCGCCGCCGCGCCATCGCCCGAGGTCCGCGAGGTGCTCCAGACCATGCCGCAGACGATCCGGCTGCGCCTGCTGTCCTGATCGGACCTCTCAACCGGTCTTGCGGCGGTAGGTCCGGCGGGTGCTCCCCGCGACCTCCGAGCCGTGCACCGAACCGGTGTTGCGGCGCGCCTCGCCCTCGCGGCGCGCGGTCGCCCGCTTGCGCTCGAGCGCCTCCTTGAACCGGGCCTTCGCATCCTTGGGTGCGCCGGTTGCCGCGCCGGCCGGCTCCCCCTTGGCGCTCTTGGCGGCGGCGGTCGCCTCCTTCGCCGCGGACTTCGCGCCCGCGGCGGGCTTCTTGGCCGCCGTCTTCGGTGCGCCCTTCCGGGCGCCCCCGTCCTGGTCCGCCGCCATCTCACCCTCCGTCTGTAGCACGTGCGGCCCACGGGGCGTCCGCACTCCCGGCAGCCCGGCGCCCGCGGGCGAGACCTGCACCCCCAGTCTGCGCCGGTGGCCCGCCCCGTTACCAGCGCATTGCCCCGCGCGGCCGTTCCGAGTCTCGAGGTTTCACCTGGTTACGGACGAGTAACCTACGCGATCGTAGGTTAGACTGGCGGGGTGAACCTCGCCTCGCGCCCCTGGCTCGACACCTACTCCCCCGGCGTCCCCGCGGACATCGACACCCCCGACGAGCCGGTCACCGCCGCGCTCTACCGATCGGCCGCAGCCCACCCCTCGAGGGTGGCCCTGGACTTCATGGGATCGGTCACCACCTACGACACCCTCGTTCGCCGGGTCAACCGTGCCGCCGAGGCGCTCCGCGAGCTCGGGGTGCGCCCCGGCGACCGCGTGGCGATCGTGCTGCCCAACTGCCCGACCCACGTCGTGGCGTTCTACGCGGTGCTCCGGCTCGGCGCCGTCGTCGTCGAGCACAACCCGACCTACACCGCCGACGAGCTCGAGCACCAGCTGCGCGACAGCGGGGCGGTCGTAGCGATCGTCTGGGAGAAGGCCGCCGCGGCGGTGCTCGCCGTCCGGGAACGTACGGATCTGCACGGCGTCGTCGTCGTAGACCTCACCAGTGACCTGCCCGGCATCAAGCGGGCGGCGCTGCACCTTCCGGTCCCGTCGGTCCGCGAGACCCGCGCCGCGATGCGCAGTCGCGTCTCGCGGGATGCCGGGGTGCTGCGCTGGAGCCGGTTCGTCCGCAGCGCCCGTCCCCTGCCGGCCGACTACCCGGAGCCATCGGTCGACGACGTCGCAGCGCTCCAGTACACGGGTGGGACCACCGGAACCCCGCGGGGAGCCGTGCTCCGCCACCGGCACCTGGTCGCGAATGCCGCCCAGGGCCACGCCTGGACCCAGCACAAGAGCGCGACCGAGACCGTGTATGCCGCACTGCCCTTCTTCCACGCATTCGGCCTCCTGCTGTGCCTGACCTATGCGATCCGCATCGCCGCGACGGTGGTGATCTTCCCGAGGTTCGACGTCGCCATGGTGCTCGAGGCGCAGAGGCGACGGCCCGCCACGTTCATCCCCGGCGTGCCACCGATGTTCGAGCGCCTCGCGGAGGCCGCCCGCCGGACCGGCACCGACCTGACGTCTATCACCCACTCGATCTCGGGGGCGATGAGCCTACCCACCGCAACCGCCAAGGCCTGGGAGGACGTCACCGGCGGACTCCTCGTCGAGGGGTACGGGCTGACCGAGACCTCGCCCGTCGCGCTGGGCAACCCGATGTCGACGGCGCGCCGGCCGGGGATGCTCGGGGTGCCGTTCCCGTCCACCCACATCCGCATCGTGGATCCCGAGGACCCGAGCCGCGACGTGCCGCTCGGCGAGCGCGGCGAGCTGCTGATCAGCGGACCGCAGGTGTTCGACGGCTATTGGGAGCGTCCGGACGAGACCGACCAGATGCTGATCGAGCGGGACGGCCGCAAGTGGCTGCGAACGGGCGACATCGTGGTGATGGAGGCCGACGGGTTCGTCCGCCTGGTGGACCGGATCAAGGAGGTCATCATCACCGGCGGCTTCAACGTCTACCCATCGCAGGTCGAGGAGCAGCTCCGGGGGATGGCCGAGATCTCCGACGTCGCGGTAGTCGGCGTCCCGGGTGGCGACCTGGGCGAGAAGGTGGTGGCGGCCATCGTCCTGGCGGAGGGCGTGACCAAGATCGAGCTGTCGGCCGTCCGGGCCTGGAGCGAGGAGCGGCTGGCCCGCTACGCCCAGCCGCGCGACCTGGTGATCCTGACGGAGCTGCCACGCTCACAGATCGGCAAGGTGCTGCGCCGCGTGGTTCGGCAGGAGATCGTCGACCGGGGCTGAGGGCGGCGCGCCCCGCGGGTCAGGACTCAGCGGGCCCGGTTAGGACTCGGCGGGCGAGTCCGGCGAGTGCTCGACGCGCAGCGCGGTGATCGCCGCGTCGAAGTCCTCCAGGGACTCGAAGGCCTGGTAGACGCTCGCGAACCGCAGGTACGCGACCTCGTCCAGGTCGCGCAGCGGGCCGAGGATCGCCAGGCCGATCTCGTGCGCGTCCAGCTCGGCGCTGCCGGTGCCGCGGAGGGTCTCCTCGACCCGCTGCGCGAGGAGCGCGAGGTCGTCCTCGCTCACCGGCCGCCCCTGGCAGGCCTTCCGCACGCCGTTGACGATCTTCTCCCGGCTGAACGGCTCCACCACCCCTGACCTCTTCACCACTGAGAGGCTGGCCGTCTCGATGGTGGTGAAGCGTCGCGAGCACTCCGGGCACTGCCTACGGCGCCGGATCGACGCGCCGTCGTCCGCGGTTCGCGAGTCGACCACTCGCGAATCGCTGTGCCGACAGAAGGGGCAGTGCACGTCGTTGCCTCCGCGGGATGAGCCCGGGGTGGAGCACCGGCCGGACAGCGCTTCACGCTACGGGTGCGGCTTGGGGGGCGCAAGGACCGACAGCCGCGCGGAGGAGCCCCGGAGCATCGCTAGGCGGCCGGCACGAGCAGCTGCTGGCCGGCGTCCAGGGCCCCGCTGGCAAGTCCGTTGAGCTGCATCAGCAGCGCCACCGTCTCGCGGACGTCCTCGCCGGGTTCCGTGAGACCCGACGCGATGTGCCAGAGCGTCTCACCGCCCGCGACCGTGTACACCGCCACCGGCACCGCCTCGCCGGGCGTCCGCGCGGACGCGTGCTGCGCCACGGACCCCGCCGCCAGCGCCAGGCAGACGGCCAGCGCCGTGACCACTACACGCCCGCGGCGGGTCAACCTCATGCCGGTTGTGGCCCGCGGAGCGGTCGGCCGCACGGGCCGTGCGCCCGGCCGTCGGCCGCGCTCGGGAACGAGCCGCAGGTGCGTCGCCGCCGGGACGCTTCCTGTCACCGCTGTGTTCATCGCTCCTACTCCTTCCGGCTCAGTCCCGGCATCTGTCGAACGTCTGTACGTAGAACGTCTGTACGATTTCTACCACCCGAGCCCGACACTGTCCACAACACGCTCGAACAGATGTTTGATCCCGGGGCTCGCGCGTCGTACCCTCGGAGCACAGATCACCACAGGCCACCGACACGACGGCGGCGCGGATGGCGAGGAGAGCACCGTGGCACCCAGCAACCAGCCCCCGACCGACGGTTCGGGCGACCAGCTCGCCTCGGTGCACCCACTGCGCGGCGCCGGCGCCGAGCCCGACGGGCTGACCGCCCGCCAGCGCATGGTCCTCGAGACCATCCGGGCCAGCGTCGAGCGACGGGGCTACCCGCCAAGCATGCGGGAGATCGGCGAGGCCGTCGGACTGACCAGCCCGTCCTCGGTGAAGCACCAGCTGACGGCGCTGGAGCGCAAGGGCTTCCTGCGCCGCGACCCGAACCGGCCCCGGGCGATCGAGGTGGTGCACCCGGACGACTCGCGGAGCATCGGTCCGCTCGGCGTCAGCTACGGCGAGGACCATCTCGCGCCCGACGACGCCGCCCCGGCACCCGCGTACGTGCCGCTGGTCGGGCGGATCGCGGCGGGCGGGCCGATCCTCGCGGACCAGGTGGTCGAGGACGTGTTCCCGCTCCCCCGGCAGCTGGTCGGTGACGGCGAGCTGTTCCTGCTCCGGATCAGCGGGGACTCGATGATCGAGGCCGCGATCTGCGACGGCGACTGGGTGGTGGTCCGCCGCCAGCCGGTGGCCGAGAACGGCGAGATCGTCGCCGCGATGATCGACGGCGAGGCCACGGTCAAGACGCTGCGCCGGGCCGACGGCCGGGTGTGGCTGCTGCCGCAGAACGCGAGCTACGAACCGATCCCGGCGGACGACGCCGTCGTGCTCGGTCGGGTGGTCAGCGTGCTGCGCAGCCTCTGACCGTCGCAGCCCTGGTCACAGACCGAGTTGTCGTGCCGCTGCCCGCAGGGTGTCGGCCGAGCGCCGCAGCCCGGCGAGCTCGTCGTCGGACATCGGAACGTCCAGTCGGGCACCCACCCCGTGACGCCCGACGACCGACGGGACCGACAGGCACACGTCGTCGATCCCTCGGTAGTCGGTGAGCAGTGTCGAGACGGGCAGCACCCGGCCCTCGTCGCCCAGGACGGCCTCGATGATCCGGGAACCCGCGAGACCCACCGCGTAGTTGGTCGCGCCCTTGCCCGCGATGATTCGGTGTGCGGAGGTCACCACATCTTCGGCGATCCGGCGTCGGCCGTCCTCATCGAGGCAACCGACCACCGACCCGTCGTCCGCGGTCAGCCCGGGCCAGCTGGTGAGCGGGACGGACCCGATCGTGGCGGAGCTCCACAGCGGGATCTCACTGTCGCCGTGCTCCCCCGCGATGTACGCGTGGATATTCTGCACCGCGATGCCAGTGTGCTTCGCCAGTAGGTATCGCAGCCGCGAGGAGTCCAGGACCGTCCCGCTGCCGAACACCTGCCCGTCGGGCAGCCCGGAGACCTTCAGGGCCGCGTAGGTCACCAGGTCCACCGGGTTGGTCACCATCAGGTAGATGGCGTCGGGGGCGACGGCCACCAGGTCGGGCATGATCTTGCGGACCAGGCCGATGGTGGACTCCGCGAGGTCCAGCCGGGACTGACCCGGCTTCTGCTTCGCCCCGGCGGTGACGACGACGACGTCCGCGTCGGCGCACACCGCGACGTCGTCGGACCCGACGATGTCCGCCATCGGCATGAACTGGATGCCGTGGCCGAGGTCCAGCACCTCGGCCTCGACCTTCGCCGCGTTGATGTCGTACAGCGCGACCGTCCGGGCCGCCCCTCGCATCAGCGCCGCGTAGGCCATGGTGGCCCCGACGCTGCCGGCTCCGACCACTGCGATCTTGGTGGTCCGCCGCGTTGCGGCGTCCACCCCGCGATCCGTATCCACGACCACCCACCCGTCATCGGCGCGACCCTCGCGCGCCGGGCTGCCACCCTACGTCGGCCGGGCCGCTCCGGACGAGTCGGGTCGTGCGTCGCCGTGGCCGGCGAGCCGCTCGAGCGCCCGGAGCGCGACATCCCGGTCCGTGGTCCGCCACAGGGGCGGCATGCTCCGCAGCAGGAACGTCCCGTATCGCGCCGTGACGAGCCGCGGGTCCAGCACCGCCACCACGCCCCGGTCGGTGTCGGTGCGGATCAGCCGGCCCGCACCCTGCGCGAGCAGCAGGGCCGCGTGGGTCGCGGCGACCGACATGAAGCCGTTCCCGCCGCCGGCCGCCACGGCCTCCGAACGGGCGGACCGAACCGGGTCGTCGGGGCGCGGGAACGGGATCCGGTCGATGATCACCAGCCGGCAGGTGGCGCCCGGGACGTCGACGCCCTGCCAGAGGGAGAGGGTGCCGAACAGGCAGGACGAGTCGTCGGCGATGAACCGCTTGACGAGGGCCGGCACCAGGTCGTCGCCCTGGCAGAGGACCGGGAAGTCGAGACGCTGCCGCATCGCCTCAGCCGCCGCGACCGCCGCCCGCCGCGAGGAGAACAGCCCCAGCGTTGCGCCGCCCGCGGCCGTCACCAGGTCGGCGATCTCGTCGAGCTGGTCGGCGGTCGCCGGCTCGCGGCCGGGGGGCGGCAGGTGCCGGGCGACGTACAGGATCCCCGCCCGGGCGTGATCGAACGGGCTGCCGACGTCGATCCCCCGCCACTGCTCGCCCGGTCCGGGCGGACCCTGGTGGACCGGGGCGTCGTCGGGCGCGTTCGCGGCGTCGTCGTCGGCCGGGGCGTCGTCGTCGGGAACCGCGACCGGGTCCTCGTCGTCCGCCCCCGGCCCGGTCAGTCCGACGGAGCGCGCCAGGGGGACGAAGCTGCCGCCGAGCGAGAGCGTGGCGGAGGTGAGCACCGCGGTGCGCCCCTCGAAGAGACCCCGGATCAGTCCCGCGACCGCCAGCGGTGCCGCCCGGAGCCGCACACCGCCCCGCGGCCCGTCATCGGCGACCCAGAGCACGTCGCGCCCGTCGGTCACGCCGTCCCCGGTCAGCCGCTCCGCGATCTCGAACACCACCAGCACTGCCGACGTCGCCATCTTGCGCCCGCCGTCCGCAGGGTCGCCCGGGGTGGTCGGCCCGCCCTCCGGCCGCAGGGCGGTGAGCAGCGATCGGGCCGAGTCGCGGACGCCCTCGACCGCGGTCCGCAGCGGGCCGGCCAGGTGCCGCTGCCGACCGCGGTCGAGGG
>CAYGGX010000006.1:0-17955 GCA_964349585.1 uncultured Actinotalea sp.
GGACCCATGTCGATCACCCAGTCGGAGTTCTTGATCACGTCGAGGTTGTGCTCGATGACGATGACCGTGTTGCCCTTGTCGACCAGGGACTGCAGCACACCGAGCAACCGCCGGATGTCCTCGAAGTGCAGCCCGGTGGTCGGCTCGTCCAGCACGTAGACCGTGCGGCCGGTGGACCGCTTCTGCAGCTCGCTGGCCAGCTTGACGCGCTGCGCCTCGCCGCCCGACAGCGTCGGGGCGGGCTGGCCCAGTCGGACGTAGCCGAGCCCGACGTCGACCAACGTCTTGAGGTGCCGCGAGACAGCGGGCACGGCGGCGAAGAAGTCGGCCGCCTCCTCGATCGGCATGTCGAGCACGTCCGCGACGGTCTTGCCCTTGAAGTGCACCTCGAGCGTCTCGCGGTTGTACCTGGCGCCGTGGCAGACCTCGCACGGCACGTACACGTCCGGCAGGAAGTTCATCTCGATCTTGATCGTCCCGTCGCCGGAGCATGCGTCGCACCGGCCGCCCTTCACGTTGAACGAGAACCTGCCCGGCGCGTACCCGCGGACCTTCGCCTCGGTCGTCGACGCGAAGAGCTTGCGGATGTGATCCCACATCCCCGTGTAGGTGGCTGGGTTGGACCGTGGGGTCCGGCCGATCGGCCCCTGGTCGACGTGGACCACCTTGTCCAGTTGCTCAAGCCCGGTGACCCTGGTGTGCCGACCCGGCACCTGGCGGGCGCCGTTCAGCTCGTTCGCGAGGACCGTGTACAGGATCGAGTCGACGAGTGTGGACTTTCCGGAACCGGAGACACCTGTGACGGCGACAAAGCAGCCGAGGGGGAACTCGACGTCGATGCCGGCGAGGTTGTGCTCCCGGGCGCCGATGACGGTCATCATCTTCGACCGATCGGCAGGTCGACGGATCGGCGGCTGCGGTATCGACCGCCGCCCGGACAGGTACGCCCCCGTGACCGACTCCGGTGAGTCCAGCAGACCGGCCAGGTCGCCCGAGTGCACCACTCGTCCGCCGTGCTCCCCTGCCCCCGGGCCGATGTCGACGATCCAGTCCGCCGCGCGGATCGTGTCCTCGTCGTGCTCGACGACGATCAGGGTGTTGCCGAGGTCCCGGAGGCGGGTGAGGGTGTCGATCAGGCGACGGTTGTCTCGTTGGTGGAGCCCGATGCTCGGTTCGTCCAGCACATAGAGCACGCCGACCAGGCCGGAGCCGATCTGCGTGGCCAGCCTGATGCGCTGCGCCTCGCCCCCCGAGAGGGTTCCGGCCGGACGTTCCAGGGAGAGGTACTCCAGCCCGACGTCGAGCAGGAAGCCCAGCCGCGCCTGGATCTCCTTCAGCACCTGGGTCGCGATCACCCGCTCGCGCTCGCCCAGCTCCAGCCTCGACAGGAAGTCGCGCGCCTCGCGCAACGGCAACCGGCAGACCTGCGCGATCGAGAGCCCGCCGACCCGGACGGCGAGCACTTCCGGCTTGAGCCGGGCACCCTCGCAGACCGGGCACGCGACCTCTCGCATGAATGCCTCGTAGCGCTCCTTCGACCAGTCGGACTCGGTCTCCGCGTGCCGCCGCTCGATGAACCTGATCACGCCCTCGAAGCCCGTCGAGTACTGGCGTTCTCGACCCCAGCGGTTGCGGTAGCGGACGTGCACCTGATGGTTCTGCCCGTACAGGATCGCCTCGCGGGCACGTTCCGGCAGGGCGCGCCAGGGCACGTCCATCGAGAAGCCGAGCTCGTTGCCGAGGGCCGTGAGGACCCGCTCGAAGTACTCCGAGGACGTCTGCGCCCAGGGCGCGACCGCCCCGGAGGCCAGCGTCGCCTCCTCATCGGGGATCACCAGGTCCGGGTCGACCTCCAACCGGCTCCCGATGCCCGCACACTCCGGGCAGGCCCCGTACGGGGCGTTGAACGAGAAGGTGCGCGGTTCGATCTCGTCGAGGGTGAGCTCGTGGTCGTTGGGGCAGGCCCGCGTCTCGGAGAACCGGCGCTCTCGTCCCGGATCGTCCGGGTCGGCATCCACGAGCTCGACCACGAGGAGCCCGCCCGCGAGCCTCAGCGCCGTCTCCACGGAGTCGGTCAGGCGCCGCTGCACGCCCTCCCGGGCGACCAGCCGGTCGATCACGACGTCGATCGTGTGCTTGAGCTTCTTCTCCAGGGCCGGCGGCGCGGTGAGCTGCACCACCTGACCATCGACCCGCGCCCGGGCGAATCCCTTCGCCTGTAGCTCGGCAAACAGCTCCGCATACTCCCCCTTGCGGCCCCGGACCACGGGGGCGAGGACCTGGTACCGCGTTCCCTCAGGCAGCTCGAGGAGTCGATCGACGATCTGCTGCGGCGTCTGTCGGCTCACCTGCTCCCCGCAGACCGGGCAGTGCTGGGTCCCCGCGCGCGCGAAGAGGAGCCGGAGGTAGTCGTAGACCTCCGTGATGGTTCCGACCGTCGACCGCGGGTTGCGGCTGGTCGACTTCTGGTCGATGGAGACGGCCGGCGACAGCCCCTCGATGAAGTCGACGTCGGGCTTGTCCATCTGCCCCAGGAACTGGCGAGCGTACGACGAGAGCGACTCGACATACCGCCGCTGTCCCTCGGCGAAGATCGTGTCGAACGCCAGCGATGACTTGCCCGATCCGGACAGTCCCGTGAAGACGATCAGGCTGTCCCGCGGCAGATCTAGATCGACGTTGCGCAGGTTGTGCTCGCGCGCACCCCGGATGCGCAGCCGATCGTCCACCGGGCCATCGTAGGCGCCAGCCCGGACTCATACAACTGTTCGAATCGGCGGGTCGCTCCCCCGGCCTGCGCCAAACCGTGACGCGCTCACCGCCCCCTCCCGCCGGGGTTGGCGTGGTCCGGCGGACCCTTCCCGCCCGAGCCCGAGCCCGAGCCGCCGCCCGAGCCGCCACTACCCTTGGGGCCGCTCGCGGCGTCCGAGACGGGCTCGCCCTCCTCGTCGGCAGCCGTGGTGTCGAGCGCGGCGACCATCGTGCCCAGCTCTGCCTCCACGGCGCGGAGCGCGTCATCGATCGACCGGTACCTCGCCACTGACAGCTGGCCCGCATCGGCCGCCTCGTAGAGGATCGCCCGCGTCCGGGCGAGCTGCGCCTCGGCGCCTTCGTAGCGTCCATCAGCGACCGGCCTGACGAGCGCCTCGACCGCCTCCTGGAGCTGCGCGGCCGCCGCGGGGGTGATGTCGGCGGAGGGGCGCGCGCACGCCGTCAGGCCCGTCAGGCCCGTCAGGCCCACCAGGGCAGACACCAGGACCAGCCTGGCCCGCGACCCCCGGGTCAGGGCTGCACGCTCCGGACGAGGTTCTCGAGCGCCGCCCCGAGGGGACCCTCCACCGGGACCTGTGGCGGCTGCGAAGGCTCCTCGTCCTGCATCGAGCTGAACGCGAGCACCGCGAACCCGACGACGGTCGCCCCGGCCACCGCCGCGCCGGCCAGGCGCCGCCCGGCCCAGAACCGACGGCCGGACCGCTCGGACCCGCACACGGCCGCGGTCGACTCGAGTCGGGCGGTCCCGTTCGTCCTGGCGCCGGTCCACTCGGCGACGGGCGGGAGGATGGCGGTCGTGCTGGGTGTCTCGGCGACCGAGGCGATTCGGTCGACGACGTCGGCCATCGGGGGACGGTCCTTCGGGTCCCGCCTGGTCATCTCCCTCAGCAGCGTCTCCCACCCGGCTCCAAGCGCTCGACGGTAGGTCGGCTCGGCGCGGCTCGCACGCCGAGCGGGGCGATCAGTCCTGCTTGCTCGGCGATCCCGGCCGGACCGGCACCTGCTCCGCGCCCGCCGCTCGGGCCGCCCGGCGAGTCGTGATCAGGCTGGCGACCGTCGCGACAGTGAGCGTGCCGAGGATGATCGCCAGAGACAGCCAGATCGGTATCTCGGGCGCCCATGCGACGGGCTCGCCGCCGTTGACGAACGGCACCTCGTTGGTGTGCAGGGCCTCGAGGACCAGCTTCACACCGATGAATCCGAGGACGACCGAGAGACCCTCGGAGAGGTAGACCAGGCGTTGCAGCAGTCCGCCGAGGAGGAAGTAGAGCTGCCGAAGGCCGAGCAGGGCGAAGACGTTGGTGGTGAAGACGATGTACGGCTCCTTCGTGAGCCCGAAGATGGCGGGGATCGAGTCGAGCGCGAAGATCACGTCGGTCGACCCGATGGCGACCATGACGATGAGCATCGGGGTCGCGAGCCGTCGGCCCGCCTTGACCACCGTCAGCCGGTCGGAGTGATACTCCGGGGTCGACGGCACGACTCGGCGCACGAGTCGCAGTAGGCGGTTCTCACGGAACTCCTCTGGCGCCTCACTGTCGTGATCCTCCCGGGCCAGCTTGACCGCCGTGTAGATCAGGAACGCGCCGAAGATGTAGAAGACCCAGGACAAGTTGGCGATGGCAGCGGCGCCGGCCCAGATGAAGAGCCCCCGCAGCAGCAGCGCGATCGCCACCCCCACAAGGAGGACCTTCTGCTGGTAGGCCCTGGGCACCGCGAACCGCGTCATGATGATCAGGAAGACGAAGAGGTTGTCCACCGAGAGGGACTTCTCCGTGACGTAGCCGGCGAAGTACTCACCGCCGTGGGCCGAACCCCAGATGAGCAGCAGGCCCACACCGAACAGGATCGCGAGGCCGATGTAGACGGCCGACCAGAACCCGGACTCGCGGAAGGTGGGTTCGTGCGGCGTGCGGACGTGCGCGTAGAAGTCGAAGACGAGCAGGCCGAGCACGCCGGCGACGGTCGCCGCCCAGACCCAGGATGGAACGTCCACCTAGCTTCCTCCGGTACGACGGTGTGAGTACCAGAGGTCTCCTCCGCCTTGGCCGCCGGAGTGGCGGCAAGACCTGGGGCACCGGGCCGCAGAAGGTTTGGGCCGTGATGACGGCGCCCCTGCGCCGGGAGGACTCCCCTCCGCACGAGAGGATAGGTCACGCGGCCGCGAGTCCCCGCATCGGCGCGTCGATGCTCCGGGCTCTGCGGCGGAACGCGCCGCTCTCAGCCGGTGAAGGCCGGCCGGCCGGGGACCGGCACGGCGGGTGCGGCACCGGTGGCCTGCCGTGGTGACTGCGCGGTGACGGCGCCTCCGGTCGAGGCCAGACAGGTTCCGAAGTTGTCGGTGGTTATCGTCACTGCCTCGCCGTTGTAGATCACGGTCTCGGTCGTCGAGCCTGCTCCCGCCCCGCAGTCGCCCGTGGCCGCCACGGCGGGCAGGCCAGCGGCGTTCCCGGCAGCGGGGAGCACCGCCAGTGCGAGGCCGAGCACGACGGCGGCAGAGGCTTGGATCCGGCGCATTGGGGGACACCTTCGTGACGAATCAGAACGGATAGTGCAATCCTGCCCGATTGTCCGCTTTTCCGCCACTATCGACGCAGTCTGTCACCCATTTGCACCAGTCCTCGCCGGGGCATTACGGAATCACGCGGTGGCCGCCTGCATTTGGCGCAGCTCCCGCTTGAGACCCGCGATCTCGTCCCGTAGCCGCGCCGCGAGCTCGAACTGGAGCTCCGCCGCCGCGGCGTGCATCTGGTCGGTGAGCTCCCCGATGAGGTCGGCGAGCTCGCTGGCCGGCACGGACGCTTGACGTGGCCGATCCGGCGCCGGCGCGGTTCCGCCGGGCACCGGTGCGCGCCCCCTCCGCGCCTGCCGGTAGCCCCCCTTCAGAAGCTCGGCCGTGTCGAGGTCCTCCCGGGCGAGCATCTCCGTCACGTCGCTGATCCGCTTGCGCAGCGGTGTCGGATCGAGCCCGTGCTCGGTGTTGAAAGCCACCTGCTTCTCCCGCCGGCGGTCCGTCTCCTCAATCGCCTGGGCCATCGCCGCGGTGACCGAGTCCGCGTACATGTGGACCTCGCCGCTGACGTTGCGTGCGGCCCGGCCGATCGTCTGGATCAGGGACGTTCCGGAGCGGAGGAACCCCTGCTTGTCGGCATCCAGGATGCTGACCAGGGAGACCTCGGGCAGGTCGAGACCCTCTCGGAGCAGGTTGATCCCGACCAGCACGTCGACCTGGCCCAGCCGGAGCTCGCGGAGCAGCTCGACCCGTCGGAGGGTGTCCACCTCCGAGTGCAGGTACTGCACCTTGATCCCCCGTTCGAGAAGGTAGTCCGTCAGGTCCTCGGACATCTTCTTGGTGAGCGTGGTCACCAGGACGCGCTCGTTGCGCTCCGTGCGCTTCCGGATCTCGTCGAGCAGGTCGTCGATCTGCCCGTGAGTCGGCTTGACCACCACCTTCGGGTCGACGAGGCCGGTTGGTCGGATGATCTGCTCGACCACCCCATCGGACTGGGACAGCTCGTACGGCCCTGGGGTGGCGGACAGGTAGACGGTCTGCCCGATCCGCTCGACGAACTCCTCCCACCGCAGAGGGCGGTTGTCCATCGCGCTCGGCAGCCGGAACCCGTGCTCGACGAGGGATCGCTTGCGGGACATGTCCCCCTCGAACATGGCGCCGATCTGCGGGACCGTCACGTGCGACTCGTCGATGACGAGGAGGAAGTCCTCCGGGAAGTAGTCCAGCAGCGTGTGCGGAGGCGTTCCCGGGGAGCGTCCGTCGATGTGCCGGGAGTAGTTCTCGATGCCGGAGCACGACCCGATCTGCCGCATCATCTCGACGTCGTAGGTGGTCCGCATCCGCAGCCGCTGCGCCTCGAGGAGCTTGTTCTGCGCCTCGAGCTCCGCCAACCGCTCGGCGAGCTCCACCTCGATCCCGCCTATCGCACGCTCCATCCGCTCGGGTCCGGCGACGTAGTGCGACGCCGGGAACAGGAACGTCTCGGACTCGGTCCGGATGACCTCACCGGTCAGGGGGTGCAGGGTGTGGATCGCCTCGACCTCGTCCCCGAAGAACTCGATGCGGACGGCCATCTCCTCGTACACCGGGATGATCTCGACGGTGTCCCCGCGAACCCGGAACGTGCCGCGGCTGAACGCCATGTCGTTGCGCGTGTACTGCATGGCGACGAACCTGCGGAGCATCTGGTCGCGCTCGATCTGGTCCCCGACCGCGACCCGGACCATCCGGTCCACGTACTCCTGCGGGGTGCCGAGGCCGTAGATGCACGAGACCGAGGCGACCACGACGACGTCCCGCCTGGTGAGCAGCGAGTTGGTCGCCGAGTGCCGGAGCCGCTCCACCTCGTCGTTGATCGACGAGTCCTTCTCGATGTAGGTGTCCGTCTGCGGGATGTACGCCTCGGGCTGGTAGTAGTCGTAGTAGGAGACGAAGTACTCGACCGCGTTGTTCGGCAGCAGCTCGCGGAACTCCGTCGCCAGCTGCGCGGCGAGGGTCTTGTTCGGCGCCATGACGAGGGTGGGGCGCTGGAGCTGCTCGATCAGCCAGGCCGTGGTGGCCGACTTGCCGGTTCCGGTCGCGCCGAGCAGGACGACGTCCTTCTCACCGGCCTGAATGCGCTGTGCGAGCTCGTGGATGGCCTGCGGCTGGTCGCCGGAGGGCGTGAAGTCGGACACCACCTCAAAGGGCGTCGCCCTACGCTGCAGGTCGGTCACGGGACGCATGAGCCAACGCTACGTCGGCGCACCGACACGAGCGGAATCCGGCGACCGCTCCGCCGGCCGCCGACGCCGTCACGACCGCCCGCTCCGGGTGGCTGCCGGGCGCTGACCGGTCCACGCTTCCCAGCGGGCGTCGACCTGTGCCCGGAGCTCCGCGACCGAGCCGGATCCGTCGAGCACCACGTCGGCGGCTGCAAGGCGCGCCTCGTCGTCCGCCTGTGCCGCCAGACGCTCCCAGGCCTCCGCAGCAGTCAGACCCCGTTCCTCGACAAGCCGCCGGACCCGTAGTTCGGGTGGCGCGTCCACGACCACCAGCTCGTCGAAGTGCCCCGCCTGTCCGGTCTCGACGAGCAGGGGGATGTCGTGCACGACGACGGCGCCGCCCAGCCCGGCAGCGGCCGCCTCGAGGCGCGCCGCCGCCTGCTTGACCAGGGGGTGCACAATCGCGTTCAAGCGGTCCCGGGCGTCAGGGTCGGCGAACACCGTTCGGCCCAAGGCCGAGCGGTCCAGGGTGCCCAGCGGGGTGATCACCCCGGGGCCGAAGGTGGCGGCGATCGCCGCGAGGCCCGGGCTGCCCGTTGCGACGACCTCGCGAGCGAGCAGGTCGTGGTCGATCACCACGGCACCGAGCTCCGTGAGCCGGGCCGAGACCACCGACTTCCCGGCCGCTATGCCGCCGGTCAGTCCGATCCGACGCACCCGTCCGCGATCCACACAGCCAGGGTAGGCCGAAGGGCCGGTCCATGACGGACCGGCCCCTCGTCGAGCCTCAGTTGCCGGTGAGCTTCTCGCGCAACGCCGCGAGCGCCTCGTCGGAGGCGAGGGTGCCCGCAGCCTCCGGCTCCTCGGACGAGTAGCTGCTCGGCGCCGCCTCGCCGGACTCCGACCGTGCGGGTGCGGCCGAGGCGGTGCTCGCTGCCTCGGCGTCCGCCTTGACGGCCTCGGCCACCTGAATCTTGTGCGCCTCCCACCGGGCGTGCGCGGTCGCGTACTGCGCCTCCCAGGCCTCGCGCTGGGTCTCGTACCCGGGCAGCCACTCGTTGGTGTCGGAGTCGAAGCCCTCGGGGTACTTGTAGTGCCCCTTCTCGTCGTACTCGGCGGCCATGCCGTACAGCGCGGGGTCGAAGTCCTCGCTCGTCGGGTCGACGGCCTCGTTCGCCTGCTTCAGGGACAGCGAGATCCGGCGGCGCTCCAGGTCGATGTCGATGACCTTGACGAACGTGTCGTCGCCCACGTTGACGACCTGCTCGGGCAGCTCGACGTGCCGCTGCGCCAGCTCGGAGATGTGCACGAGGCCCTCGATGCCGTCCTCGACCCGCACGAACGCGCCGAACGGGACGAGCTTGGTGACCTTCCCCGGGACCACCTGGCCGATGGCGTGCGTCCGGGCGAAGGCCTGCCACGGGTCCTCCTGCGTCGCCTTGAGCGACAGCGAGACCCGCTCCCGGTCGAAGTCGACGTCGAGCACCTCGACGGTGACCTCCTGACCCACCTCTACGACCTCGCTCGGGTGGTCGATGTGCTTCCAGGACAGCTCGGAGACGTGCACGAGGCCGTCCACTCCGCCCAGGTCGACGAACGCGCCGAAGTTGACGATCGAGGAGACGACACCCGGACGGACCTGGCCCTTTGCGAGGGTCTGCAGGAACGTGGACCGAACCTCGGACTGCGTCTGCTCGAGCCAGGCTCGGCGCGACAGCACCACGTTGTTCCGGTTCTTGTCCAGCTCGATGATCTTCGCCTCGATCTCCTTGCCGACGTACGGCTGGAGGTCGCGCACCCGGCGCATCTCGACCAGGGAGGCGGGGAGGAAGCCGCGCAGGCCGATGTCGAGGATCAGGCCGCCCTTGACCACCTCGATCACGGTGCCCGTTACGACGCCGTCCTCCTCCTTGATCTTCTCGATCGTGCCCCAGGCGCGCTCGTACTGGGCGCGCTTCTTCGAAAGGATCAGCCGGCCTTCCTTGTCCTCCTTCTGCAGGACGAGGGCCTCCACCATGTCGCCGACCTTGACCACCTCGTCGGGGTCGATGTCGTGCTTGATCGAGAGCTCACGGGAGGGGATGACCCCCTCCGTCTTGTAGCCGATGTCGAGCAGGACCTCGTCACGGTCGACCTTGACGATGGTGCCCTCGACGATGTCGCCGTCGTTGAAGTACTTGATGGTCGCGTCGATCGCGGCGAGCAGGTCCTCGCTCGTGCCGATGTCGTTGACCGCAACCTGCGGCGGCGTCGGCTTGGTAGTGGAGATGGTCATTGAGTCGTGGGCTCCGATGCGGACAGGGACTAGTGCGGACAGGGACTGGTGCTTGGTGGTGCAGCGCTGCGCCGACCTCGGGTCGTGCAACCCGGTGAGCACAGGGGATGGCTCGAATCAGGCGCGGCCTGATTCGAGACGTGCTACGCCGCAGGCCATCCTAGGTGTGCTGTCGAGTGACGGTCAAAGGGCTACGCGAGCACCTGCGCGGCCCGGATCAGGTCCGCCGGTACCCGCTTGACCTTGCCGGCGATCTCGGCCAGCGGGACCAGCACCACCTCGTCGCCCTGCAGCGCGGTCATCACGTCGCTCCGCCCGTCCCGGAGCGCGTCGATCGCCGCCACCCCGAAGCGGCTGCCGAGGATCCGGTCCGTCGGCGTGGGTGACCCGCCGCGCTGGACGTGACCCAGGATCGTCACCCTCGTCTCGAAACCGGTCCGGTGCTCGATCTCGGCGGCGACCTGCTCGCTCGCGGCGCCCGCGACGATCGCGCCGAGCGGCCCGACCTCGGTCCTGAAGGACATCGCTGTCCCCTCCCGGGGAACGGCGCCCTCCGCCACCACGACGATGGAGAACGACGCGTGCGCCCGGTGCCGGTGCTTGAGGAACTTCACCACCTGCTCGATGTCGAACGGCTCCTCCGGGACCAGGACGATCTCCGCCCCGCCGGCGATCCCGGCGTTGACGGCGATCCAACCGGTGTTCCGGCCCATCACCTCGACGACCATCACCCGGTTGTGGCTCTCCGCCGTCGTGTGCAGCCGGTCGATCGCCTCGGTCGCGATGTTCACCGCGGTGTGGAAGCCGATCGAGAGGTCCGTGCCCTCGACGTCGTTGTCGATCGTCTTGGGGATGCCGACGACGTTCACCCCGGCCTCGGCGACCTTGCTCGCCGCGTTCAAGGTCCCGTCACCCCCGATGCAGATGACGGCTTCGATGCGCTCGGCCTCGAGCGTGGCCAGCACTGCCTCGAGCCCACCCTCGTTCCGGTGGGGATGGAACCGGTCGGTACCCAGGAGGGTCCCGCCGATCGGGAGCACGTTGCGGATGTCGTTTCGCCCCAGCTCGCGCACGTCACCGTCGACGACACCGCGCCACCCGTTGCGGAATCCCATGATCGTGTGGCCGTGGGTGCCCATCCCGTGCTTGACGACCGCACGGATCGCGGCGTTCAGGCCCGGGCAGTCGCCACCACCGGTGAGCAGTCCGATTCGCACGCCCAGCAGCCTAGCCGCCCTGCGGGATCGCCCCGCGCACCTGGGAGGATGGCCGCCTGGGGAGGAGGCCGCGGTGAATCAGTCTGGCGACTTCGCGGGCTTCCGGCCGGTGCCCGACGACGTAGGTGGTCGGGTGGCGCGGGCCTGGTGGGACGCGAACGCCTCCGAGTACCTCGCGGAGCACGGCCAGTTCCTCGGCCCCGCGGACTTCTGCTGGTCCCCGGAGGGCCTGCGGGAGGCGGACGCTGGGCTGCTCGGCCCGGTCCGCGGCCTGCAGGTGCTCGAGGTCGGTTGCGGCGCCGCCCAGTGCTCCCGCTGGCTCGCCCACCGCGGGGCCGAGGTGATCGCGACGGACGTCTCGGCGGGCATGCTGGCAGCCGCGCGACGCCTCGACGCCGATCTCGGGCTCCGGACGCCCCTGCTGCAGGCGGACGGCCGCGCTCTCCCGTTCGCCGCCGGGAGCATTGACGTCGCGTTCAGCGCCTTCGGGGCGATCCCGTTCGTCCCGGACGCCGGTCGCGTGCACGCGGAGGTCAGCCGGGTCCTGCGGCCGGGCGGGAGGTGGGTGTTCGCGGTCACCCACCCGCTGCGCTGGGCCTTCCCCGACGATCCCACGGCATCCGGCCTGACCGCCGTCCGCTCGTACTTCGACCGGACGCCGTACGTCGAGGCCGACCAGGCGGGGGTTCGCTACGTCGAGTACCACCGGACGCTCGGCGATCACGTGGCGGAGATCCGCGGCGCCGGGCTCGTGCTCGATCGGGTCGTCGAACCTGAGTGGCCGGCCGCGCACGAGCGCGCCTGGGGTGGTTGGGGCGCGGACCGCGGCGCCCTGCTCCCCGGGACCGCCATCTTCTGCACCCGTCGGCCCTGACCTGAGCCGACCGAGCCAGGCCTAGTGGCCGGCGTCGTGCCAGTTCGCTCCCGTGCCCACCGACACGTCCAGGGGCACTGAGAGCTCCGCGGCGCCGCTCATCGCGGCGCGGACCAGCCGTTCGACCTCGTCGCGCTCCCCCGGCGCCACCTCCAGGACCAGCTCGTCGTGCACCTGGAGCAGCATCCGCGATCGCAGACCGGCCGAGCGAAGATCGCGGTCCAGCCGCAGCATCGCGACCTTGATCAGGTCCGCGGCGCTGCCCTGGATCGGGGCGTTCAGGGCCATCCGCTCCGCCATCTCCCGACGCTGGCGGTTGTCGTGCGTCAGGTCGGGCAGGTAGCGACGGCGCCCCAGGATGGTGGCCGTGTAGCCGGTGCGGCGCGCCTCGTCGACCACGCCGGCGAGGTAGTCCCGCACTCCGCCGAACCGGGCGAAATAGTCATCCATCAGCGCCGCGGCCTCCCCGACGGAGATCTTCAGCTGCTTCGACAGGCCGAATGACGAGAGCCCGTAGGCAAGCCCGTAGGACATGGCCTTGATCTTCGACCGCATCTCCGGCGTGACGTCCTGGGTGGCCACACCGAAGACGCGAGCGCCCACGAACCTGTGCAGGTCCTCACCGGATCGGAACGCGCTGATCAGCCCCTCGTCCTGGGACAGGTGGGCCATGATGCGCATCTCGATCTGGCTGTAGTCGGCGGTCAGCAGCGTCTCGTAACCCTCGCCGACCACGAAGGCACGCCTGATCCGCCGGCCGGCCTCCGTCCGGATCGGGATGTTCTGCAGGTTCGGCTCCGTCGACGAGATCCGCCCGGTCGCGGCGATCGCCTGCAGGTAGGTGGTGTGAATCCGCCCGTCCTCGGCCACCGAACGCAGCAGGCCCTCCACGGTCTGCCGGAGCCGCGACGCGTCCCGGTGCGCGAGCAGGTGCGCGAGGAACGGGTCGCCGGTGGCCTCGAAGAGCTCGCTGAGGGCGGCGGCGTCGGTCGTGTAGCCGGTCTTGATCCGCTTGGTCCGCGGCATGCCGAGCTGGTCGAACAGGACCTCCTGGAGCTGCTTGGGCGATCCGAGGTTGACCTCCCGGCCGATCACCGCGTACGCCTCGGCCGCGGCGCCCGAGACGGCCGCCGCGAAGTCGCGCTCCAGGTCCGACAGGTAGTCGACGTCCGCGGCGACACCCGCCTGCTCCATCGCCGCCAGCACGTCGACGAGCGGGAGCTCCACCTCCGCAAGGAGCGGCCCCGAGCCCCGGTCCTCGAGCTCGGCGCCGAGCACGTCGGTCAGCTCGCTCACCGCTGCCGCGCGGAAGGCGGAGCGCCCGGCGGCAGAACCCCCGTCCAGGTCGAGGTCGAGCAAACCCTGGGCATCGTCGTGGCTAAGTGCCTCGCTGCGGAGCTCCCGGTGCAGGTGACGGACCGCCAGGTCGGCGAGGTCGTAGGACCGCTGATCCGGATGGCAGAGGTAGGCGGCGAGGAGGGTGTCGAACGCGACACCGGCCAGCGGCAGCCCCCGGCCCGCGAGCGCATGCCAGGCGTCCTTTGCGCCGTGGACCGCCTTCGACCGGGCCGCGTCGCCGAGCCACGCCGCGAGCGCCCCCTCGTCCTGCGGGCCCAGCTGCGTCAGGTCGATCGAGATCGCAGTGCTCGGGCCGTCGGCGATGGACAGCGCCCATGCGTCACCCCTGGCTGGCGCGAACCGACCGCTGACGTCGATGGCCAGGCTGCGTGCGCCGCGCTCGGCGAGCCACGCGCCGACCTCGCCCGGAGCCGGCGTCGTCACCTCCAGGTCGAACCCGCCCGCCTCGCCCTGCTCCTCCGGAACCATCGCGAGCAGCCGCTCCCGCAGCACGCGGAACTGCAGGGCGTCGAAGACGGCGTGCATCGCCTCCCGGTCCCATGGCCGCACGACCAGGTCGTCGACTCCCAGCGGAAGCTCCAGATCGTCGACCGGTCTGTTGAGCCGGCGGTTGATCCGGACCTGGTCGGCGTTCGCCCGAAGGCTCTCCCCCGCCTTGCCCGGAACCTGCGTCGCCGCGGCCAGCACCCCCTCGAGTCCGCCGTAGCTGTTGATCCACTTGGCCGCGGTCTTGGGTCCGACCCCGGGCACCCCCGGCAGGTTGTCGCTGGACTCCCCGACCAACGCGGCCAGGTCCGGGTAGGCATGCGGCTCGACGCCGTACTTCTCGAGCACCGCCGCCGGCGTGAACCGCACCAGGTCCGAGACGCCCTTGCGGGGGTAGAGCAGCGTCACGTCCTCGCTGACCAGCTGGAGGGCGTCCCGGTCGCCGGTGCAGACCAGCACCTCCATGCCCTGCCCGACGGCCGAGCGGACGAGGGTCGCGATGACGTCGTCGGCCTCGTACTGGTCCTTCTCGACGGTGGGGATGCACAGCGTGGCCAGGATCTCCTTGATCAGCGGGACCTGCCCCTTGAAGTCGGGGGGCGTGACGTCCCGGGTCGCCTTGTACGCCGGGAACTGCTCGGTCCGGAACGTCGTGCGGCCGACGTCGAAAGCGACGCCGACGTGCGTCGGCCGCTCGTCCCGCAGCAGGTTCGCGAGCATCGCCGTGAACCCGTAGACCGCGTTCGTCGGCTCCCCCGTGGTGGTGGAGAAGTTCTCCACCGGGAGCGCGAAGAACGCCCGGTACGCCATCGAGTGGCCGTCCACGAGCAGCAGCAGGGGCCGGGTTCGCGCCAGGTCCGTCACAGGTGCCAACCTAGCTGCCATGACCCACACGCACAGCGAGCCGCCCGGCGACCAGGAACCACCCGAGGACCTGCTGACCACGCTGCGCCGCGGGGCCCTCGGCACCCTGATCGAGCGGATGGGGATCGACCTTATCGAGGCCACGCCGGAGCGCCTGGTCGCGACGATGCCCGTCGCGGGCAACACCCAGCCGTACGGGCTGCTGCACGGGGGCGCCTCGGTGGTGCTGGCGGAGACCCTGGGCTCGTACGGCGCCGCGCTGTACGCCGCGCCCGAGCGTCAGGCGCTGGGGGTCGAGATCAACGCGACGCATCACCGGTCGGCCAGCTCCGGACTGGTGACGGGCACCGCCGTGGCCATCCACCTCGGCTCGACCGCCGCCACCTACGAGATAGTCGTCGTGGACTCCGCCTCGAGGCGGCTCTGCACGGCCCGGCTCACCTGCGTGCTCATCGAGCCGCGGTCCTGATCCGCCTCGGGTTCCTCGGCCCGCGACTGCCGCCGGCGGGCGATCAGATCGTCCAACCCCCGCGGTCCGGACCGGCGCCGACCGGTGTAGGTCGTGAGATGCCGGTGCAGCGCGGCGGTGCCGATCACCCGATGGGCGGCCGCGGGTACGAATCCCAGCCGGACGAAGAAGCGCTGCATCCCGCGCGCACCGGGGATCGGCGCCGCGAAGATCTGACCCGCCCCCGCCTCAAGAGCGGACTCGGTGGCCGCGAGCATCAGCGCGTGCCCGACCCCCTGGCGCCGGTGCCGGGGGTCGACGTAGATCGCCTCGACGGCGAAGCTCGCCTGATCCGTGAAGAGGTTGGGCTCGATGGTCCGGCCCAGGAGCAGGCCGACGACGTCGTACCCGGACACCGCGAGCTGGATCGTCGCGCCCGGGATCCCGGCGAAGGCCCCGATCTGGTGGCCGATCGCTGCGGCGTCGGAGGTGCAGACCTGCGGCCCCGCCCAGGCCTCCTTGCGTGCGGTCAAGCACAGGCCGACGAGCGCGTCCATGTCCGGTGGTTGGATCGGGCGGACCTCGATACCTGGACGCACGACGGCGGGCCTCCTTGAGCATCGGCTCAGCTGAGGGGGGCTGGGCGCACACCGACCCTAACGGGGGTGGGGCGAGGAGGGGAAGCAGTCGGGCGACTGGTCCGTGGCGGGCGGTGCGCCGTCAGGAGGTCCCGCCGACCTGCTCGATGACGGCGTCGGCGACCTCCCGCATCGTCAGCCGGCGGTCCATCGACGTCTTCTGGATCCACCTGAACGACTCGGGCTCGGTCAGTCCCATCTTCGTCATGAGCAGACCCTTTGCGCGATCCACCCGCTTGCGCGTCTCGAAGCGCTCGGCCAGGTCCGCTACCTCAGACTCGAGCGCCGTGATCTGGCTGTACCGCGAGATCGCGATCTCGACCGCGGGCAGCAGGTCGGCGGGCGTGAAGGGCTTGACGACGTAGGCCATCGCACCAGCGTCGCGGGCGCGCTCGACCAGCTCGGTCTGCGAGAAGGCCGTCAGCAGGACGACGGCCGCGGCATGCTCCTTCGCGATCTTCTCGGCCGCCGTGATGCCGTCCATCACGGGCATCTTCACGTCCATGACGACGACGTCCGGGCGCAGCTCCAACGCCAGACTCACCGCCGCCTCCCCGTCGCCCGCCTCACCGACGACGTCGAAGCCCGCCTCCCGGAGGGTCTCGACCACGTCCATCCGGATCAGCGCCTCGTCCTCCACGACGATCGCACGTCGCGGCCTGCGAGGAGCGGGGTCGGTGGCGGGGGCGCCGCCGGAGATCTCGAGCGCGCTGGGCTCCTGAGCGTCGTTCGTTGTCACGCGCGCTAGCCTAGTGCGGACCCTGGATGACCCGGTATCGCATTGCCAGCGCGCGGGACAGCCAGATCCGCCCCGATAGCCCAACTGGCAGAGGCGTTCGGCTCAAACCCGATCCAGTGGGGGTTCGAATCCCCCTCGGGGCACGGATGCGACAGCGTGCCGTTGGCCAGCATCGCCCGGCAGTGTGCGTACGCCGGGTGCCGGTCGAATCGCTGCTCGCCACCGGGGTTGGCCAACTGGAGGGGTGATCGGATCCCGACTCCCGAGACGGCGGCGCGGATTCTGGACACCTGCCAAGCGGGCGCTTCCGAACCGGGGGGACTGCTGTCGGGCTAGCGGCGCCGTCCGGGAGGCGCCGGGCGGTGGTCAGGGATGCTCGTGCCGGTGGTGCAGGTCCGGGACGTGTGGGTGGCTGTGGGTGATCGGCGTGTGGACGTGCGGGTGCTGATGTCGCCCGGGGTCGCCACCGGGGTGCTCATGATCGTGATGGCTGTCGGTGTGCATGTGCTCGTGGTCGTGCACCGACGCAGGGTGGTGGTGCTCGTGCTCGTGGTGCGATCGCAGAACCAGGGCGATGCCGGTGCCCGCGAGCAGGACCGCGATGACCTGGCCGAGTGTCGCGGCCTCCCGGAGCACGACCCAGGCGAGCAAGGCACCCAAGAACGGCGCGGTGGCGAACACCACCTGAGCCCGTGCGGCCCCGAGATCGCGAGCCCCGGCCACCCACAGTGTGATCGAGAGCCCGTACCCGATCGCCCCCACGACGAGGGCAAGACCCGCCGCGCCGAGGCTCGGCATGGCACCGGTAGCCACCGCGACCGAGAAGTTCACAGTTCCGGCGACCCAACCCTTGACCAGCGTCACGTGGGCAGGGGCGAGCTCGTCGAGCACCGCGGTGACGACGTTGTCGATCGCCCATGCCACGCAGGCCAGACCGATGAACAGGGCGCCCCACCTGATCGTCGCCGATCCCTCCGTTGCGGCGAGGGCCGTGCCGGCGGCCGTGACCAGGACGGCCCCGGCAACGACGCGGGACCCGAGGTGCTCGCGGAACAGCAGGCCGGCGATCAGCACCGTCAGCGGGAGCTCGAGATTGAGCAGGAGCGAGGCCGACGCGGCCGACGTCCGGGTGAGCCCCAGGACGAGGAGCACGGGTCCGGCCATTCCGCCGAAGAAGACGGCCAACGCCAACCGCCGCCAGCCCCGGCGAACACTCCCCCAGTCGGGCGGGTGGCGGAGCGAGTAGGGCACGGCACCGGCACCCGCGCCCAGGTACAGCAGCCCCGCGAGGGCGAAGACGCTCATCTCCCCCGCCAGCTGCGAGGCCGCGGGCGTCGACGCGCCGAACAGGAGTGCTGCCACACCGCACCGGAACAGGCCCCTACGCACCCCGCAATGCTCTCAGGTCGGGGGCCCGGCTCTCAGGTCGGGGGGGCCCGTGCGTCCAGGGGTTGCGGGAATATACCCCTAGGGGGTATAAACCCACGATGGCCCGGAGAGAGGACTCGCGATGAACGAGAACCGCAACCGCCTCGAGGAGCACGACCACGCACAGCACGACCACGCA
>CAYGGX010000006.1:18055-34930 GCA_964349585.1 uncultured Actinotalea sp.
GAACGAGAACCGCAACCGCCTCGAGGAGCACGACCACGCACAGCACGACCACGCAGCCAGTCATGACCGGCACGGCGCGGACCACGACAGCCCTGAGGGCGCGCACGCCGCGCACGGCAACGCCGGGCACGGCCAGCACGGCGCGCAGTTCCGCGACCGGTTCTGGGTGAGTCTGGTCCTCACGGTCCTGGTCATCGTCTTCAGCGAGATGCTCGGCCACCTGCTCGGCTATGAGCCGCCCACGTTCCCCGGTTCGGCCCTCGTCTCCCCCGTGGTGGGAACGGTGGTCTTCTTCTACGGCGGCTGGCCGTTCCTCACGGGCGCCGTAACGGAGGCGCGGACCCGGCGTCCCGGAATGATGATGCTCGTCAGCCTCGCCATCACCGTCGCGTTCGTCTCCCCGTGGTCCACGACGCTCGGGATCGGCGGCATGGACATGGACTTCTGGTGGGAGCTGGCCCTCCTGATCGTCATCATGCTGCTCGGCCACTGGCTGGAGATGCGAGCCCTCGGCGCGGCCTCAGGGGCGCTTGACGCGCTCGCCGCGCTGCTGCCAGACCGCGCCGAGCGGGTCGAAGGCGACACCGTCACCGAGGTTCCGCTCAGCGATCTGCGAACCGGCGACGTCGTGCTCGTCAGGCCGGGCGGCCGCGTGCCAGCCGATGGACGGGTCATCGACGGCGAGGCGCACCTCGACGAATCGATGATCACCGGGGAGTCCCGGCCCGTCACGCGTCGCCTCGGCGACCAGGTGATCGGCGGGAGCGTGGCCACGGACAGCTCCCTCCGGGTCGAGATAACGGCCGTGGGTGAGCAGACCGCCCTGGCCGGGATCCAGCGCCTGGTGGCCGACGCCCAAGCCTCGTCGTCGCGCGCCCAGGCGCTCGCGGACCGGGCTGCCCGGTTCCTCTTCTTCTTCGCCGTCGCTGTGGGCCTCCTCACCTTCGTGGTGTGGTCGCTGCTGGGTCGGCCCGACGACGCGATCACCAGAACGGTCACAGTTCTTGTGATCGCCTGCCCGCACGCCCTCGGACTGGCGATTCCGCTGGTCATCTCGATCTCGACGGAGCGGGCCGCACGTTCCGGGGTGCTCGTGAAGAACCGCCTGGCCCTGGAACGCATGCGGTCCGTCGACACCGTCCTGTTCGACAAGACCGGCACGCTCACTCATGGCAGCCACTCGGTGGCCGCCGCACTCCCGGTCGCAACGATCGGCGAGGAGGAGTTGCTTGCCATGGCAGCCGCCGTGGAGGTCGACAGCGAGCACCCGGTGGCCCGCGCGATCCTTCGCGCCGCCGAAGAGCGGGGGCTCCACCCGCGGGCCGCGTCAGGATTCCGGGCGCTTTCAGGGCGAGGGGTCCAGGCGGAGGTCGATGGTGCGAAGATCTCCGTCGGCGGCCCGGCGCTGCTCATGGAGCTGCCCGCGAGCCTTCCCGACGAGTTGGCCCGCAGCTCCGCGCAATGGGCCGACCGCGGCGCCGCCGTGCTGCACGTGCTGCGTGACGGGCAGGTCATCGGTGCCCTCGCCCTGGAGGACACCGTGCGCGCAGAGTCCCGGCAGGCAATCGACGCGCTGCACCGGCGTGGGGTCCGCGTCGCGATGATCACCGGCGACGCGCAGCAGGTGGCCGACGCCGTCGCGCGTGACCTAGGAATCGACGAGGTCCTTGCGCAGGTGCTGCCGGAGCACAAGGACTCGCGCGTGGCCGAGCTGCAGGAACGGAACCACCGGGTGGCCATGGTCGGCGACGGGGTCAACGACGCCCCGGCGCTCGCCCGGGCCGACGTCGGCATCGCGATCGGCGCGGGGACGGACGTCGCGATCGAGTCCGCCGGCGTGATCCTCGCGGCGGACGACCCTCGCGGGGTGCTCTCCGTCATCGAGCTGTCCCGTGCCGGGTACCGCAAGATGTGGCAGAACCTGGTGTGGGCGACCGGCTACAACCTGATAGCCATTCCGCTCGCCGCCGGCGTCCTCGCCTTCGCCGGCGTCGTGCTCACGCCCGCGGTGGGGGCCATCCTCATGTCGGCGTCGACGATCGTGGTGGCGCTGAACGCCCAGCTGTTGCGTCGGGTGGGGCTCGACCCGGCCGAGCTGGCGCGCGACTGAGCCGGGGCTGGCGACCGAACTGGATCGCAGGTGAGCCCGCCGCGACGGGCGACGGCGGCGCGGTCGTCAGTCGGTGTCGGCCAGGCCCTCGGCCAGGGTCGCGATCAGGGCCGCCGCCTCGGCGCGCGCCAGCCTGACGCTCGCCACGCACCCCCCGGCGCGCCAGATGCTCACCACGAAGACGCCGCCCCGCTCGTGCCAGCGCACCTGCAGTGCCCGCTGCTCCCCACGCACATCGGGTAGGGCGATCGCACCAGGAAGAGGTAACGCGATTACGTCTCCCATGTTCGAACGATGCACCCGCTCCCCCGCCGTGTCCACCCATCGGGTGGGTGAAGGGGCTCAGTGACCCTTTGGAGCCGGTTCGGCGTGGCGCCGCGGAAGGCTAGCCCCGCGCCGCGACCAGCGCCCGGGTCCTCGGCGCCGTCCGGTTGCCGAACTCGCTGATCGTCGCCTCGTCGTCGGTCGCGAGGATGAAGCCGGAGACGCCGTGCTCCACGGCGAGCCTCGCGAGCCGCTCCGGGTCCGCGACATCCGGGTCGATGTTGAGCACCCGCCGGATCGCGGCCGGTGAGCGGCCGGCGGCTGAGGCGCTCTCGTCGATCACCGCATTCAGGCCCGCCAGCGCCTCTTCGCCGGGCAGGCGAGCGAGCGTCACCACCCACCCGTCCGCGAGGCGACCGATCAGCCGCAGCATGCGCGGCCCGTACGCACCCACCCAGATGGGCACCGGATGCGCCGGGGCCGGCCCCCGCTTCGCGCCCAGGACCCGGTGGTGCTTCCCGTCGACCCGGACTCCCCCTCGCTGTTCCACGTCCCAGATCTCCCGGATCACGGCCAGCGACTCCGTCAGGGCCTCGACGGCAGCCCCGGGTTCGAGCCGGCGTCCCCCCATCGCCACGATCGCCTCCCAGAACGCCCCCGCGCCGAGCGAGAGCACGAAGCGGCCGCCGCTAAGCAGGTCCAGGCTCGCGGCCGCGCGGGCCAGCACTGCTGGCGGTCGGAGCGGGGTGTTCGTGACGTTCGCTGCCAGCTGGATCCGGTCGGTCCGCGCGGCCACGTAGGCGAGCAGGGTGGACGTGTCCAGGAACGCTGGTTGATACGGGTGGTCCTGGAACGTCACGAGATCGAGTCCGGCGTCCTCGCTCAGTCGGGCCAGCTCTACCGGGCGCTGGGGATCCTTGGACGTGGGCGTCACGAACGTCCCGAACAGCAGGTCCGCATCCGTTGCCATGGCACCTCCTGAGCGTCAACGGCCTCCCTCGCGACAATGGCCAGCGGGCGATGAGCATTCCCGACGACGAGGTCGGGTGGAGACTTGCTCTAGTTTGTCCCGCTCGGGACCGTGGTAGGTATCCGTCGGCCCCCAGGTTGCGTAACGTATCGTCACGTCCTGCCATGCCCGGTCGCGCCACCCGGAGACCCATGCCGACCCTCGAACTGCCCGTCACCGGGATGACCTGCCGCGCGTGCGAGACCAAGGTCTCCCGTTCGCTCGGCAAGGTGCCGGGCGTCACGCAGGTGCGCGTCTCCGCTCGGCGCGGCGTGGCCCGAGTCCTGGTCACGGAGCCGGTCTCCCGGTCTGCGCTGCGCGCAGCGGTCCGTAGAGCCGGCTACGACGTCGGTCGCCAGGAACGCCCGTGGCTCAGCCGGGATCGGCGAGTGTGGCGGGACGTGGCGACCGCCGTGGCCGTCCTGGCGGTCATCGCACTGATCGCCCAGGCCACGGGAGCCACGGACGCGGTCGCCCGGCTCGGGGGCATGACGTCGTCGGGCGGGCTGGTGGTGGCGCTGGTGCTCGGCGTGGCGGCCGGCCTGTCCACCTGCATGGCTCTCGTCGGCGGCCTGGTGCTCGGGATCTCGGCCCGGTTCGCCCGCGCGCACCCGGACCTGAGCACCGCGCAGAAGCTCCGGCCGCACGTCGCGTTCAACGCCGGCCGCGTGATCGGCTTCGCCGCGCTCGGAGCTGCGATGGGCGGGCTCGGCGCCGCCATCACGCTCGACACGCGGATGGTGGCCGTCCTGATGATCGTCGTGTCCCTGGTGATGGGAGCCGTCGGGCTGCAGCTGGCGGCGGTGTCGCCTCGGCTCTCCGCGGGAACCATCGCGCTGCCGGCCGGGCTCGGCCGGGCGCTTCGCCTGGACCGCGGCGGCTACAGCCACCGCACGGCCTTCCTCGCGGGCGCAGGCTCGTTCTTCCTGCCGTGCGGCTTCACCCAGGCGGTCCAGATCTACGCGCTGTCCACCGGGTCTCCCGGTGAGGCAGCGGCGATCATGGGGCTGTTCGCCCTTGGCACCACTCCCGGCCTGCTCGGGATCGGCGGGCTGACGGCCGCCGTGCGCGGGGAGGCCTCTCAGGTCTTCTTCCGGTTCGCGGGCGTGACGGTCATCGCATTCGCTGCCTTGAACGTGCACGGGGCGCTCGGGGTGCTCGCGCCCGGCCTGCGCGCACCGGCTGGCGGTGGGGTATCGCTGTCCCAGAACGTCAGCCTGGAGGGCGACATCCAGGTGCTGCGCACGACGCAGGTGGCCAACGGGTACGAGCCCGCGGCGGCCACCGTCTACGTCGGGCGAGAGGTCCGCTGGGAGGTCGATTCCACCGCGCTGAGCTGTGCCGCGGCCCTGTACGCACCGGCGTTGGGGATCGACGCTGCGCTGCAGGCCGGGCTGAACGTGTTCACCTTCACCCCGGAGTCGGTCGGCACCATTCGGTACTCGTGTGCGATGGGCATGTACTGGGGGTCCATCACGGTCATCGAGGACCCCGGCGAACCCGCGTAGCACGCGACCTGTCGAGCACCTACCCGGTGCGGTGCGTTCCCCGGCCGGCTCGCGCTCGCCTCAGCGAGACTCGGCCCGGATCTCGGAGCCGATGCGATGCACGACGAGCGAGTTGGTGGTTCCCGGTATCCCGACCGGGGCGCCGAACACGATGACCACCAGGTCGCCGTCCTCGGCCAGACCGTTGGACCGGAGGGTGAGCTCGACCTGGAGCACCATCGCATCGGTGTGCGCGACCGTGGGGACCTCGTAGGTCTGGATGCCCCAGCTCAGCGCAAGGGTGCTGCGCACCTGGTGCACCGGCGTGAACGCCAACAGCGGGATCGGTGACCGCAGCCGCGACATCCGGCGCGCCGAGTCGCCGCTCTGCGTGAAGGTCACGAGGTACTTGACCCCGAGAGTCTGGCCGATCTCCGACGCCGCGAGGGTGATCGCCCCGCCCCGGGTCTGCGGGCTCCAGCCCAGCGGGGACATCCGCTCCCGGCCGTGCTCCTCGGTGTTCTCGATGATCCGCGCCATGGTGCGGACTGCCTCGATCGGGAACTCGCCGATGCTCGTCTCGCCGGAGAGCATCACGGCGTCCGCACCGTCGAGCACGGCGTTCGCGCAGTCGGACGCCTCCGCGCGCGTGGGGCGCGGGGCCGAGATCATCGACTCGAGCACCTGAGTGGCGACGATCACCGGCTTCGCCGCCCGCCGAGCGAGCTCGATCGCCCGCTTCTGCACGATCGGCACCTGCTCGAGCGGGAGCTCGACCCCCAGGTCACCGCGGGCGACCATGATCCCGTCGAAGGCGTCGATGATCTCGACCAGGTTCTCGACGGCCTGCGGCTTCTCGATCTTCGCGATCACCGGGACCTTGCGACCCTCGTCCGCCATGATCCGCGCCACGACCTCGTAGTCGGCGGCGCTGCGCACGAAGGAGAGCGCGATCATGTCGACGCCGAGGCGCAGTGCCCAGCGCAGGTCCACCTCGTCCTTGTCGGACATCGCGGGAACGCTCACGGCCACGCCTGGAAGGTTCAGTCCCTTGTTGTTCGAGACCGGGCCGGGGACCTCCACCCGGGTGATCACCCGGGTGCCCTCCACCGCGGTGATCCGGACCGCGACCCGACCGTCATCGATGAGGATCCGATCCCCGGGTTGGGCGTCGCCGGGCAGGCCCTTGTAGGTGGTCGAGACGATCTCTCGCGTTCCCTCGACGTCATCCGTCGTGATCGTGAACACATCGCCTTCGACGAGCTCGACCTGCTCCTCGGTGAACCTCCCCAACCGGATCTTCGGACCCTGCAGGTCGACGAGGACGGCGACCGCCCGGCCCGAGGCCCTGGCCGCCGCACGCACGTGCCCGATGATCTCCTCGTGCTCCTCGGGCTCCCCGTGGCTGCGGTTGATCCGGGCCACGTCCATGCCGGCGTCGACGAGAGCCTGGATCTGCTCGGGCGTCGAGGTAGCCGGTCCGGTGGTGCACACGATCTTGGCTTTGCGCATGTCTCCAGCCTATGTCGTAGGCCGCGGGCGGATGCCCCGGCGGGGAGGTCTTGCAGTGACGACGGTTGTCGCCTCGGCTCAGGGACGCAGCGGCCCCGTTGTGGATGTGACCGGCCTGGGCAGCTCCGTGGCGCCCCGCTCGAACTCGTCGTCGCCGCGCAGGTACGCGTCGATGCCCGCGGCCGCGGCACGACCCTCCGCGATCGCCCACACGACGAGCGACTGTCCCCGTCCGGCGTCGCCGGCGACGAATACGCCCGGGATCGAGGTGGCGAAGTCGTCATCACGGGCGATCAGGCCGCGTCCGGTCAGGTCGGGTCCGACCTGCTCGACGAGCAGGTCGGTCTCGGGGCCGGTGAACCCCATGGCGAGGATCACGAGATCCGCTGGCACGTCCCGCTCGGTCTCGTCGGGCGCCCGCTGCCCGTCGGGCAGGTACTCGGTGGTGGCGACCCGAAGGCCCGTCACCCGACCGTCGGTGCCCATGAAGCGCCGCGTCGTGGCGAGGTACTCGCGTGCGCCGCCCTCTTCGTGCGAGCTGGACACCTTGAACACGAGTGGATCCACCGGCCAGGGCTGGTTCGCGGGACGCTCCCTGGGTGGCTGGGCCACGATGTCGAAGCTCGTCACCGAGGCCGCCCCCTGCCGCAGCGCCGTCCCGATGCAGTCCGAGCCGGTGTCGCCGCCACCGAGGATCACCACGTGCTTGCCGGTCGCCGCGATCTGGTCCGCGACCTCGTCGCCCGCCACGACCCGGTTCGACTGGTGCAGGTACTCCATCGCGACGTGGATCCCGGCAAGATCGGACCCCGGGACGTCGATCCGTCGCGGAACGCGCGCGCCGGTGGCGATCAGGACGGCGTCGTACCGGGACCGGAGCTCCGCGAACGAGACGTCCACCCCGATCTCCACGCCGGGCCGGAACCGGGTTCCCTCGGCCTCCATCTGCGCGACCCGGCGGTCGATCAGGTGCTTCTCGAGCTTGAAGTCCGGCACGCCGTAGCGCAGCAGGCCGCCGATCCGGTCGTCCCGCTCGAAGACGGCGACCGTGTGCCCCGCCCTCGTGAGCTGCTGCGCGGCGGCGAGCCCGGCGGGACCCGAACCCACCACCGCGACCGTGTGCCCGGTGAGGAAGTAGGGCAGTTGCGGGGCGACCAGATCCCGGTCGAAGGCGCCGTCGGCGATCGACATCTCGATCTGCTTGATGGTCACCGCCGGCTGGTTGATGCCCAGCACGCACGAGGTCTCGCAGGGGGCCGGGCAGACCCGCCCGGTGAACTCCGGGAAGTTGTTCGTTGCGTGCAGCCGATCGCTCGCCTCGGCCCACAGGCCCTTGTAGACGAGGTCGTTCCACTCCGGGATCAGGTTCCCCAGCGGGCAGCCGTTGTGGCAGAACGGGATGCCGCAGTCCATGCACCGGCTGGCCTGGCGCTGCACCAGGGGCTCGGTGTCGCCGGGGGCGAGGTGCTCGTGCACCTCCTGCCAGTCCATCAGGCGGACGGGGACCGGGCGGCGCGGCGGCAGCTCACGCTCCCGGATCCTCAGGAAGCCTCTCGGATCAGCCACGGGCCACCTCCAGGATCCGGTCCCAGACGCCCGGGGCCGCCGGATCGAGACCCTCGGCCGAGGCGGCGGCCATCGCAGCGACCATCCGGTCGAACTCGGTGGGCACAACCCGGGTGAACCGCGCGAGTGCGGCCGGGAGGTCCGCGAGCAGCTCGGCGGCCCGCGGCGACTCGGTCTCCTCGTGGTGCGTCCTCAGGAGCCGCTCGACGACGGCGGCGTCCTCCTCGTCGAGCGGTCGCAGCGCGAGCTCGCCGGACGCCAGCGCACCCTGGTTGACGTTCTCGGGCCGGAGGTCGAGCACGTACGCGTGGCCCCCCGACATCCCCGCCCCGAAGTTGCGCCCGGTGCGGCCGAGGACCAGCACCGTGCCCCCAGTCATGTACTCGCACCCGTGGTCGCCGACGCCCTCGACGACGAGCGTGGCGCCGGAGTTGCGGACCGCGAACCGCTCGCCGACGACGCCCCGGAGCAGGACCTCGCCCGAGGTCGCCCCGTAGCCGATGACGTTGCCCGCGATGACGTCCCTGGTCCCCGAGAGGACCGCGGCGCGATCGGGCCGGACGACGACCCGCCCGCCGGACAGGCCCTTGGCGACGTAGTCGTTCGCGTCTCCGAACAGCCGGAGGGTGATCCCCCTCGGCAGGAAGGCGCCCATCGACTGGCCGGCCGACCCGGTCAGGGTGATGTCGATCGTGTCATCGGGGAGCCCGTCCGCTCCGTAGCGCCTGGTCACCCGGTTGCCGAGCATGGTGCCGACCGTGCGGTTCACGTTGCGCACCGGCAGCGCGATCCGCACCGGTTCCGCGCGCTCCAGTGCGGCCTTCGCGAGCTCGATCAGCTGGTTGTCTAGGGCCTGCTCGAGGCCGTGCTCCTGGACGGTCGTGCACCGCAGCGCGCCCGCGCTCGGCTCGGGGCGCGCCAGCACGGGTGCGAGGTCGAGGCCCTTGGCCTTCCAGTGGGCGATCACCGACCTGGTGTCCAGCGACTCCACGTGCCCCACGGCCTCGGCCAGGCTGCGGAAGCCGAGCGCGGCGAGGTACTCGCGGACCTCCGTCGCGATGTACTCGAAGAACGTCTCGACGAACTCCGGCTTGCCGGAGAATCGCGCGCGGAGCTCCGGGTTCTGGGTGGCGACCCCGACGGGGCACATGTCGAGGTGGCAGGCCCGCATCAGCACGCAGCCGCTGACCACCAGCGGCGCCGTGGCGAAGCCGAACTCCTCGGCGCCGAGCAGGGCCCCGACCACGACGTCCCGCCCGGTCTTCAGCTGACCGTCCACCTGGACCACGATCCGGTCGCGAAGGTTGTTCAGGACGAGCGTCTGCTGCGTCTCGGCGAGACCGATCTCCCACGGAGTGCCCGCATGCTTGAGCGAGGTGAGCGGGCTGGCCCCGGTGCCGCCGTCGTGCCCCGAGATCAGGACGACGTCGGCGTGCGCCTTGGAGACCCCCGCGGCGACCGTGCCGACCCCGAACTGGCTGACCAGCTTGACGTGCACCCGCGCGTCCGGGTTGGCGTTCTTCAGGTCGTGGATGAGCTGGGCGATGTCCTCGATCGAGTAGATGTCGTGGTGCGGCGGCGGGGAGATCAGGCCGACGCCCGGTGTCGAGTGCCGGGTGGCGGCGATCCACGGGTAGACCTTCGGCCCCGGGAGCTGTCCTCCCTCGCCGGGCTTGGCGCCCTGGGCCATCTTGATCTGCAGGTCGGTGGCTTGAACCAGGTATTCAGACGTGACGCCGAAGCGCCCGGATGCAACCTGCTTCACCGCACTGCGCCGCTCGGGGTCGCGCAGCCGCTCGGGGGTCTCGCCACCTTCCCCGGTGTTCGAGCGCGCCCCGAGTCGGTTCATCGCGATCGCCAGCGTCTCGTGCGCCTCGGCCGAGATCGAGCCGTACGACATCGCGCCAGTGCTGAATCGCTTGAGGATCTCGGAGACCGGCTCGACCTCGTCCAGCGGGACCGGTGGCCGGACCCCCTCCGCGAACGTGAACAGGCCGCGCAGGGTCATCAGTCGTGAGGCCTGGTCGTCGATCCGCCGGGTGTACTGCCGGAACACGTCGAACTGCCGCGTGCGGGTGGAGTGCTGGAGCCGGAACACCGTCTCGGGGTCGAAGAGGTGCTCCTCACCGTCCCGGCGCCACTTGTACTCGCCGCCCACGTTGAGCCGTCGGTGGGCCTGCGGGTTGCCGCTCGCCGGGTACGCGTCGGAGTGCCGGGCCGCGGCCTCGGCGGTGAGGATGTCCAACCCGACCCCGCCGAGCCGGCTGGTGGTTCCCGTGAAGTACCTGTCCACGACGTCCTGGGCCAGCCCCACGGCCTCGAAAGTCTGCGCCCCCCGGTACGACGCCACCGTGGAGATGCCCATCTTGCTCATCACCTTGAGCACGCCCTTGCCGAGCGCCTTGATCAGGTTCGCGACGGCCTTGTCCGGCGTGAGGTCGCCGAGCGCCCCCTCGCGTGCCATTCCCTCGACGGTCTCCATCGCCAGGTACGGGTTGACCGCCGCCGCGCCGTATCCGATCAGGAGCGCGACGTGGTGCACCTCGCGCACGTCGCCCGCCTCCACGAGCAGGCTCACCCGGGTCCGGGTGTTGCGCCGCACCAGGTGCTGGTGGACGCCGCTGAGGAGCAGCAGCGACGGGATGGGTGCGAGGTCGCCGTCGGAGTCGCGGTCGGACAGCACGATGAAGTTGACGCCCGCGTCGACCAGCCGGTCCACGTGCACGAAGATCTCGGCCATCCGGGCCTCCAGCGCTCCGTGCCCGAGCTCCACCCGGTACAGGCCCCGGATCGTCTCGCTGCGGAACACCCCCTTGAGCGCCGGGTCCCGGTCGATCCGCACGATCTTGGCGAGCTGGTCGTTGTCCAGCACCGGGAAGGGCAGGATCAGCTTGCGTGCGTGCTCCGGGGAGTCGGCGAGCAGGTTCGGCTCCGGGCCGATCGCGCCGCCGATGCAGGTGACCAGCTCCTCGCGAATCGCGTCCAGGGGCGGGTTCGTGACCTGCGCGAACATCTGCGTGAAGTAGTCGAAGAGCAGCCGCGGGCGGGACGAGAGCACCGCCACGGGGGTGTCCGTGCCCATCGCACCGAGTGGTTCGGCCCCGGTCCGCGCCATCGGCGCGAGGATCATCGTGAGCTCTTCCTCGGTGTAGCCGAACGCGCGTTGCCTGCGCCGGACGGACGCGGGGGTGTGTCGCACGTGCTCGCGCTCGGGAAGCTGCTCGAGTGAGATGGAGTGCTCCGCGACCCACCGCGCGTACGGTCGCTGGGCGGCGAGCTGGGCCTTGATCTCCTGGTCCTCGATCACCCGGCCCGATCCCGTGTCCACCAGGAACATCCGGCCCGGCTCGAGCCGGCCCTTGCGCACCACCCGGGCGGGGTCGATGTCCAGCACACCGGTCTCGCTGGCGAGGACCACGAGGCCGTCGTCGGTGATCCAGTACCGGCCGGGACGCAGGCCGTTGCGATCCAGCACAGCCCCGATCAGCGTGCCGTCGGTGAAGCTGAGCGACGCGGGCCCGTCCCACGGCTCGATGAGCGTGGCGTGGTACGCGTAGAACGCCCTGAGGTCGGGATCCATGTCGGCGTCGTTCTCCCACGCCTCTGGGATCATCATCAGCACGGCGTGCGGCAGGCTGCGCCCCGACAGGTGGAGCAGCTCCAGCACCTCGTCGAAGGACCCGGAGTCGCTCACCCCCGAGCTGCACACCGGCATCAGGTCCCTGAGGTCGCCGAGCAGGTCGGTGTCCAGGGTCGACTGCCGGGCCGCCATCCAGTTCCGGTTGCCGCGCACGGTGTTTATCTCGCCGTTGTGCGCGACGTACCTGAAGGGGTGAGCCAGCGGCCACGAGGGGAACGTGTTGGTGGAGAATCGCGAGTGCACCAGCGCGAGCTCGGTGGCGTACCGCGGGTCGGACAGGTCGGGGAAGAACGGCTCGAGCTGGGCCGTGGTCAGCATCCCCTTGTAGGTGAGGGTCCGCGCGGACAGCGAGGCGAAGTAGACCCCGAGGTCACGTTCCGCCCGCTTGCGGACGCGATAGGCGCGGCGATCGAGTTCGATCCCGGCCAGCGTCGCGCTCGGGTCCGCGATCACCAGGTGCCGGAAGATCGGCATGCTGGACCTGGCCATGGGCCCAACGAGTTCGGCGTCGGTCGGGACGTCGCGCCAGGCAAGGAGCTCCAGCCCCTCGTCCCGGACGATCTTCTCCACCCCGACGACGGCGTCGCGCAGCGCGTCGGGATCGGTGGGCAGGAAGGCCAGACCGATCGCGTACCGACCCGCCGGTGGAAGCTCCGCGTCGACGACGTCGCGGACGAAGGCGTCCGGGATCTGGGTGAGGATGCCGGCGCCGTCACCGCTGTCGGCCTCGGCGCCCACGGCTCCTCGGTGGTTCAGGTTGGCCAGGGCGATCAGCGCCGAATCGACGATGTCCCGGCCGGGGGTGCCCCGGAGTGTGGCCACGAAGGCCACCCCGCACGCGTCGTGCTCCGCTGCAGGGTCGTAGAGACCCGGAGCGGTGGCCGACGTGTGGAGCGGCGAGTTCATGGGCACCGTCCTCGCTGTACCGGGGCAGAGCCCGGGGGGATACGGGGAAGCGGGACGTCGTCGGCCCAGGAGGTGAGACGTTACACGGTGGTCCCGGCGGACCCAAGGCTCCGCGCTCGGGTACGTGCGCTCATTCAGACTCGGCCGGAACGGCCGCGTCGGCCGTTTCCACGGTCTGGGTGGTGATCTCGCGCTCTGGGTGCCGGCGTCCGACCACCACGAAGGCTACCAGCGCCCCGAGCCCGACCACGATGGAGGTCCAGACGTTGAGCCGCAGACCGAGCACCGTCTCGGCCGGATCGACGCGCAGCGCCTCGATCCAGACCCGGCCGAGCGTGTAGAGCGCGACGGCGCCCCAGATGACCTGCCCGTTCGCCAGCCGGTACCTCCGCTCGAGCCAGATCAGGAGCGCAGCCGCGGCCAGGCACCACACCATCTCGTACAGGAACGTGGGGTGGAACAGCGTGCCCGGAGCCACCCCCTCGGGGAAGCTCGGCGCGATCGACGGGTCGATCTCAAGTCCCCAGGGCAGGTCGGTGGGCGCGCCGAAGAGCTCCTGGTTGAACCAGTTGCCCAGCCGACCGATCGCCTGGGCGACCAGGAGGCCGGGTGCGGCGCTGTCGGCGAAGTCGGCGAGCCGGACCCCTGCCCGTCGGCAGCCGATCCAGGCGCCGACGGCGCCGAGCGCGATGGCGCCCCAGATGCCGAGCCCGCCCTCCCACACGGCGATGACCTTGGCCGGGTTGCCGTTCGGGCCGAAGTACGCATCGGGCGAGGAGAGCACGTGGTAGATCCGCCCGCCGACGATGCCGAACGGCACGGCCCAGAACGCGATCTCGAGCACCGCGTCGCCGTCTCCCCCGCGCGCGACGAACCGTCGGGTGGTGATCCAGAGCGCGACGACGATGCCGGTGAGGATGGCCAGCGCGTAAGCCCGGATCGGAACCGGCCCCAGGTACCAGACGCTCTCGGGCGGGCTCGGGATGGACGCGGGTAGCGCCAGGGTGAGACTCACTTGCCACCACTTCCTTCCGGGGCTCGGCCCTCGCGGACCCCCTGCGCCAGCTCCGCGACCAACGACGCGAGCGACTCGACGGACTTGCCCTCGCCAAGGGTACGCACCAGAGCGCTCCCTACGATGACGCCGTCCGCGAAACCTGCGACCTGTGCCGCCTGCTCCCGGTTGCTGACGCCCAAGCCGACGCACACGTGCTCGGCGCCCGCACTCCTCGTTGCCTCGACGAGGCGCTGAGCGTGCTCCCCGACACTCCCCCGCGTCCCGGTGACACCCATCGTGGAGGCCGCGTAGACGAATCCCCGGCTAGCGCGCGCGGTCAGCGCCAGACGCTCCACCGTCGAGCTCGGCGCGACCAGGAACACCCGATCCAAGCCGTGCGCGTCGGAGGCCGTCAGCCACTCCCCCGCCTCGTCGGGGATCAGGTCAGGAGTGATGAGCCCGGCACCCCCGGCCGCGGCCAGGTCGCGAGCAAACCGGTCCACGCCGTACCGCAGCACCGGGTTCCAGTAGCTCATCACCAGCACGGGCGCCCCAGCGGAGGCGACCGCCTCGACGGCCCGGAGCGTGTCCGAGATCCGCACGCCGCGCGACAGCGCCGTGTCGACCGCCTGCTGGATCACCGGGCCGTCCATCACCGGGTCGGAGTACGGAAGGCCGAGCTCGACGATGTCGACGCCCGAGTCCACCATCGCCCGGGCCGCCTCGATCGAGGACTGCACATCCGGATAACCGACGGGAAGGTAGCCGATCAGGGCGCTACGCCCCTCCGCGCGGATGTCGGCGAGCCTGCTCGCGGTGCGGGACCTCACGCCTGCTCCTCCAGCAGTCCGAACCACCTGGCGGCGGTCTCCACGTCCTTGTCGCCGCGGCCCGAGAGGTTGACCAGGATGACCTCCTCGCGGCCCGCCGCAGCCGCCTCCTGGCCGATCTGCATCGCACCGGCGAGGGCATGCGCCGACTCGATCGCCGGGATGATCCCCTCGGTCCGGCTGAGCAGGCCGAATGCCTCCATCGCCTCGGCGTCCGTGATGGGTCGGTACTCCGCCCGCCCGGTCGACGACAGCCAGGAGTGCTCGGGGCCCACCCCCGGGTAATCCAGGCCGGCCGAGATCGAGTGGCTCTCGATCGTCTGGCCGTCGTCGTCCTGCAGCAGGAACGAGCGCGCACCGTGCAGGACGCCCGGCACCCCGCCGGTGATCGACGCGGCGTGCCGGCCCGTCTCGACGCCGTCGCCACCGGCCTCCAACCCGACGAGCCGGACCGGGTCGTCGAGGAATGCGTGGAAGATCCCGATGGCGTTCGACCCGCCGCCGACGCACGCCGCGACGACGTCGGGCAGGCGCCCGGTGAGCTCGAGGACCTGCTGGCGGGCCTCGACCCCGATGATTCGCTGGAAGTCGCGGACCATGGCCGGGAACGGGTGCGGACCGGCGACGGTCCCGAAGATGTAGTTGGTCGTCTCGACGTTGGTCACCCAGTCGCGCAGCGCCTCGTTGATCGCGTCCTTCAGAGTCCGCGAGCCGGTGCGCACCGGGACCACCTCGGCGCCGAGCAGGCGCATGCGCGCGACGTTCAGGGCCTGTCGCCGGGTGTCCTCCTCGCCCATGTACACGACGCACTCGAGGTCGAACAGCGCCGCGGCGGTGGCCGTCGCGACCCCGTGCTGCCCGGCGCCGGTCTCGGCGATCACGCGTGTCTTGCCGATCCGCCTGGTCAGCAGGGCCTGACCCAGGACGTTGTTGATCTTGTGCGAGCCGGTGTGGTTGAGGTCCTCACGCTTGAGGATCACCCGGGCGCCCCCGCAGTACCTGGCGAACCGGGGCACCTCGGTGATGATGCTGGGGCGACCGGTGTAGCTGCGGTGCAGGTGGCCCAGATCTTCGGCGAACGCGGGATCGGCGTTCGCCTTGTCGTAGGCCGTGGCAAGCTCGTCCAGCGCGGCGATCAGGGCCTCGGGGACGAACCGGCCGCCGAACTCCCCGAAGTACGGCCCGGAGCCGGGTCGGAGTTGCGGGTCGGGCTGATCCGGTGACCCCTGGGTCACTGGCGCACCGCTCTCAGCGAGGGATGCGCACCTGCGGCGACCAGGTCGGCAACCGCTGCGCGCGGGTCGCGGCCCGTCACGAGGCTCTCCCCGACCAGCACGGCGTCGGCTCCGGAGCGGGCGTAGTCCATCACGTCGTGCGGACCGCGGACGCCGGACTCGGCGATCCGGACGACGCCCGGCGGGATCAGAGGTGCGAGCCGGGCGAAGGTGGTCCGGTCGACGTCGAGTGTCTTGAGGTTTCGGGCGTTCACGCCGATGCAGCGGGCGCCCGCGTCGAGGGCGCGCGACATCTCCTCCGGATCGTGCACCTCCACCAGGGCGGTCATGCCGAGGGAGTGCACCCGCTCCACCAGGGACGTCAGGACGGTCTGCTCGAGGGCCGCGACGATGAGCAGCACCAGGTCGGAACCGTGCGCCCGGGCCTCCCACACCTGGTAGGGCGTGACGATGAAGTCCTTGCGGAGCACCGGGACGTCCACCGCGCCCCGGACTGCGTCGAGGTCGGCCAGCGAGCCGTGGAAGCGGTGCCGCTCGGTCAGGACCGATATCGCCGCCGCACCGCCCGCCTCGTACTCGGCGGCGAGGGCCGCGGGATCCTCGATCGGCGCGAGCTGACCCTTGCTGGGGCTCGACCGCTTGACCTCCGCGATGACGGCGACCGCCGTCTCGTCGTGCAGGCGCCCGAGGCACTCGATCGCCTCCGGCATCCGTGCGGCCCGCTCCCTCAGTGCGGCCAGCGGCGTCGCTGCCTCGCGCTCGATGACATCCCGGCGGGCCCCGGCCACGATCTCCTCGAGAACCGACACTGGCGCCACCTCCTGTCCTACCCGCCCCCGGCAGGGGTGACCCCATCGTAAGGGCCGCGCGCGAGTCGCCCCGACACGCCCAGGTGGTGGACGGCCAGGCGAGGTCGAGCGGGGTCGAGCAGGGTCGGCGGTGCAGGGCCGAACGTCAGAAGTTGTAGAAGCCACTCTGGAGACTGGCAAGTCCCCCGCCGAGCACGCCCCAGATCAGGCCCAGCACGCCCCAGGCGACACCGACCCAGCCCAGGACCATCCCGACAGTCCCCATCGTCCCGTTGTCCGCCAGGCCCATCGCGGCGGCCTCCCGGGACTTGTTGCCCAGGATGATCGCGGGGATCCCGGCGAGGAAGCCGCAGCACGCGATGGAGACGATGCCGAGCACCAGGGCCCAGACGCCGAGACTGTTCTTCTCGGTTCGGGGCATCCCGGATGGGGTGTACCCCTGGAACCCGGCGTAGCCAGGCTGCTGCCCGTAACCAGGCTGCTGCCCGTAACCAGGCTGCTGCCCGTAAC
>CAYGGX010000006.1:35030-36173 GCA_964349585.1 uncultured Actinotalea sp.
AACCAGGCTGCTGCCCGTAACCAGGCTGCTGCCCGTAACCAGGCTGCTGCCCGTAACCAGGCTGCTGCCCGTACGGGTTCTGGTCGCCGGACGGCGAGGTGTACGGGTCCTGCGGCCCGGGGGGCGCGGTCATGGCTTCTCCTCGTCAGCTACCTCGCGTCCGTCGCCAACTGTGCAGCCCTCGCCCCGGACGGATCGGAGCGCACCAGGCAGGGCGCTCCGAAGACTAGTGGCAGCGACCCACTCAGGGAGGCGGATTCCTGCCGCTCGCTCGTCCGGCGGACGAGTGGGGGCGGAGCGCTCCACGAGCCGAAGTGCTCAGACGGGGCCGAGCAGTGGGGCGAGCAGCGGGATGTTGCGTGCTATGCCGAAGGCGACGAACACCGCAAGAGCCGCCCACGCGGCCCAGACGGGTAGCCGGAGGCTCCCGCCCCGGGCGGCGCGGGCGAACCAGACGATCCACAGCACGACGAGCACGGGTATCCCGAGCACGACCGCCGGGTTCATGGCCCAGGCGGCGGCGATGTCGAGCTGCGTCAGGTCATGCACCGCACGTAGGCCGCCGCATGCCGGGCAGTACAGTCCCGTCAGCGCGAGGACTGGGCAGAGGCCATAGCTGCCACTCCGATAGGGCGAGTAGGTCGCGACCACGCCGGCGGCGGCGATCGTCGCGGCGCCCGCCGCGAGCGGACCGCGGAGGGCCCACGACGCGCTCCCGGGGTCCCGACCGCGAACGGTCGGGACCCCGGGAGCGGCCGCATCGGTCATCGTCGTCGCACGGTCAGTACGTGTAGTTCCAGTTCGACGAGAAGGCGCCCATTCCGCCGAGGAAGATCAGCCAGATCACGGCCAGGATCCCGAACGCGACGGCGATCCAGCCCAGGACCATCCCGACCATGCCAAGCGTCCCGTTGTTCGCCTGTCCCATCTCGGCGGCCTGCCGTGACTTGTTCCCCAGGATGATGGCGGGGATGCCGGTGAAGAAGCCGCAGCACACCATTCCGACGATTCCGAGCACCAGGGCCCAGACACCGAGGTTGTTCTTCTCGGTTCCGGACATCGGGCCGGCGGGCGGGTAGCCCGAGGGCGGTGGTGCGGCTCCGTAGCCGGGTTGCTGCCCGTAGCTCGGCTGCTGGCCGTAGC
>CAYGGX010000006.1:36273-57445 GCA_964349585.1 uncultured Actinotalea sp.
CCGTAGCTCGGCTGCTGGCCGTAGCCAGGCTGCTGGCCGTAGCCAGGCTGTTCTCCTTGGGGACCCTGGTCGCCGCTGGGCGGGCCGTACGGATCCTGCGGCCCGGGAGGAGTGCTCATGAGTTCTCCTTGTCGGTTTTGACCTGCGAACCTGACGCGGCGCTCCCCCGGGGCGGACCCGAGGGCACTGGCTGGCCGAAGCCCAGCATCCTCAGCACCTGGCCGAGCACCACACTGATCACGATGACGCCGATGCCCACCCAGAAGAGCCACGGCAAGGCGACCACCACGGCCGCGGACGACAGCAGCCCACCGAGCACGACCACGCTCACGGTCACCCAGGCTGCGGGGGTTCTACCGTGATTCGTGGGCGGGGCGGCGGCGGGCAGGTGTGCGGTCTCGGTGGTCCGGTCGAGCGGCTCGTCAGCCATGCATCAGCCCTTCGTGAGGTAGCCGAAAGACTAGCGAATGGGTGGAATCGGTGGTCACTCGGCACGCCCTCGAACGGCCGATCGATCGGTCGGGTCCTCGCCGCGACTGAGCGCGTCCCACAGCCCCGTCGCGTCATCGCCGACGGCGCTCCCGCCAGTCGGCTCGGCGTGCCTCGCGCTGGGAGGGCTCCACCGCCGGGAGGCCAGGAGCGCGACCCCGCCAAGAAGCACGGCAAGGACTCCAACCACCATCGCGAGCCAGGCACCGCCGGTCACGAGCGCCGGCTCCGTAGTCACGCCGACGCCGACCGCCGATCGTGCGGCCGCGACGCCGATGCCTTCCGGATCCGCCAGCACCGACGCGGCCGACGCCGCCGCGAGCGCCCCACCAAGCGCGACACCGGCCGCCGCCACGACCCGCCCCCACCCTCGGGCCAGAGCCAGCGCGATGCCGGCCGTAGCCACGACGAACGCCGCGGCGGGCACGGCCGCAGCGACCTCGGTCCCCGTCGCGGTCACGCGGGACGTGTCCACCAGGGGGCTCCACGTCGTCACCTCGAGCCAGGTCATTGAAGCCGCCACAGCGAGTCCGCCCGCAAGCAGCAGAGCAAGCCCGACGACGACCGGCCTAGCGATGCCTTGGGGTGCCGAGGCGGGCTGCGGCCGCCTCATGGACCCGCGGGGCGCAGACGTGCGGCCAATTGGACCGCGCGCACTGCCGCGGCCGCCTTGTTACGAGACTCGGTGTACTCCGCCGACTCGACCGAGTCCGCGACGATGCCGCCGCCGGCCTGGACGCTTGCCCGCCCGTCCCGGATCAGAGCCGTGCGGATCGCGATCGCCATGTCCATGTTCCCGGCGAAGTCGAAGTAGCCGACCGTGCCGCCGTAGATCGCCCGTCGGGCGGGCTCCAGCTCGTCGATCAGGGCGATCGCCCGCGGCTTCGGAGCCCCCGACAGCGTCCCCGCCGGGAAGGTCGCCCGCAGGGTCTGCAGCGCCGTCGCGCCAGGGCGCAGCCGGCCGATCACCGTCGAGCAGATGTGCATTATGTGGCTGAACCGGCGCACCGACATGAAGTCGAGAACCTCGACGCTGGTCGGGACGCAGACCTTGACCAGGTCGTTGCGCGCGAGGTCCACGAGCATGATGTGCTCGGCGCGCTCCTTCGGGTCGGCGAGCAGCTCGGTCGCCAGCTCCGAGTCCACCTCGGGGGTGGCTCCGCGCGGCCGGGACCCGGCGATCGGGTACGTGGTCACATGTCCTTCGGTCACCTTGACGAGGGTCTCCGGGCTCGAGCCGACCACCGAGAAGGGCCGACCCGCGGCGTCCGCCAGGGCCATGTAGTACATGTACGGGCTCGGGTTGATGGTGCGCAGCACCCGGTACACGTCCAGCGGGTCCGCCGGGCAGTCCAGGTCCAGGCGCTGCGACAGCACCACCTGGAACACCTCACCGTCGCGGATCGCCTCCTTCGCGACCCGCACCCCCTCCTCGAAGTCCGGCCGGGAGGTCCGGAACTCCAGCGCAGGCTCGTCGGCGTCGGAGATGACGCCCGGGGCGGAGGCACGCGGCTGGCTCAACGCCGCCTGCATCGCCTCGAGCCGGGCGACAGCGTCCGCGTGCGCCTCGTCCACCCGCTCGTCGGTGGCGTCGAAGTTGATCGCGTTCGCCACCAGCCACACCGTGCCGTCGACGTGATCCACCACCGCGAGGTCCGTCGCAAGGCACAGCGTGAGCTCCGGGATCCCGATCTCCTCGGGTGCCTTGGCCGGCAGCGTGGGCTCCCAGTGCCGCACGATGTCCCAGCCGAGCGCCCCGACGAGTCCGCCGGTCAGCGGCGGCAGACCGGCGATCGCCGGGGTCCGGAGGGCCTCGAGAGTCGCCCCCAGGACGTCAAGGACGTCCCCCTCGTGGGGGACGCCGACCGGCACGTCGCCGACCCAGACAGCCTGACCGTCCGCCGCCGACAGGGTCGCCCGGGACGAGACCCCGACGAACGAGTACCGGGCCCACGTGCCGTCGACCTCCGCCGACTCCAGGACGAACGTGCCGGGCCGGCCCCCGGCAAGGGTCCGGTAGAGGCCGACCGGTGTGACGTCATCGGCCAGCAGGCGCCGAACGACCGGGATCACCCGGCGGTCCAGCGCCAGCTCGCGGAACGTGGTCAGCGACGGCCAGGTGCGTCCCCACGGCAGATCGGAGAGGGCTGGGGGCTGCCCGGGTCCGGCGGGTTCGGTGGCCGTCATGGTCAGCCTTCGCGGGACACGGGCAGCTCCCCGCCCGCCTCGAAGCAGGTCCGGGTGCCCGTGTGGCAGGCCGCGCCGACCTGCTCCACCCGGACGAGCACGGCGTCGCCATCGCAGTCCAGGTGCACGGACCGCACGTGCTGGACGTGACCGGAGGTGTCCCCCTTGCGCCAGTACGCCTCGCGGCTCCGGCTCCAGAACGTCACGCGCCCGCTGGTCAGGGTGCGGTGCAGGGCCTCGTCGTCCATCCAACCCACCATGAGCACCTCACTCGTGTCGTCGGCCTGCACGACAGCGCAGACCAACCCCGCGTCGTCGCGCTTCAGGCGCGCGGCGACGGCTGGGTCCAGGGATGACGAAGTGGGCACGCGCCGATCCTGCCACGTCATGCGGACCTGTGATCTCAACCGGTCTGCGCGAGCCACGCCGCGTGCATTGCTGCGTACGGGCCGTCCTCGCCCAGCAGATCGGTGTGCCGCCCGGTCTGCACGATGCGGCCGTCGGCGATCACCACCACCAGGTCGGCGGCCTCAGCGGTGGACAGGCGGTGCGCGATCGTGATGGTGGTCCGCCCCGCCGTGAGCTGCTCCATCGCCCGGGTGATCCGCACGTCGGTCGCGGGATCGACGGCGCTGGTCGCCTCGTCGAGCACCAGGACGTCGGCGGCCGCGAGGTGGGCCCGGGCGAGCGCCACCATCTGGCGCTCACCGGCCGAGAGCCGCTCGCCCCGCTGCCCGACGTCGGTCCGCACGCCGTCGGGCAGGTCGGCGACCCACTCCCCAAGGCCGAGCTCGACGAAGGACCGCTCCGCCTCCTGCTCCGCCCTCGCCGGATCCCCCTCCGGGGGCCTCAACCCGTAGGCGACGTTGTCCGCGATGGTGCCGTCGAACAGGAACCCCTCCTGGGGCACCAGCACCACCCTTGACCGCAGCGTCGCCAGGTTCAGCCGGCGCAGGTCCTCCCCGTCGAGCAGCACCTGCCCGGCACGGGGATCGACCAGCCGGGCCACCAGCCGGGCGAGGGTCGTCTTCCCCGAGCCCGTCGCGCCCACCACGGCCAGCCTCGTCCGGGGCGGGACCACGAGATCGGCGTCCTGCAGCACGGTCGGCCCGTCGCCGTAGGCGAACTCGACCGACCGGAGCGCGATCTCACCCGGGCCGCGCGGGCTGGGCACGCCACCGTCGGGCGGGTCATCGATCTCGACTGCCGTGTCGATCACGCCGAGCACCCGCCGCCACCCGGCGAGGGCGTTCTGCAGCTCGTTGAGGATCTCAGTGGCCATCTGGACCGGCCCGGTGAACAGCTGAACCAGGAAGAGAAACGCCACCAGGCGTCCGGGCGTCACCTGGCCGTCGACCCCGAGCAACGTGCCGACGACGACGACGGCGGCGAGCACCACGTGCGCCACCAGGACGCCCGAGGAGAAGACGGCGGCCACCCGGACCTGCGCGCGAACCTGGGCGTCGCGGGTGGCCCGGATCGCGCCGTCGACCCGCCGCTGCGTTCGATCGGCGATCCCGTACGCACGGATGGTCTCGGCGCCGACGACGGACTCCGCGACGGCGCCGAGCAGGGCGCCCACCCGCTCCCGCACGAGTGCGTATGCGGCGCTGACCCGGCGCTGCGCGGGACCGAGGGCGATCAGCAACGGCAGGAAGCAACCCCAGACCACCAGGGCGAGCTGCCACGAGTAGACCAGCATCAGCCCCGTCGCCACCGCTATCTGCAGGCCCGAGGCGACGAGCATGACGCCGCCCCACTGCACGAACAGCGAGATGGTGTCCACGTCGCTGGTGACCCGGGAGACCAGGCTGCCCTTGCGCTCGGTGCCCTGGGTGAACACCGACAGGTCGTGCACCCGGCGGAAGGCTGCCACCCGCAGCGCCGCCAGCCCCGCCTCGCTGCTGCGGAACAACCGGACGTTCACCAGGGCCGAGCAGACACCCGCTCCGACCAGGGCCGCCGCCCCGATCCCGACCAGCGCGGCGACCCGGCCGAGCCGCGGACCGTCCGGGGCCAGGATCCCCGTGTCGATCGTCTGCTGGACCACTATCGGGACCACTACCCGGCCGACGGCGGCGATCAGGGCGAGCAAGAGCGTCAGCCCGAGCCCGGAGACGAGCTCCGGGGACACCTGGACGCCCCGGCGGAGGGTGGCCAGCCCCCCGAGGCTGCTGGTGCGCTCCAGCCGCACCCGCGAGTCACCGCCGCGACCGGCGGTCGGGGCGCTCACAGGACCTCCTCCGGATCCTCCGCGCGCTCGCGTCGCTCGGCCTCGAGCTGGTACGCAGTCGCGAGCGCCCGATAGCCGGGGTCACGACGCATCAGGTCCGCGTGCGCACCGCTGTCCACGACCCGCCCCGCCTCGATGTGCACCACGGTGTCGGCCAGCAGCACGGAGGACATCCGGTACGCGACCATCAGCACCGTCGGACCGCCTGGCCCCCACTCCGCGCGGAGCGCCGAGAGGATCTGCTGCTCGACCCGAGGGTCGACGGCGGAGGTCGCATCGTCGAGCACCAGGAGCCGGGGCTTTCGGACCAGGGCGCGCGCGATGGCCAGGCGCTGCCGCTGGCCGCCCGAGAGGTTCGCCCCGCGCTCACCGAGCGGCGCGTCCAGGCCGCCGTCGAGGGCCCGCACCACCCGATCGAGGCGGGCGACGCGGAGTGCCGCCCACACCGCCTCGTCGTCGGGCGCACCGGGGTCTTCGGGGTCGGCGAGCGTGACGTTCGCCCGCACCGTGTCCTCGAAGACGAAGGTGTCCTGCGCGACGTACGCGACCTGGCCCGCGAGGTCGGTCGCCCTGACCTGCCGGATGTCGAGCCCGTCGATCAGGACCGCTCCGGCCACCGGATCGCGCAGCCGCGCGAGCAGGCCGGCGAGCGTGCTCTTGCCCGACCCGGTCGAGCCGACCAGCGCCAGGGTCTGGCCCGGCAGCACCTCGAGGTCGATCCCGCTGAGCAGGACCTGGTCGCCCTCGGTGGGCGGGACGGCCACCGCCACGCCCCGCATCTGCACGTGTGCACCGACCTCGGCGGCCGGAAGTGGCGTCTCGCCCGGCGGCAGCTCGCCGGTGGCATCGAGGACACGGGCGATCCGGTCGTAGCCCACCAGCGCCCGCGGAAGCTCGCCGAGCACCCACCCGAACGCCCGAACCGGGACCGCCATCAGCGTGAGCAGGTAGCCCGCGAACACGATGTCCCCGGTTGCGACCGCGCCCGCCGCCGCTCGGTGGGCGCCAACGAGCAGCACGGCGAGGGTGCCAAGGGCGGGCAGCAGCTCGATGACGGGGTCGAAGACCGCCCGGACCCGGCCGACCCGCACGTTCGCGGCACGGAGCTGATCCGCGGCCGCGGCGAACCTTGCCTCCTCCCTGTCCTCCGTACCGAGCGACTTCACTAGCAGGGCTGCCTCGAAGCTCTCGTGCGCCACGTCCGCCACCTCGGCCCGAAGCTGCTGCGCACGGCTCGCCACTGGCGTCATCCGGCGCTGGAAGACGACGTTGGCGAGCACGGCAAGGGGCAGCACCGTCAGCGCGGTGACGGCAATCCACGGGTCGACGGTGACGAGCGTCACTGCGGCGACCCCGATCATCACGACCACGCCCAGGGCGAACGGGAGCGGGTTGAACACGCCGGTCGCCGCCTCGACGTCGGCGCTCGCGTTCGACAGGAGCTGCCCCGTGGGGTGGGCCCGGTGGAACGACATCGGCAGCCGCAAATACTGCCTGGTGACGCCCCGCCGGTGATCGGCCTGGATGTCGGCATAGCCGATCCCGGCGAAGACCCTGCGGCCGGCGACGCCCACGGCGAGCACCACGGCCAGACCCACGAGGATCCAGCCAGCAGGGCCCACGTTCCCGCGCGCCTCGACCGAACCCGCCAGGGCGGGGATCACCACCCGATCCGTCACGGCCCCGAGCACCCGGCTCACCACGACCGTCATCGCCCCGTACACCGCGGACAGGCCGACGGCGAGCAGGTAGGTGCGCGGGTGACCGCGCATGCCGCGCCAGATGAGCTGGGCAGAGCGCCGGGCGACCCCGCCGGTGAGCTCGGCGCGGCGCGGTGGCGATGCTGCGGGAGAGCGCGCGGGCACACCAGACCTTTCGACCAGGGGGGACTCCCCAGCATCTCACGCGCTCACCGAGCGGGCGCCGGCCTCAGCGGATCTCCAGCCCGGCCGCTCGCATGTGCGCCTTCACCTGTCCGACGGTGAGCACGCCGAAGTGGAAGACGCTCGCCGCCAGGACCGCATCCGCGCCCGCTCGGACCGCCGCGACGAAGTGCTCCGGCGTCCCCGCTCCCCCGCTCGCGACGAGCGGGACGCTCACCCCACGGCGGACGTCGCCGATCATCTCGAGGTCGAAGCCGCTGGTGGTGCCGTCGGCGTCCATCGAGTTCAGCAGCACCTCCCCGGCGCCGAGCTCCACCGCCCGCCGTGCCCAGTCGACGGCGTCGATGCCGGTGCCGCGCCGGCCCCCGTGGGTGGTGACCTCGTAGCCGGAGTCCGTCGCCGGCCCGTCGACCACCCGCCGGGCGTCCACCGACAGCACGAGCACCTGGCTGCCGAACCGTTCGGCGATCTCCGCGATCAGGTCTGGCCGTGCGATCGCGGCCGTGTTCACCCCGACCTTGTCCGCGCCCGCGCGCAGCAGCCGGTCGACGTCCTCGACGGTGCGCACCCCGCCACCGACGGTCAGGGGGACGAAGACCTCGGCCGCCGTGCGGTGCACGACGTCGTAGGTGGTCTCGCGATCGGCCGACGAGGCGGAGACGTCCAGGAAGGTGATCTCGTCGGCGCCCTCCGCGTCGTACCGCCGGGCCAGCTCTACCGGGTCGCCCGCGTCGCGCAGGTTCTCGAAGTTGACGCCCTTGACGACCCTGCCCGCGTCGACGTCCAGGCAGGGGATGACCCGGATCGCGGTCACATGACCTCCGGGTCGACTGGCTCCGCGCTCGGTTCCGGCTCCGGCGTTGGCAGCGGGACACCACCGCTCGCCGCGAGGATGTCCACCACGAAGATCAGGGTCTGGTCGGCGAACTCGTGCTGACTGCCGCCCCACCCGAGGTGCGGCGGGACGATGAGCAGCACCTGGCTGCCGACGGTCTGCTCGACGAGCCCCTGGTCCCACCCGGCGATGACCGAGCCCACGCCGATCGGGAACGCCACCGGCAGCTCACCCGGATCCCAGGTGGTGTCAACCTCGACCCCGTCCCACGTGATGCCGAGGAACTGGACGGTGATCACCTGACCGGCGCTCACCTGTGGGCCGGACCCCCGGATCAGCGGCTGCACCTGGAGGTCGGTGGGCGGCGGCGCGTCCGTCAGCTCGACGGTCGGCACTCCCCGGGAGCTGCGGTCCACGACGGGCAGCCCTGCGCGCGGCTCCACCTCCTCGCCGGTGGCGTGTGTGGCGAGCAGGTCGAAAACGGCAACGGTCGCCGAGCTCTCCCCGGCACCCGGCGGTGCCACCTGCAGGATCCGAGATCCGACCCGCTTGCCGCTCAGGGCGGAGTAGATGTCCACCCCGAGCTCCTCGGCGGTCAGCAGGTAGGGCTTGGGCTCGGTCGAGAAGGTCTCGTTGATCACCGAGCCGTCCGCACCGTGCTCCGCGTAGTAGTTCACGAGGATCGGCTGGCCGTCCACGACCCGGGGGCCGGTGCCTTCCCAGATGACCTCCACGTAGGAGCGGTCGACAACCAGCGGGATCTCGTAGTCCAGGGTCGGGGCGGCCTCCGCCTCACCGCGCACCGCCACCGGGTTGGGGAGCTCGGGCTCGTCGGTGCAGGCCGCGAGCGTGGCAACCGCCGCGACCACCCCGGCGAGGGCGAACGCCAGTGCCCGAGGTCGACTGGCCACCTCAGCTCCTCTCACACTCACATCGAGTCCAGCAACCGGTCGACCCGCTCGTCGACGCTTCGGAACGGGTCCTTGCACAGCACCGTGCGCTGGGCCTGGTCATTCAGCTTCAGGTGCACCCAGTCCACCGTGTAGTCGCGACGCGCCTCCTGCGCGCGGCGCACGAAGTCGCCACGCAGCTTGGCACGGGTGGTCTGCGGCGGCAGCGCCGTCGCCTCGAACACGTCCAGGTCGCTGACGACCCGCTCCAGCAGACCCCTCGCGGCGAGCAGGTTGTACAACCCCTCAGTCCGCGAGATGTCATGGTAGGCGAGATCCAGCCGCGCCACGCGGGCGTCGTCCAGTGCCAGGTCGTGCTTGGCCCGGTACCGCTCGATCAAGCGGAGCTTGATCACCCAGTCGAGCTCGCGGTCCACCAGCGACAGGTCCTGGCTGCGGACCGCCCGCAGCCCGCGCTCCCACAGCTCAAGGACCTGCTTCACGGTTGGGGTGAGCTCGACATTCGCGTTCACGAAGGCGGTCACCGCCGCCAGGAACTCCTCCTGGATCGAGATCGCCGACGCGGAGCGGCCGTTGGCGAGCTGGACCTCCGCCGACCCGGTGATGTCGTGGCTGATGTCCCGGATCGCCCGCATCGGGTTCTCCAGGGCGAGGTCCCGGATCGGGACACCCGCCTCGACCATCCGAAGCACCAGATCGGTCGCCCCGACCTTCAGCAGCGTGGTCGTCTCGGACATCGAGGAGTCCCCGACGATCACGTGCAGCCGCCGGTACCGCTCGGCGTCGGCGTGCGGTTCGTCCCGCGTGTTGATGATCGGCCGGGACCGGGTCGTGGCGCTGGAGACGGACTCCCAGATGTGGTCGGCGCGCTGGGAGAGGCAGTACACGGCCCCCCGCGGCGTCGGCAGCAGCTTCCCGGCGCCGGTCAGCACCTGGCGCGTGATGAGGAACGGCACCAGCACGTCGGCCAGCCGGCTGAAGTCGCCCTGGCGCCGGACGAGATAGTTCTCGTGGCACCCGTAGGAGTTGCCGGCGGAGTCGGTGTTGTTCTTGAACAGGTGGATCCGGCCCGGGATGCCCTCGTGCTCGAGCCGCTGCTGGGCATCGACGACGAGCCCCTCGAGGATCCGCTCCCCGCCCCGGTCGTGCGCGATCAGCTGCGGGACGTCGTCGCACTCCGCGGTGGCGTACTCGGGGTGGGAGCCGACGTCGAGATACAGCCGCGACCCGTTGCGCAGGAAGACGTTCGACGAGCGGCCCCAGGCGACGACCTTCCGGAAGAGGTACCGGGCGACCTCATCGGCCGACAGGCCCCGCCCGCTGTCGACCGCGCAGGTGACGCCGTACTCCGTCTCCAGCCCGAAGATCCGCCGGTCCATGCCTCACCCCTGCCCGACCGGCGTCTCGGGCGCGGACTCACCCCCGAGCAGGTCCGCGAGCACCTCCGCCGCCAGGCGCCGGAACGCCCGCCTAGGCCGCGTCCGGTCGAGCACGGCGACCTCGAGCTGGGTCGGCTCGAGCACGCGGTCCTCGGCGTCCGGAGCCGTCCCGAGCACCCGGACCGCGAGCTGGACGACGTCGGCGAGCGGCCGACCCGGTGACCACTCGCGGCTGACCTGATCGCTGAGGTGCTCGGCCTGACCACCCATCACCACGAAGCCCCGCTCGTCGGACACCGATCCGTCGTAGGACAGCCGGTAGATCTGGTCCGAGTCGCCGGTCTCGCCGACCTCCGCAACGACCAGCTCGACCTCGAGCGGCTTGGACTCGGTGGTGAAGACCGTGCCGAGCGTCTGCGCGTAGGCGTTGGCGAGTGCCCGCGCGCTCACGTCGGCCCGGTCGTAGGAGTACCCGCGAAGGTCCGCGTAGCGGACTCCGGCGACCCGCAGGTTCTCGAACTCGTTGTACTTGCCGACCGCGGCGAAGGCGATCCGGTCGTAGATCTCGGAGATCTTGTGCAGGGCGAGGGACGGGTTCTCCGTCGCGAACGCGATCCCGTCGTCGTACCCGAGCACGACGACGGAGCGCCCGCGGGCGATGCCCTTGCGGGCGTAGTCGGCCCGGTCCTTCATCAGCTGCTCGGGCGAGACGTAGAAGGGCATGGTCATCGCGACCCACCTCCCTCGTCGGCCACCCGACGACCCGCCTCGATCTGCTCCGCCACGCCCGCCAGCTCGGCGTCGGCGACCCGCAGGTAGCCGGCCGCCGTCACGGTGCCAACCACCGGCCAGATCCGCCGGGTGGCGTCCGGCCCCCCGGTTCCCGCGTCGTCGTCGGACGCGTCGACAAGCGCGTGCACGGCCACGCGGATCGCGTCGCCGACGTCCAGCCCGGGGCGCCAGAGCTTCTTCAGCGAGCCGCGGGCGAACACCGCACCCGAACCGACGGCGTGGAAGTCGGTCTCCTCGTAGCGGCCGCCGGTGACGTCGAACGAGAAGATCCGCCCCTCGCCTCGGTCCAGGTCGAACCCGCTGAACAGCGGGATGACCGCGAGGCCCTGCATCGCGAGCCCGAGGCTCCCGCGGATCATCGTCGCCAGACGGTTGGCCTTGCCCTCGAGGGAGAGCACGGTCCCCTCGATCTTCTCGTAGTGCTCGAGCTCGAGCTGGAACAGCCGGACGAGCTCAAGGGCCAGCCCAGCGGTGCCGGCGATGCCCACCGCCGAGTACTCGTCGGCGGGGAAGACCTTCTCGATGTGCCGCGACGCGATCATCGAGCCGGCCGTCGCCCGGCGGTCGCCGGCCATCACGACCCCTCCCGCGAAGGCGAGGGTCACGATGGTGGTCGCGCTGGTGGTCTCCAGTCCCCCGGCGGGCAGGACCCTACCGTTCGGCAGCAGGCTGGGGTCGTGGGCCGCCAGGAAGTCCAGGAACGACGAGGATCCCGGCGCGGTGAACGAGGCGGGCAGCCGCCCGCTTGGTGACGAGGTCATCGCCGGTCACTGACCGCCCTTCTGCACGAAACCCCGGACGAAGGATTCCGCGTTGGACTCCAGCACCTCGTCGATCTCCTCGAGCAGGGCGTCCACCTCCGCGTCGCGCGCCTGCGCGGCCGGTCGGGTCGGCTCGGGGGCGTCCGCCGGCTCCCCGTCGCGATGTGGGCGACGCTGTTCCTGACCCGCCATGATCCCTCCCGGTGATCGGCCGCGAGCCGTTGCCCGCCCTCCGATCCTAGGCGGCAGTCCGCGCGGAGGGCACGATCGACCACGCACCGGCGGGGCTCCCGCGCCACCCGCGCCGGGAATCTCAACCCGAGGCGAGCCGTTCGACCAGCGTCCGGGCGTCCGAGCAGTCGCGCAGCAGCCCCCCCACGTGGTCCCGGGTCCCGCGCCACGGGTCCCGCAGCGGGATCCTGCGCAGCGAGGCCTCACCCGTGTCGAAGACCACCGAGTCCCAGCTCGCCGCGCGCACGGCGTCGGGGAACTGGCGCACGACAGTCCCCCGGAAGTACGCCCGGGTGTCTGACGGAGGCTCGTGCACGGCGCGGGCGACCTCCTCGTCCGTGACCATCCGCTCCACCGCGCCGGAGGCCAGGAGTCGCTGGTAGATGCCGCGCTCCGGCCGCAGGTCCGACCACTGGATGTCGAGCGCCGCCAGCCGGGGGTGATCCCAGCCCAGGTGGTCCCGGGCGCGCATGCCCTCGAGCAGCCGGCGCTTTGCCACCCACTCCACGTCCCGGGCGCAGGACTCGGGGTCGGCCGCGAGCCGGACCAGGACCCCCGACCACCGGTCGAGGACGTCTGCGGTGTCGGCATCGGGCTCGGTGAGCGCAGCGCGCACCGCGTCGACGTACGCCGTCTGGATCTCCAGCGCGGTGAGCCGACGTCCGTCGGCGAGCTCGAGCCGGGCGGTCAGGGAGAGGTCCCGGCTCACCCGGTGCACCGCAGCAACGGGGTCGGCGAGCCGGAGCGCGAGGATCTGGGTCAGCAGCCCCGGCGCGGCGTTACCGCGTTCGATCAGCCAGAGGACCAGGGACGTCGCGCCGAGGCGCAGATAGGTGGCCGCCTCCAGCTGCGTCGCGTCGCCGATGATCAGGTGCAGGCGGCGCCACCGCGACCGGTCGGCGTGCGGTTCGTCCCGCGTGTTCACGATCGGCCGCCGGAGCGTGGTCTCCAGCCCGACCTCCGCCTCGATGTAGTCCGCGCGCTGGGAGAGCTGGTAGCCCGGGTGCTGACCGGTCGGCCCCAGACCCACCCGACCCGCACCGGTGAAGACCTGCCTGGTGACCAGGAACGGGGTGAGCGCGTCGACGAGGTCGCCGAACGGCACGGCACGATCCACCAGGTAGTTCTCGTGCGTTCCGTAGGACGCACCCTTGCCGTCCACGTTGTTCTTGTACAGGACGACGTCGGGCATGGCGGGGTTCTCCGTCAGGGTGCGCAACGCGCGGAGCATCACCGCCTCCCCCGCCTTGTCCCACAGCACCGCGTCGCGCGGGTTGGTCACCTCGGGCGAGGAGTACTCGGGGTGCGCGTGGTCCACGTACAGCCGGGCACCGTTGGTCAGGATCGTCGTGGCCGCGCCCGGGTCGTCGTAGTCGTCGACGCCGGGCCGGTCGACCAGGTGGGGCTCCGCCTGATCCGGGCCGGCGGTTACCCCCGGGGCAGGTCGGTCGGGGTCGTCGGTGAGCATCGAGGGGTGCACGGCTGAGCGCTGCAGGTGGAAGCCCCGGGCGTCGGCGAGCGGGTCCTCGTCCGCGTAGTCCCAGCGGGCGCGACCTGCCCCTGAGGTCAGGTTGGCGTAGGCGGCCACGACGTGGCTGGATAGCAGCATCGGGTTGGCCATCGGCCTGCCCGGTTGGACGACGCCGTACTCGGTCTCGATCCCCATCACCCGGCGCACCGTCACCGCGCCAGCCTAGCCAGGCGGTGCGCGGCCCCGACCGCCGGTCCGGCAGGGCTCAGAGGTACTGGCCGGTGGGCGTGACGCTCTCGATGGTGCGGCCGGACTCCCGACCGCTCTTGCCCTGGACGATCGTGCGGATGAACACGATCCGCTCGCCCTTCTTGCCGGAGATCCGGGCCCAGTCGTCGGGGTTCGTCGTGTTGGGCAGGTCCTCGTTCTCCTTGAACTCCGCGACGCACGCCGCCAGCAGGTGCTCCACCCGGATGCCGCGCTGCCCGGTGGCCAGGAAGGCCTTGATCGCCGCCGTCTTCGCCCGGTCGACGACGTTCTGGATCATCGCCCCCGACGAGAAGTCCTTGAAGTAGAGCACCTCCTTGTCCCCCGACGCATAGGTGACCTCGAGGAACTCGTTCTTCTCGGTCTCCGAGTACATCCGCTCGACGACCTTCTGGATCATCGCCTCGACCGTGGAGGCCGGGTCGCCACCGTTCGCGGCGACGTCGTCGGCGTGCAACGGGAGGTCGGGGACCAGGTACTTGGCGAAGATCTCCCGCGCGGCCTCCGCATCCGGCCGCTCGATCTTGATCTTCACGTCCAGCCGACCGGGTCGCAGGATGGCCGGATCGATCATGTCCTCGCGGTTGGACGCACCGATCACGATGACGTTGTCCAGGCGCTCGACGCCGTCGATCTCGCTGAGCAGCTGCGGGACGATCGTCGTCTCGACGTCGCTGGAGATGCCGGTCCCACGGGTCCGGAACAGCGACTCCATCTCGTCGAAGAAGACCACGACGGGGTGCCCGAGATTCGCCTTCTCCCGGGCCCGGGCGAAGATCAGCCGGATGTGCCGCTCCGTCTCGCCGACGTACTTGTTGAGCAGCTCCGGACCCTTGACGTTCAGGAAGAAGCTCTTCGCCGGCTGCCCGTCCGGGCCGGTCCCGCGCATCTCGGCGAGCGAGTGCGCGACGGCCTTGGCGATCAGCGTCTTGCCGCACCCCGGCGGGCCGTAGAGCAGCACGCCCTTCGGCGGCCGAAGTCCGTGCTCACGGAACAGCTCGGGGTGCGCGAACGGCAGCTCCACGGCGTCGCGGATCTGCTCGATCTGCGAACCGAGGCCGCCGATGTCCGCATAGCCCGTTTCCGGAACCTCCTCGAGGATCAGTTCCTCGACCTCCGACCGGGGCACCCGCTCGAACACGAACCCGCTGCGGGACTCCACGGTGAGCGCGTCGCCGACCCGGACCGGCTGGGAACGCAGCGGGCCCGCCAGGCGCACCACCCGCTCCTCGTCGGCACGGCCCACGACCAGCGCGCGGTCGTCGTCGATCAGCTCCTTCACGGTCACGATCTCGCCGACCGCCTCGTACCGGCCCGCCTCGACCAGGGCCAGCGCCTCGTTGAGCTTGACCTCCTGGCCGGGCTGGATGGCGTCCAGGTCGACGCTTGGAGCCACCTGGACGTGCATCTTGCGGCCCTGGGAGATGATCTCCGCCGTGCCGTCCGGGCGGGCGGCCAGGAACGTCGCGAAGGTGGCCGGTGGCCGGCCGAGGTCCTCCAGCCGTCGCTTGAGCTCCACGAGCTGCTCTCGGGCCTGGCGCAGCGCGGCCGCGAGTCGTTCGTTCTTGGCGGCGAGGACGGCCGCCTGGCGCTCGTCGGCAGTCCGCCGCACGTCGCCCTGCTCGCTCATGTCGCCTCCCGCTGCCGGTTGCAGTCATCCCGACCCTATGCGCAGCGGTCCCGCAGTGCAGCGGTCATTTTGCGTGGCGGGACGGATCGGCGCGGGCGCCCCGCCCGGCTCAGTCCTGCGGATCGGGTCCGGCACTCCTGATCGACCGACGCAGCCGGCGAACCTTGCGGTCGGAGACCTCCCGCTCGCCAAGGTCCGCCTCGGTCCACTCCTGGTCGGGGTACGACCCCTTCGCAGGCCTCCGCTTGCGGACCGGCGGCGACACGCCGTCGGCCATCCGCCTGGTGGTCAGCAGGAATCCCGTGTGCCCGACCATCCGGTGCTCGGGCCGGACGGCGAGGCCCTCGAGGTGCCAGCCGCGGACCAGCGACTCCCAGGCCTGGGGCTCGGTGAACCGGCCGTCCTCGCGCACGTCCTCGGCCAGCCGGGAGAGCTGCGTGGTGGTGGCCACATAGGCGATCAGCACGCCACCGGGGATCAGCGCGGTGGCGACGGCCGCGAGGTTCTCCCAGGGCGAGAGCATGTCGAGCACCACCCGGTCGACGCTGCCGGGCTCCTCGGTCGCGGGAAGCACGTCGCTCAGGCTCCCCGCCGTGAGCCGCCACGCGGGGTGCGGCCCGGCGAAGAAGCTCTCCACGTTGGCGCGCGCTATCTCCGCGAAGTCGTCGCGCCGTTCGATCGAGTGCAGGTACCCGCCGTCGCCGACGGCCCGCAGCAGCGACATGGTCAGCGCGCCCGAGCCGACCCCCGCCTCGACCACCCGGGCACCCGGATAGACGTCGGCCATCGCCACGATCTGGCCCGCGTCCTTCGGGTAGACGACCGCCGCTCCCCTCGGCATCGAGAGCACGAAGTCGGCCAGCAGCGGTCGCAGCGCGAGGTACTCGACATCCCCGCTGCTCACGACGACGGTGCCCTCCGGGGCGCCGATGAGCTCGTCATGGCTGAAGTACCCCTTGTGCGTGTGGAAGGCACCGCCCGCACTCAGGGTGATGGTGTGCAGCCGCCCCCGGATGTCCGTGAGCTGCACCCGGTCCCCGGCGCGGAACGGGCCGCGGCGCGCGGCGGCGCCGGTGGGGGCGGCTTCCGGGGTGTCGGTCACGATGATCGAGTCTAGGAGCCGCGCCGCAACGCGGTGACCACGTCGAGGTAGCGGAGCAGTCCGTGCACCGATCCGCCACGACCCAGGACCACGAGCATCGAGGACTCGCGGGCGCCCTCGGCCACCGCGCGCAGCGCAGCGGGCCCGGTCAGGTCTCCGTCGACGCTCACACCCGGCGGCAACCGGACCGCCACGGCGCGCAGCGGCGTCGCGGCGCGCTGCTCCGGCGGGACCTCCCCGAGCGCGCCGGGCACCACGTACCCGACGGGGGCGCCGTCGTCGTCGAGGAGCACGACCATCTGCGAGCCGGGCATGTCCAGCTCCGCCACGGTCGCGTCCGCCGACATCGTCGTGGCGGGGATCGCGAGGTCCCGCAGGACCAGGCCCTCGACGGCCCGCTCCTGCGCGGCCATCCGCACGAAGGGGCCCGCTCCGCTCCACAGCAGGGCGCCGAGCAGGGCACCCCAGACGACCGTCACCAGGTCGGGGCGCCCGCCCGCGAGGAAGGGTCCGACGACGGCGACCGACACCAGGAGGACGGCGAGCACCTGACCGAGCCGCGCCGCGGCAAGGGTCCCGGTCCGACGTCGGCCCGTCAGTCGCCAGACGCCCGCCTCGAGCAGTCGGCCGCCGTCCAGCGGCAGGCCCGGGAGCAGGTTCAGGAGGGCCACGAAGCCGTTCACCGAGGCGGTGACGAGCAGCAGGAGCGCCAGCAGGCCGTCCGGGGGCACGGCGGCCATTGCCCCCCACGCCACGAGGGCGATCGCGGCGTTGGTGAGCGGGCCGACGACGGCGATCAGCGCCGACGATCCCGGCGTCCGGGTCCTGCCGAGCTCGGTGTGACCGCCGATCAGGGTCAGCGAGATCTCATGGGCGGCGATCCCGAACCGGCGGGCAGCCCCGGCGTGCGCGAGCTCGTGCAGCAGCACCGAGATCAGGAGCACGACGGCGAAGCCCGCGGCGGCCACGAACGCGAGCGGCCCCAGCTCGGGCCTCAGCCGCAGGATCGTCGGGCCGAGCATGGCGAGCACGATCACGATGACGACCAGGACCCCCGGCCGCAGCACGACGCGGGTGCCGCCGAACCGTCCGATCAGCCATCCGCCGTCGCGCCGCTCCACGGGGGCCACCCTACGGTGGGCAGGACTGTCGGGGCCTCGCCGTACGCTGCACGGGTGACGACCACGACGCCGTCGGCGGCGCCCGACGAGGCACGGCGCCCCAGCCTTTCCCCCTCACGGGCGAACGACTACGCGCAGTGCCCGCTGCTGTTCCGGTTCCGCGTCGTCGACCGACTGCCGGAGGAGCCCAGCCTGGCGGCCGTGCGCGGGACGCTGGTCCACGCGGTTCTCGAGCGGCTGTTCGACGCCCCCGCCGGGCAGCGAACGCCGACGGCCGCCAAGGCGCTGATCGCCGGGTGCTGGGACGCGATGCTCGAGGCGGAACCGCGTTGTGCCGAGGTCCTCGAGGGGGCCGAGCCGGCCGAGCTGTTCGCGCAGGCCGCCGACCTCGTGGACACCTACTTCACCCTCGAGGACCCCAACCGGCTGGAACCCGCCGAGCGCGAGCTCGCGGTCCGGGTCGACCTGGACGACCTGCAGCTTCGCGGGATCGTCGACCGGCTGGACGTCGCTCCCGACGGCGCGCTTCGAGTGGTGGACTACAAGACCGGTCGCTCCCCCACGCCGGGGTTCGAGAGTGCGGCGCTGTTCCAGATGCGCTTCTACGCCCTCGCCCTGGCCCGCCTCCGCGGACGCGTCCCGGCGATGCTCCAGCTCGTCTACCTGGGTGACGGAACGCTGCTGCGCCACGTCCCGGACGCCGCCGAGCTGGAGACGACCGCACTGCGGATCCGCGCCATCTGGTCGTCCATCCGGGCCAGCGCGGAGCAGCGTTCGTGGACCCCGCGCCCGAGCGCCCTGTGCTCCTGGTGCTCGCACCAGGAGCTCTGCCCGGCCTTCGGCGGAACGCCCCCCGAGGTCACGGACGAGGCGGTCGCGCTCGCGCTCGGCCTCGCGCCGGCCCAGGGACCAATCCCGTCGGCGACGACTCCGGCGCCCGCTCCGAGCGGCTGATCAGTCGGCGTCGACCAGGAGGTCGAGCGTCTCGCCGGCCATGATCCGCGCCAGCTCGGGCAGGCCGATGCCGCTCAGCGAGCCGACCCGGCTCAGCCCCGGACGGCGCTCGACCGGGACGATGTGCTGCACGCCGATCGTCCGCGCCCCCGACGCGAGCGCGGAGGCGATTCCCGGGGGCGAGTCCTCGATCGCCACGCAACGCTCGACGTCCACCGCGAGGTCCCCGGCGGCCCGCAGGTACGGCTCCGGGTGCGGCTTGCCGTTCGTCACCTCGTCCCCTGGGACCACGACTGCGAACGAGCCGGCCGGCGCATGCCGGACGACCGCGTCGGCGAGCGCCCGGTACGACATCGTGACCAGCGCGCACGGCACGCCGGCGCCGGCGAGCGCCACCAGCAGCTCCCGGGCACCCGCCTGCCACGGCACCGCATCGGCAACGGCGTCGACCACCGAACCGAGCAGCCGGTCGACGATCGCTTCGGCGGGAAGCAGCACGCCGTGGCCCCGAAGCAGCTCCGCGGCCGCCAGCAGTGGTAGCCCCAGCATCTTGAGCCCGTCCTCAGGGGCCCAGGGCAGGTCGTAGGCGGCCATCAGCGCGCTCTCGGCGGCCATCCAGTAGGGCTCGGTGTCCACGAGCGTGCCGTCCATGTCCCACAGCACCGCCTGCGGCAGCCCGCCGGGTGGGTCAACTCGTGCGACGGCAGCGGCGGACGCCGGGAAGGGGGGCATGGACTGAAGTCTAGGACGGCGGACCGTGGGCCCATGCACCAGCGCCTAGTCTGGAACCATGACGGAGCCACTCGGCGGGCGGCTGCCCGGACCGGTCATGCTCGCGGCCTTCGAGGGCTGGAACGACGCCGGCAGCGCCGCGACCCAGTCCGTGGCGTACCTGCGGGAGATCTGGGACGCCGAGGTCGTCGACGAGCTCGACCCGGAGGAGTACCACGACTTCCAGGTGAACCGCCCGATGGTCGGCGTCGGCGAGGACGGGCGCCGCCTGATCAGCTGGCCCAGCACCTCGATCGCCGTCTCGAACCGACCCGGTCGCCCCCAGCTCGTCCTCGTCCACGGGATCGAACCGTCGATGCGCTGGCGCCGGTACTGCGCCGAGCTGCTCGACGCCGCACAACGGCTGGGGGTCCGGACCGTCGTGACCCTTGGAGCACTGCTCGCCGACGTCCCGCACACTCGTCCGATCCCGGTGACGTCCACGTCGGACGACCCTGCGCTGCAGCAGGTGCTCGGCCTCGACGCCAGCACCTACGAGGGCCCGACCGGCATCGTCGGGGTGCTGCAGCACGAGGCGACCCGACGAGGGATGAATGCCCTCTCGGTCTGGGCGGCCGTGCCGCACTACGTCGCCCACCCCCCGTCGCCCAAGGCGACGATCGCACTGCTCGTGCGGCTGGAGGAGATGCTCGGCGAGCCGATCGACCTCGGGGGCCTGCCCGAGGACGCGGAGGCGTGGCAGCGTGGCGTGGACGAGCTGGCGGCCGAGGACGGCGAGATCGGCGAGTACGTCACCCAGCTCGAGGAGGCGAAGGACACGGCCGAGCTGCCGGAGGCGACCGGCGAGGCCATTGCGCGCGAGTTCGAGCGCTACCTGCGCCGCCGGGACCACGGGGCTGGCCCGCCGGCCTGATCGCCTCGAACCACTCGGCCGCTAGATGCGCACCCCGAGCAGCGCGTCGAGAGCGCGCGCGATCACGCCGGGTGCCCCCGGCGCATCCCCGCCGAGGCTGAGCGCGGCGTCGGCCCAGGCATCCACGGCGCGAACCGCGCGCGGTGCGTCGAGGTCGGCGGCGAGCGCGGTCCTGATCGATGCGAGCGTCTCGCCCGCGTCCGGCCCGCCGTTCCCCGAGGCCGCGGAGCGCCACCGGGCGAGCCGACCCTCGGCCTCCGCCAGAACGTCGTCGTCCCACTCCCAGTCGTCCCGGTAGTGATGGGTGAGGACCGCCACGCGGATCGCCATCGGGTCGACGCCCTGGGCGCGCAGCTCGGAGACGAGCACCAGGTTGCCCACCGACTTGCTCATCTTCTCGCCCTTGTGCTCCACCATGCCGGTGTGCATCTGCAGCCGGGCGCCGGCGTCGCCAAGCGCGCGCGCGTGCGCCGTGCTCATCTCGTGGTGCGGGAAGCACAGGTCCCGGCCGCCGCCCTGGACGTCGAACCGCGAGCCCAGCGCGCGGGCGGCGATCACGGTGCACTCGATGTGCCACCCCGGTCGACCGGTGCCGAGCATCCCGCCCGCCCAGCTGGGCTCACCCGGCCGCTCCCGGCGCCAGAGTGCGGGGTCCAGGGGGTCGCGCTTGCCGGGTCGATCCGGGTCGCCGCCGCGCTCCGCGAAGAGGGCCACCGTCTCGGCGTGCGTGAGTCCCGGGACCGCCCCGAACTGCGGGTCAGCCGAGATGTCGGCGTATACGTCACCCGACGACGGGTCGAGACCGCCGGCGCCCTCCTCCAACGGCACCCGGTACGCGAGACCCATCTCCAGCAGCCGGGCCACCGCCTCGGCCACCTGGGGAATCGTCTCCACGGCGCCGAGGTAGGTGTGCGGCGGGAGCACGGCGAGCGCCGTCATGTCCTCGGCGAAGAGTGCCGTCTGGTCTGTGGCGAGCTGCTCCCAGTCGACCCCCAACCGCGCCGCCCGCTCCAGCAGCGGGTCATCCACGTCGGTGACGTTCGAGGCGTAGGAGACCGCCAGCCCCGCGTCGAGCCATGCCCGGTGCAGCAGGTCGAACGAGATGTAGGTGGCGGCATGGCCCAGATGCGTCGCGTCGTACGGGGTGATGCCGCACACGTACATCGTCGCTTCCGGCCCGGTCGCCGCGGGGACCAGCGTTCCGCTCGAGGCGTCCCGGAGCACTACCTCGGCGCCGCGCCCGGGCAGTGACGGGACGTGGGGCGCCGGCCAGGTGTGCAC
>CAYGGX010000007.1:0-50870 GCA_964349585.1 uncultured Actinotalea sp.
GGCCAGGGGGCGGGGCTCACTAGGATCGGCCCATGTCCCGCATCCTCTCGGCGGTCGCGTGGCCCTACGCCAACGGCCCCCGGCACATCGGTCACGTCGCCGGCTTCGGCGTTCCCTCCGACGTCTTCAGCCGGTACATGCGGATGGCGGGGCACCAGGTCCTGATGGTCTCCGGCACCGACGAGCACGGCACGCCGATCCTCGTCCAGGCCGACAAGGAGGCGACGACGGCCAGGGAGCTCGCCGACCGAAGCAATCGGATCATCGTCGAGGAGCTTGCGGCGCTCGGCTGCTCGTACGACCTGTTCACCCGGACGACGACGGCGAACCACTACGCCGTCGCGCAGGAGCTGTTCCGGCAGGTGCACGCCAACGGCTACATGGTCCAACGGACCACGAGTGGCGCCATCTCCCCGTCCACCGGCCGCACCCTGCCGGACCGGTACATCGAGGGCACCTGTCCGATCTGCGGCTACGCGGAGGCCCGCGGCGACCAGTGCGACAACTGCGGCAACCAGCTCGACCCCACCGAGCTCATCGAACCGCGTAGCAAGATCAACGGCGAGACCCCGGAGTTCGTCCAGACCGAGCACTTCTTCCTCGACCTGCCGGCGCTCGCGGCTGCGCTCGGCGAATGGCTGGACGAGCGGGCGGCCTCCGGGACCTGGCGCCCCAACGTCATCAAGTTCAGCCGCAACATCCTCGACGACATCAAGCCTCGGGCGATGACCCGGGACATCGACTGGGGCATCCCGATCCCCCTGGACGGCTGGCGCGACCTCCCGACCAAGCGGCTCTACGTGTGGTTCGACGCGGTGATCGGCTACCTGTCGGCGTCCGTCGAGTGGGCCCGCCGACTGGGCGACCCCGAGCGCTGGCGCGACTGGTGGAACGACCCGGACGCCCTGTCCTACTACTTCATGGGCAAGGACAACATCACCTTCCATTCCCAGATCTGGCCGGCCGAGCTCCTCGCCTACGCGGGCCGGGGTGAGCGCGGCGGCGAGCCGGGCCGGTACGGGGTGCTCAACCTGCCGACCGAGGTCGTCTCCAGCGAGTACCTGACGATGGAGGGCAAGCAGTTCTCCTCCTCGCGCGGCGTGGTGATCTACCTGCGCGACGTCCTGGAGCGCTACCAGGTCGACGCGCTGCGCTACTTCATCTGCGCCGCCGGGCCTGAGAACGCGGACTCCGACTTCACCTGGCGCGAGTTCGTCAACCGGACCAACGGGGAGCTGGTCGCCGGCTGGGGCAACCTGGTCAACCGCACCGCATCGATGATCGCGAAGAGCTTCGGCGAGATCCCGGCCGCGATCGAGCTGACCGACGCGGACGAGGCCCTGCTCGCCGCGGTGCGCGCCGGCTTCGACTCCGTCGGCGACCTGATCGCCCGCCACCGCCAGCGGCAGGCGATCGCCGAGGCCATGCGGGTGGTCGGGCTGGTGAACAAGTACGTCACCGACACCGCGCCCTTCACCCTCAAGGCCGACGACGAGCGCCCTCGGCTGGCGACGATCCTGCACGTCGCCGCGCAGGCGGTCTGGGACTGCAACACCCTGCTGGCGCCGTTCCTGCCGCACTCCGCCAACGCCGTGCACGCCACTTTCGGTGGCTCCGGGGCGTTCATGCCGATGCCGCGCGTCGACGAGGTCGTCGACCTCGACGACGGCCACCCGTACCCGATCATCACGGGCGACTACTCGGCGACCCCGCGCTGGGAGTCGACCCCCGTGCCCGTCGGCAGCGGGGTCGCCAAGCCGACCCCGATCTTCACCAAGCTCGACGACGCCGTGGTGGAGGAGGAGCTGGCGAGGCTTCGCGGTGTCGCGGGCGCAGACGGCTGATGGGCGCGCGGGTGCGTGAGAGGTCCTGGCCGCCCGACCCCGAGCCGCTGCCCGTCCCGGTGGTGGACAACCACACACACCTCGAGGCCGTGCTCGCCGAGACGGACGACACGGGTTGGCGGATGCGGCACGCGGGCGTCGCGCGGGCCGGTGAGGCCGGCGGTGGGGCCCTGCCGGCCCAGGACGTCGGCGCCCACCTGGCGCGGGCGGCCGCCGTCGGCGTGACCCGGGTGATCCAGATCGGCTGCGACCTGCCGGCGGCGCGCTGGACCGATGCCGCGGTGCGGGCGCACCCGGGGATGCTCGGCGGGGTGGCGATCCACCCGAACGACGCCGTCCTGCACGCGGGGATCCGGGAGGTCGCGCCGGACGGCCTCGAGCCCCGGCCCGCCGAGCACCACGCGACCCCGCTCGACGAGGCGATCGCCCAGATCGCCGCGATCGCCGCGGCCAACGACCGCATCCGGGCGATCGGCGAGACCGGCCTGGACCACTTCCGGGCCGGCGAGCGCGGCCGGGCGGCGCAGCGCGCAGCGTTCCGGGCGCACATCGCGCTGGCCAAGGAGCTCGACCTCGTCCTGCAGATCCACGACCGGGACGCGCACGACGACGTCCTCGCGATCCTCGCCGCGGACGGCGCGCCCGAGCGGACGGTCCTGCACTGCTTCTCCGGGGACGCAGCCATGGCCGGGCGCTGCGTCGAGGCCGGGTGGTTCTGCTCCTTCGCTGGATCGGTGACCTTCGGCCCGGCGGGCGGCCTGCGGGCCGCCCTGCGCGAGGTGCCGCTGGACCGGCTGCTGCTCGAGTCCGACGCCCCGTACCTCGCCCCGCACCCGCACCGGGGGTGCCCGAACGGCCCATACCTCGTCGCGACGACGGTGCGGGCCGTCGCCGCCGAGCTCGGCGTCGAGGTCGCGGAACTGTGCGCGGCGACGAACCGCACGGCCGAGCGGATCTACGGACAGTGGTGAGCTTTACCCCACTTCGATTGCACATCGGGTTTCGCCCGCCGTGTCCAATCCGTTACCTTCGACGGGACTGCGGGCGCTACCGCTCGGCGCCCGGGCGACCGATGAATGGGGTGTGGACACAGTGACCTCTGGTCCCACCCGAGCCCGTCGGCGGGCCCACCGGGCGCCGCGGAGCGCCCGGGAGATCCGCGCGCGGATCGTGGGACAGGCGCTGGTCCTCGCCCTGGTGGTGGCGGGCACCACGTCCTTCGCCACCCTGCACAAGACCATCACCCTGGATGTGGACGGGTCGGTGACCACCGTCTCGGCCTTCGGCCGTACGGTCAACGACGTCCTGGACGCGAACGGGGTGAGCGTCGGGGAACGCGACCTCGTCGTGCCCGCCCCGCAGGCCCTCGTCGCGGACGGGGCGCAGATCGTGGTGCGGCACGGCCGGGACGTCGTCGTGGAGATCGACGGCGAGCAGCAGACCGTCTGGTCCACCGCGCTGACGGTCGAGGAGGTGCTGGCCGAGCTTGGCGTGCGGGGTGAGTTCCGATCGTCGGTGGCGAGGTCCGGCCCGGTCGGGCGCGACGTGCTGCGGGTGTCCACCATGAAGACCGTGCACGTCGCGGCGGACGGGCGGACGTCCGAGGTCGCGACCACCGCGTCGACGGTGCGCGAGGTCCTCTCCGAGCTCGGGATGGTGCTCGGCGAGCATGACCTGGTCTCGGTCTCGCTGGACGCGGCAGCCGTGGACGGGCTCACGGTGATGATCACGCGGGTGGCCGGGGTTACCCGCTCCGAGACGGTGCCCGTCCCGTTCGAGGTCGTGCGCCAGGACGACCCGACCCTCGCCAGGGGACGTGAGGTGCCGTCGGGCCAGGGCCGGGACGGCTCGAAGATCGTGACCTACACCTCCTACGAGGCGGGCGGCGTCGAGGTCGGGCGCACCGTCCTGGCCGAGCGCGTCGTGGTGGCGTCCGTGAACCAGGTGATCCGCGTCGGAACGTTCACCGGCCCGGACCCGTCGAGGGTGCCGCCGGTCGAACCGGGCACCGCGCGGGCGATCGGCCTCGAGCTGTTGCTCGCCCGCGGGTGGGACGAGGCGGAGTTCGCCTGCCTGGACGCCCTCTTCACGCGGGAGAGCAACTGGCGGGTGAACGCCGAGAACCCCTCCTCCGGTGCCTACGGAATCCCGCAGGCACTCCCCGGATCGAAGATGGCGACCGTCGCCGACGACTGGCGGACCAACCCGGTAACGCAGATCACCTGGGGCCTGAACTACATCTCCGGCCGGTACGGGACGCCCTGCGGGGCGTGGGCCGCCTTCCAGGTGAAGAACTGGTACTGAGCGTCGACGCAGGTCAGCGGGCTGCGCCGGCATCCTGAGGAGTCCGCGGCGACCCTCAGCGTTTGGCCGTAGGTCACGAATGGGTTACGGTCTCGTGTCACTCCTGGGCCGAAGTGGTCCGGACGACGGTCATCCGACCGACGTAGGGAGCGGCGGGCCAGGCCCCCGATGGTGCGGGTCGGCTCTGACGGCCGGATCAGGAGTCCGGGCCGGCTGATCGGACCGTCGCGTCCGGGCTCGATTCGGGCCCCCAGCCGGGCGCCGAACGGCGTGGACCCTGTGCCCGGAACCACCGACCCTCGGGGACCAAGTGACTGATCCACTGCGGCGCGTCGTGCGCCGGAACCGCGCGTCCGGCCTGACCGGACGGCGCGCCGTGCGCACCGTCGCCCTCGCGACTGCCCTGATCGTCCTCGCCGGTGGCACGGTCGCCGTCGCCCGGGCGCACAAGACCATCGGCTTGGATGTCGATGGCGAGATCGTCCAGGTCTCGACCTTCGCCGGGAGCGTGGCGGGCCTGCTCGACGAGCAGGGGATCGAGCTCGGGGAGCGCGACGTGATCGCCCCCGCACCGACCACCGCCCTGCGGAGCGGGGACGACGTCGTCGTCCGACACGCCTCCGCCCTGATCGTTGCGTCCGGCGAGGGCCGGGAGACCACCGTCTGGACCACCGAGCTGTACGCGGACCAGGCGCTGGCCGCGCTGGCCGCTCGCAGCGGCGGCGACCTGCGAATCGTGGCGTCCCGTTCCGCCGACCGGACCGACCTGCCGATCCGGCTCTCCGCGGGCACGGTCGAGGTCGTCGCGGACGGTGACTCGCAGCGAGTGGACGGCGGCCGGACGCTCGCCGACGTCCTCTCCTCGCTGGGCATCGTCATCGGCGAGTTCGACCGCGTCCAGGTGCACCTCTCGGAGGCCGGCGGCGCCCGCGTCGTCGTGCAGCGTGTCGAGGTCACGGAGGTCACGGAGGTCGCCGCCGAGCCGTTCGGGACCACCACCGAGAAGACCTCCGAGCTGTTCACCGGCCAGAGCCGCACGGTCGTCGACGGCGTGCCCGGCGAGCGGACCAAGGTCTTCCGGCTGGTCCTGGTCGACGGGGCGGAGGAGTCCCGTCGCGTGATCAGCGACGTCGTGACGCTCGCCCCGGTGGCCGCCGTCGTGCAGGAGGGCACCCGGGCCCGCTCGTCCGGCGGCGCGATCGCGCTCGGTGACGACGTTTGGGGCGCGCTGGCGAGGTGCGAGTCGGGCGGCAACCCGACGATCGTGTCCCGCAACGGCCTCTACTACGGGCTCTACCAGTTCTCGCTGCCCACGTGGCGCGCCGTCGGTGGGGTGGGCCTGCCGTCCGAGGCGACCCCCGAGGAGCAGACCATGCGGGCGCAGCTGCTGCAGGCGCGCTCCGGTTGGGGTCAGTGGCCCGCCTGCGCCGCCAAGCTCGGCCTGCTCTGAAGCGTGGGGAGGGCGGCCCTCGGGCCGCCCTCCCGACCGGCCGACGCCCTGATATGGCGGGTGGTTCTGTCAAGGGGCAGGGTGAAGTGGCGCCCACGACCGTCGCCGTGGGCGCCACTTCGTTTGCCGGACGGTGGTGCTCGCGGTGGCGAGCGTGTTGGTGTCGACGCGTCGTCAGTCTGATATTCGCGGGTTGGATACCGCAGGACGGACTGTTCGGCTGCAGCGGGCCGCTGGTCTAGAGATCGAGCGTGGACCCCTGTGGTGGGGGTGTGCTCATAGGGCGTTCGCGGGTCGCTGCCGGCGCTGTCGTCACGGCGAGAGGTCCCACCGTCCGGACACTCGTGAGGGCGCTCAGTCCTCCAGGGTCGCCAGGGACCAGCACCAGCCGGCCAGCTCGCGGGCGATCGCGGTGTTGGCCACGACCGGGCGTTTGCCGCGGGCGTCGAACCGGGCCCAGCGCTCGTGCAGGCGCCGGTTGGCTCGCCGGCCGCGGTCTCGGGCCGCCGGGCTGGCCACGTCCCATCGGCGGCGCAGGTCGACTCCCGGGACCCGGTAGGCGGGGCGGTGGTGCCAGGCGGCCTCGATCAGCAGCCGGCGGGCGTGGGCGTTGCCGGTCTTGGTGATCCCTCCTTGGGACCGTGAGGCGCCCGAGGAGTACTCGGTAGGGACCAGGCCCAGGCGGGTCACGACCGGGGTGAACGGGGAGTCGGCGGCCATCGCGGCGATCGCCGCGTCCAACCGGTCACGGCGGTCCACCGCGGCCAGCATCGTCTCGTAGGAGGTGTCGAACGCCAGTTGCAGCACCGGCGAGTCGAACCGTTGGGCGCGCAGCCAGGTGTCGTGCACCCCGGTCCACGCCTTGCCACCCGCATAGACGATCCCCTGACGCAGCAGCAGCTTGGAGACCCGGTGACGGGCCGACATCAGATCCCCCCGCACGTCCTCCCGGGCCCGGACCAGATCACGGGCCGCCTCCGTGGCGGCATCCGGGACGGCCACCGCCACGACCTGGCCCAGGTGCAGCAACCGGGCCAGGTGCCGCGCGTCGCGGGCATCGGTCTTGACCCGGTCACCAGCCGGACGCTGCAGCTTCGAGGGTGCCGCGACCTCGCAGCGGATCCCCGCCGCGGTCAAGAACCGCGCCAGGCCGAAGCCCGTCGGCCCGGCCTCGTAGACCACCGCGACCGGCCTGGGCAGCGACCCGACCCAGGCCGCGACATCCGCATGCGCCGGCGTCAGCCGACGCTCGATCACCTCGCCCGTCACACCGTCCAGAGCAGACGCCACGACCGAACGGGCGTGCACGTCCAAACCCACACTCGTACGCTGAACACTCACTGGGGGCCTCCCACATCTGTGGCTCTACGGCCAGGCCAACCCCTGACCGCAACCCACGTTCACATGCGGTCGAGGCCCCCAGCCACAACCCCCATACCGTCTAGCCTGTCGGCATGACCCCCCTGCTCGGCCCGTCCCAGATCAGGGAGCTCGTCGAGCACCTGGGCCTGCGACCGACCAAGTCGCTGGGGCAGAACTTCGTGGTCGACGGCGGGACCGTTCGCCGGATCGTCCGGATCGCCGGGGTCACAGCCGGCGAGGAGGTCGTCGAGGTGGGCCCGGGGCTCGGTTCGCTGACCCTGGGGCTGCTCGAGGCCGGGGCGCGGGTTGTGGCCGTCGAGATCGACCCCTCGCTGGCGCGTCAGCTCCCGCTGACCGTCGCGGCGCTCGCCCCGGACAGCTCGGACCGCCTGACGGTGCTCACAGCGGATGCGCTGCAGCTCACGGACCTGCCCGGGCGGCCCACCGCCCTGGTGGCGAACCTGCCCTACAACGTCGCCGTTCCGGTGCTGCTCGGCCTGCTCGGGCGCGCCGACTCCCTCGAGCGGGCGCTGGTCATGGTCCAGGCCGAGGTCGCCGACCGGCTGGCGGCGGCCCCCGGATCGCGCACCTACGGGGTCCCATCGGCGAAGGCGGCCTGGTACGCGGACGTGCGCCGCGCCGGGTCCGTGGGCCGGTCGGTGTTCTGGCCCGTTCCCCGGGTCGACTCCGCACTCGTCGCTGTCAAGCGCCGGGAACCGCCGCGGACCAGCGCCAGCAGGGCGGAGGTGTTCGCGGTGGTGGACGCCGCGTTCGCCCAGCGCCGCAAGACGCTCCGGGCCGCGCTGGCGGGCGTGGCGGGATCCGCGTCGGCGGCCGGGACGGCCCTGCGCGCCGCAGGGATCGATCCCGCGGCCCGCGGCGAGCTGCTCAGCATCGGCGAGTTCGCCCGGATCGCCGAGCGACTCCCGTGGCCGGACGGCGCGCTGGGTCCCTCCTCCCGGCGGTGAGCACGCACCCGACCGAGCGTGCGAGAGTTGGCCGATGAACGACGGCCGGGACGAACGCGCCGTCGTGCGCGTGCGGGCGCCGGGGAAGCTGAACCTCGCGCTCGGGGTCGGCCGGCGGCAGCCGGACGGCTACCACCCGCTGGCGACCGTCTTCCAGGCGGTCTCGGCGTACGAGGACGTGACGGCCGCACCGGGCGAAGGCGTCTCGGTCACCGTGAGCGGGCTGCACGCCGACCTGGTGCCGACCGGGCCGGACAACCTCGCGGCGCGCGCCGCGCTGATCCTCGCCGAGGCAACCGGGGTCGAGCCCGGCGTTCGCCTGCACCTGCACAAGGGCGTGCCGGTGGGCGGCGGCATGGGCGGGGGGTCGGCGGACGCCGCCGCGGCACTGCTGGCGTGCGACGCGCTGTGGGGGACCGGGTTGGGCCGGGAACGGCTGGGCGAGCTCGCCGCCACGATCGGATCGGACGTGCCCTTCGCGCTGCACGGGCACACGGCGGTCGGTCGCGGCCGCGGTCATCTGATCAGCCCCGCGATGACCCGGGGCGAGTACCACTGGGCGCTCGCGCTGCGCCGCCGCGGCCTGTCCACTCCCCAGGTCTACGCGACCTTCGACGCGCTGATCGGCGACGCGGCCCCGGACGAGCCGGGGGTGGGCGCCGAGCTGATGCGCGCACTGCGCTCCGGCGACCCGGTGGCGCTCGGCGCCGTGCTGAGCAACGACCTGCAGCCCGCGGCCCTGGAGCTCGCCCCGGGACTGGCGGAGACGCTGGCCGTCGCGCACGACGCGGGCGCGCTCGGGGTCCTGGTCAGCGGGTCGGGCCCGACGGTCGCCGCTCTGGCGGCCGGCGGGAGCAGTGCGCTTGTGATCGGCTCCGCCATGCTCGCGGCGGGCGTCGCCGACGAGGTGCTGCACGTGACGGGTCCCGTGGCGGGCGCCCGCATCACAGCTCTCGAGACCGGGGCCGACAACGAGTGGTAACCGGTGCGTGGCAGCTCAGGCGTCCAGGGGCGCGGCCACGACGCGAAGCAGATCGGCCAGCTGGCTGCGCTGATCGGCGGTGAGGCCGCCGAGCAGGCGACGTTCCACCTCCAGCAGGTCCTCCAGCGCCGCATCCACCGTCGCCCGACCCGAGTCCGTCAGCCGCACGAGCACTCCGCGCCGGTCCTCCGGGGCCGGTAACCGCTCGACCAGGCCGTGGGCGGCGAGGCGATCGATCCGGTTGGTCATCGTGCCGCTGGTCACCAGAGTCTGGGTGACCAGGGCGCCCGGGGAGAGCTGGTACGGCGCACCGGCCCGACGCAGGGCCGACAGCACGTCGAACTCCCAGACCTCCAGGCCGTGCCGGGCGAACGCGGTTCGGCGGGCCAGGTCGAGGCGCCGGGCCAGCCGGGTCACCCGCGAGAGAACGGTTAGCGGCGCCACGTCGAGGTCCGGGCGTTCCCGGTCCCAGCTCGCCACTATCCGGTCCACCTCATCGATCACGTCGAACGCCCGCCCTCCCGATGCAGCGTCGGGCTGCGCTGCAGGCTGGACAGTCCGTTCCAGGCGAGGTTCACCAGGTGTGCCGCGACCTCTGCCTTGTCGGGCTTGCGCTCGTCGAGCCAGTACTGGCCCGTGAGAGCCACCATCCCGACCAGCATCTGCGCGTAGATCGGCGCGGTCTCCGGGTCGAGGCCGCGGCGGGTGAACTGGTCTGCGAGCAGGTGCTCGACCTGCGTGGCGACGTCCCCGATCAGGCTGGAGAACGTCCCCGTGGACTGGGCGACGGGGGAGTCCCGCACCAGGATCCGGAAGCCGTCGGTGGAGGACTCGATGTAGTCCAGCAGGGCCAGCGCCGTCCGCTCCACCAGCATCTTCGGGTGACCGCCGGCCTCCAACGCACTGATGAGGGCCTGGGTCAGGGCCTGGATCTCGCGGTCCACGACCACCGCGTAGATCCCCTCCTTGCCGCCGAAGTGCTCGTAGACCACCGGCTTTGAGACCTCCGCCCGCGCCGCGATCTCCTCGACGCTGGTCCCCTCGAACCCCTTCTGGGCGAACATGTGCCGGGAGACGTCCAGCAGCTGCTCGCGCCGCTGGGCGCCGGTCATGCGGGACCGAACGGGGTGCTTCGCTATGGAGGTCACGTCCTCATCATGCCGTGTCGGGCTGGCACACTGGGTGCCCGTCGCACCCTGCGCACCGTCGGGCCGCTCCCGGGCCGCCGGCGGGTGCCCCGATCCGCCCTGGTGTAACGGCAGCATGCAGGCCTTTGGAGCCTTGCGGTCCAGGTTCGAACCCTGGGGGCGGAGCGATCGGCCGGCATCCGAGCGGACCCGTCCGAGGTACCGCCCGCGACGGTAGAGTGTCGAGCGCTCACCCACCTGCACACATGCCCGCCAGGGCTGTGCGCGCAGTCTGTCCGGCCGACCCGAGGGAGCTCGCGTGACAACACCGACGGTCATCATCCTGGCAGCTGGTGAGGGGACCAGGATGCGCTCGTCGATCCCCAAGGTCCTGCACACCCTCGCGGGTCACACGATGCTCGGGCACGCGATCGCCGCGGCCCGGGGCCTCGATCCCGAACGGGTCGCCGTCGTGGTTCGGCACGAGCGGGAGCGGGTGTCCGCGCACGCCCGCGAGCTCGACCCCGGCGTGCTGATCGCCGACCAGGACGAAGTCCCCGGCACCGGGCGGGCAGTCCAGTGCGCGCTCGCCCTGCTTGACGGCGCCGCACACGCCGACCTGGTGCGTCGGGGCGGCGCGCCGGGCGCCCTCGAGGGCCGGATCGATGGGCCGGTGGTCGTCCTGGCGGCCGATGTGCCCCTGCTCGACGCCCCCCTGCTGGGTGAGCTGCTGGCCGCGCACGTCGCCGACCGCAACGCGGTGACGGTCCTGACGACCAGGGTCGACGACGCCACGGGCTACGGCAGGATCATCCGGGACGGCAAGGGCCAGGTGGCCCGAATCGTGGAGCAGGCCGACGCCGACCCGGCGGAGCTCGAGATCAACGAGATCAACTCCTCGGTCTACGTGTTCGACGCGGCCGTGCTGCGCGCCGCCTTGACCCGGCTCGGGCGGGACAACCGGCAGGGCGAGGTGTACCTGACCGACGTCGTCGCGATCGCGCGATCCGAGGGCGGCGCGGTGCGCGCGCTGCAGCTCGACGACCCGGTGCTCGTGGCCGGCGTCAACGACCGCGTACAGCTCGCCCACCTGCGGGCCGAGCTCAACGCCCGCCTGATCACCGACTGGATGCTCACCGGCGTCACGGTGGTGGATCCAGCGACGACCTGGGTGGACGTCGACGTCGAGCTGGAGCGCGACGTCACGCTGTTGCCCGGCACCCAGCTGCACGGGGCCACCCGGGTGGCCGAAGGCGCCGTCGTCGGCCCGGACACCACCCTGACCGACGTGGCCGTGGGTGCGGGTGCCCGGGTGACGCGGACCCACGGCAGCGATGCCCGGATCGGCCCGGGCGCCGTCGTCGGCCCGTTCGCCCACCTGGTGCCGGGGACCGAGCTGGGCGCCGGCGACCGGATCGGGGCCTTCGCGCAGACGCGGGACGCCGTCCCAGCCGGGGCAGTGGATCGTGGGCAGGCAGCTCAGGCATCCGGGGAAGGGCACTGACGATGACCGGGATCATCTCGACCGACGGTGAGAAGCGGCTCGTCCTGATCTCCGGGCGAGCGCACCCCGAGCTGGCCGAGGACGTGGCCCGCGAGCTCGGCGTCGAACTCGTGCCGACCACTGCCTACGACTTCGCCAACGGCGAGATCTACGTCCGGTTCGGCGAGAGCGTCCGGGGGACGGACGCGTTCGTGCTGCAGAGCCACGCGAGCCCGATCAACAAGTGGGTGATGGAGCAGCTGATCATGGTCGACGCGCTGAAGCGCGCGTCCGCCAAGACGATCACGGTGGTGCAGCCGTTCTACGGCTACGCCCGCCAGGACAAGAAGCACCGCGGGCGGGAGCCGATCTCCGCACGCCTGATGGCCGACCTGTTCAAGACCGCCGGCGCCGACCGACTGATGAGCGTCGACCTGCACGCCGCGCAGACGCAGGGCTTCTTCGACGGCCCCGTCGACCACCTGTGGGCGATGCCGCTCCTGGTGGACTACGTGCGCTCCCGGGTGGACGCCACCAACCTCGCGGTGGTCTCGCCCGACGCGGGCCGGATCCGGGTGGCCGAGCAGTGGGCCGCGAAGCTGGGCGGCTGCCCGCTCGCATTCATCCACAAGACCCGGGACATCACCTCGCCCAACCGGTCGATCGCCAACCGCGTGGTCGGCGAGGTGGACGGGCGCACGTGCGTGCTGGTCGACGACCTCATCGACACGGGCGGCACGATCGTGGAGGCCGTCCGGGTGCTGCTCGCGGCGGGGGCCAAGGACGTGATCGTGGCGGCGACCCACGGCGTGCTGTCCGACCCCGCCCAGCTAGAGCTCACCCGATGCGGGGCGCGCGAGGTCGTGGTCACCGACACCCTGCCGATCGCCGAGGAGCGCCGGTTCCCCGAGCTCACGGTGCTCTCGATCGCCCCCCTGCTCGCGCGGGCGATCCGTGAGGTGTTCGACGAAGGCTCGGTGACCTCCCTGTTCGAGGGCGCCGTCTGACCCCACCGGTCGTTTCGCTGGCAGGCGGGATCGGGCGGTAAGGTGTGGGGCGTTGCCTCGGCGAGGGACGTCGGCGGTCTTGACCACCGGACGCTCCGTGATCGACGCGGCCGGCGGCCAGACCGCCCTGCGCCCTTCGTCTTGGCACCCGCTGCAAGTCCGCAGCGCCCGCCCCACCGAGCCGTCCCAACCGCAGGAGTACCACGTGTCCGAGAAGCTCGCCGCCGTCACCCGCACCGAGTTCGGCAAGGGAGCCGCCCGGCGGATCCGCCGCGCGCACCAGGTCCCGGCGGTCCTGTACGGGCATGGCGCGGCGCCCCTGCACATCACGCTCCCCGGGCACGAGACGATGCTCGCACTCAAGCACGCCAACGCGCTGCTCACGATCGAGGTGGACGGCAAGGACCACCTTGCGATCGCGAAGGACGTGCAGCGAAACCCGATGAAGGACTTCATCGAGCACGTTGACCTGCTGAGCGTGCGCAAGGGCGAGAAGATCGCGGTCGTGGTCCCGGTCCGCGTGGTCGGCGAGTCCGCGCCGGGGACCATCCACCTGCTCGACACCCAGACGCTGCACATCGAGGCGGAGGCGACGAACCTGCCCGAGCACGTGGAGGTGTCGGTGGAGGGCCTCGAGGCCGGGACGACGGTTCGCGCCGCCGATCTCGTACTGCCCGACGGTACGACGTACCTCGGCGACCCGCGCGACCCGATCGTCTCCGTCTCCGTGCCGCAGATGACCGAGGAAGAGGTCGCGGAGCCGGCCGAGGGCGAGGTGGCCGAGGGCGAGGAGTCGGCCGCCGAGGAGGCCGAGTCGGCGGAGGGCGCGGACTCCGGCGAGGAGTCCTGACCTGAGCCTGCGGGATCTGCTGCGGACGCGCCGCCGCCCGGACGGCGAGGGGCGGGTGCCGGACGCCGCCGGGTGGCTCGTGGTCGGCCTGGGGAACCCGGGCTCCGGCTACGCAGGCAACCGGCACAACGTCGGCCGGATGGTCCTCGACGAGCTGGCGCGGCGGACCGGCGCACGGTTCACGGGCCACAAGGCCCGGGCCCAGGTGGCGGACGCGCGGCTCGGCGTGCTGCCGGGTGGGGCCCCCGGTCCGAAGGTGCTGCTGGTGGCCCCGATGACGTACATGAACCTGTCCGGGGGGCCGGTCGCGTCGCTGATGCACTACCTCGGGGTGCCGATCGACCGCGTGCTGGTGCTGCACGACGAGATCGACCTGCCGTTCGGGCAGCTCCGGCTCAAGGCGGGCGGCGGCGAGGGCGGTCACAACGGCCTGCGCAGCATCTCGTCGGCCCTCGGCACCAGGGACTACCTCAGGCTGCGGGTAGGGGTGGGCCGGCCGCCCGGTCGGATGGATGCGGCGGCCTACGTGCTGCGCGACTTCTCCACGACCGAGCGCGCGGACCTCGGTTGGCTCCTCGACGCTGCGGCCGACGCCGTCGAGATGGTGGTCGGTGAGGGTCTTACCGCCGCCCAGCAACGCTTCCACACGACGACCTGAGGCGCGGTCGTAGACTGCGGGCCGACCTGCGACCCGCCCGACGTGGTCCGCTGCCCTGGATCTGGAGCCATGAACCTCACCGGTGTGCTGCCGCTGCTCGCCGCCGACCCGGCGGTCCAGCAGGTGATCGAGCGCACCCGGGGTCACGCGCCGCTGGACGTCATCGTCCCGCTCGGTGCCCGCCCGCCCCTGGTGGCGGCCGTTCGGAACGCCTCGTCGCGCGCCCCGGTCGTGGTAGTCACCGCGACGGGCCGCGAGGCCGACGACCTCGCGGCCGCCCTGCGGTGCTACCTGCCCGCCCACGACGTCGCGGTGCTCCCGGCCTGGGAGACGCTTCCGCACGAGCGGCTCTCGCCGCGCAGCGACACGGTGGCCCGGCGGCTCGCGGTCTTCCGGCGGTTGGCCCGTCCGACCGCCTCCGGCGAGCACGGCGGGCCGATCAGGGTGCTCGCGGTGCCGGTGCGGGCCCTGCTCCAACCGGTGGTCGCCGGCCTGGGGGACCTGGAGCCGGTGACCGTCAGCCCCGGCGACACCGTCGATCTGACGGAGCTCGCCGAGCGGTTGGTCGCTGCCGCCTACTCCCGCGTCGACATGGTGGAGCGGCGCGGCGAGTTCGCCGTCCGGGGCGGGATCCTCGACGTCTTCCCGCCCACCGAGGACCACCCGCTCCGGGTCGAGCTCTGGGGCGACACCGTCGAGGAGGTCCGCTGGTTCGCCGTCGCGGACCAGCGGAGCCTCGAGGTCGCACCAGGGGGCGTCTGGGCCCCGCCCTGCCGGGAGATCCTGCTCACCGACCGGGTACGGTCGCGGGCGGCCGCGCTGGTGGAGCGCCTGCCGGGGGCCGCGGAGATGCTCACCCGCCTCGCCGCGGGGATCGCCGTCGAGGGCATGGAGTCCCTCGCGCCGGCGCTCGCGGACCGGATGGTGCCCGTACTAGAGCTGCTCGACGACGGCGCCCTGATCATGGTCAGCGAGCCGGAGCGGGTCCGACGACGCGCGTACGACCTCGCCGCCACCACGCAGGAGTTCCTCGAGGCCGCCTGGACCTCTGCGGCGGCCGGCGGTCGCACCCCCCTGGACCTGCGGGCCGCCTCGTTCGCCGACTACGCCGACACCCGGACCGCCGCCATCTCGCGTGGCCTCGGCTGGTGGACCCTCAGCTCGTTCGGGATCGTCGAGGATGACGCCCCGGCCCAGGTCGGCGGTTCGGCCCGCCCGTCCGGGGACGCCGTCGAGCGTCCGGGCGACACCCACCCGGTGGACGAGTCCGACGGGGACGACGTCGAGGTGCTCACGGTCGGCGCGCGCGACGTCCGGCCGTACCACGGCGACATCCCCGCCGCGGTGGCCGACCTGCGCAGCCTCCAGCGCTCGGGATGGCGCCTGATCCTCACCACCGAGGGTGCGGGCCCGGCGCAGCGGATGGTGGAGCAGCTCGCCGCGCACGACGTGCCCGCCCGGTTGGTGACCGAGCTCAGCCAACCGGAAGCCGCCGTCGTGCACGTGGTGCCCGCCCCCGTGGGGCGGGGGTTCGTGGCCGAGGGCCTGCGGCTGGCGATGTTCACGGAGGCCGACCTCACCGGGCGCCCGGGCGCGTCGACGCGGGACATGCGGGCCCTGCCCTCGCGGCGGCGCAACGTCGTCGACCCTCTCCAGCTGCGCCCGGGTGACCACGTGGTGCACGCCCAGCACGGCGTCGGCCGGTTCGTCGAGCTGGATCGGCGCACGATCAAGTCCGGCCCGGCCGCCGGGACCCGGGAGTACCTGGTCATCGAGTTCGCGCCGTCGCGGCGCGGGCAGCCCGGCGACCGGCTCTACGTGCCGACCGACCAGCTGGACCAGGTGACCAAGTACGTCGGCGGCGACACGCCGTCGCTGAACAAGATGGGCGGGTCCGACTGGGCCAAGACCAAGGGGCGGGCGCGCAAGGCCGTCCGGCAGATCGCCGCCGAGCTCATCCGCCTCTACTCGGTCCGGATGGCGACCAGGGGGCACGCGTTCGGCCCGGACACCCCGTGGCAAGCGGAGCTCGAGGACGCCTTCCCGTACGTCGAGACGCCCGACCAGCTGGCCACCATCGACGAGGTCAAGGCGGACATGGCCAAGCCGGTCCCGATGGACCGGCTGATCTGCGGCGACGTCGGGTACGGCAAGACCGAGATCGCGGTGCGCGCGGCCTTCAAGGCCGTGCAGGACGGCAAGCAGGTGGCGGTGCTCGTGCCGACGACCCTCCTCGTGCAGCAGCACATGGAGACGTTCGCCGAGCGGTACGCCCCCTTCCCGGTCAACGTCGCGGGGCTGTCGCGGTTCTCCTCCGACGCCGAGGCCAAGCGCGTGGTCGCGGGGCTCGCGGACGGCAGCGTCGACGTCGTGATCGGCACGCACCGGCTGCTCACCGGCCAGGTGCAGTTCAAGGACCTCGGCCTGGTGGTGGTGGACGAGGAGCAGCGCTTCGGCGTCGAGCACAAGGAGACCCTGAAGCAGCTGCGCACGGACGTTGACGTGCTCGCGATGAGCGCGACGCCGATCCCGCGCACCCTGGAGATGGCCGTGACCGGCATCCGGGAGATGTCCACCCTGGCCACCCCGCCCGAGGAGCGGCACCCGGTGCTGACCTTCGTGGGCCCGTACGACGAGAAGCAGGTGGTTGCCGCAATCCGGCGCGAGCTGCTCCGCGAGGGCCAGGTCTTCCACGTGCACAACAAGGTCAGCTCGATCGAGCGGTCCGCGGCCCGGATCGCCGAGCTCGTCCCCGAGGCGCGGATCGCCGTCGCGCACGGCCAGCTGGCAGAGCACCAGCTGGAGCGGGTGATCGTCGACTTCTGGGAGAAGCGGTTCGACGTGCTGGTCTGCACGACGATCGTCGAGACCGGCCTGGACATCTCCAACGCCAACACCCTGATCCTCGAGCGGGCCGACCTCCTCGGGCTGTCCCAGCTGCATCAGCTGCGGGGCAGGGTTGGCCGCGGCCGCGAGCGCGCCTACGCCTACTTCATGTACCCCCCGGACCGGCCGATGACGGAGACCGCGCACGACCGGCTGGCCACCATCGCGGCCAACACCGACCTGGGTGCGGGGACGCAGATCGCGCTGAAGGACCTGGAGATCCGCGGCGCCGGGAACCTGCTCGGCGGCGAGCAGTCCGGTCACATCGCGGGCGTGGGCTTCGACCTCTACGTGCGGATGGTCGCCGACGCCGTCGCGGAGTTCCGCGGGGACGTCGCCCCCGAGAATGTCGACGTCACGATCGAGCTGCCGGTCGACGCCCACCTGCCGCACGAGTACGTCGGCCACGAGCGGTTGCGGCTCGAGGCGTACCGGAAGATCGCCGACGCGGCCACGCCCGAGGCCCTGGAGGCGATCCGCGCCGAGCTGGTCGACCGGTACGGCCCGCTGCCGGACGTGGTGGTGAACCTGTTCGAGGTCGCGTCGCTGCGCAACGACGCCCGCGGCGCCGGGCTGACGGACCTCACCGCTCAGGGCCGATACGTGCGGCTCGCCCCCGTCGAGCCCGCCGAGTCCGTGCAGCTCAGGCTCAAGCGGCTGTACCCGGGGACGGTGCTGAAGCCCGCGCTGCGCACGGTGCTCGTGCCCTTCCCGACGACCGCCCGGGTCGGCGGGCGCCCGCTCGAGGGGCGCGAGTTCCTCGCCTGGGCGCGGGAGCTGCTTGCGGTCGCCGCCGGGCCGGCCGTGGCTCGCCCGGAGGAGGCGGCGGTGTCGCCTACGATGGGCGACACCCAACCCGGGAGGTAGAGCAGGTGAGGTCAAGGTCGCGTCGTTCGCTCCTCGGGATCGTCGGGATCGTCGGGCTCGTCGCGGCGATGCTCGTCGCGGCCGGGTGCTCGGTTCATCCGGGCGCGGCGGCGGTGGTCGACGGCCGCACGATCAGCCAGTCGTACCTCGATCGCACGTACGAGGAGATCGGCAACCCGAACCTGACCAAGGAGACCACCCTTCTGCTCCTCATAGTTGCTCCGTACGTCATCGAGGCGGCCGCGGGGCAGGGGGTCGGCGTCTCGGAGTCCGAGGCCCGGGCGGGGGCCCAGGCGGGCCTGGCCGCGTCCGAGGTCAGCGCGGGAACCGTCGAGTTCTACCGGACGACGGCTTCTTGGCAGAACCTGACGAACCAGCCCGGCGGGCCCGAGCTGATCGACGAGGTCATCGTGGGGGTCCTGGCCAAGGAGATCGACATCAACCCCCGGTACGGCGATCTGAACCTGCAGACCGGGCTCATCGCCAGGGCGCCGCTGCCGTGGATCGTCGGAGGTTGAGCGGAAACCCGGCCGCCGGCGGGGGGCCGCAAGCGCCCGCCGGGGAGGCGCCGCCCGCCAGCGCCGGCGGGGGCGACGTCGACGCCCTGGCGGACCTGATCGCGGTGATGGACCGGCTGCGATCCCCGGGGGGCTGCCCCTGGGACGCGGCCCAGACGCACGAGTCCCTGCTGCAGTACGCGATCGAGGAGGTCTTCGAGGTCGCCGAGGCGGTCGAGACCGGGAACCGGGCGGCGCTGCTCGAGGAGCTGGGCGACCTGCTGCTCCAGGTGGTGTTCCACGCCCGGGTCGCGCAGGAGCACCCCACCGACCCCTTCGGCATCGACGACGTCGCCGCGCGGGTCGCCGCCAAGCTCCGGCTCCGGCACCCGCACGTCTTCGGCGAGGCGGTGGTGCAGGACGCCGACGACGTCCATCGGAACTGGGATCGAATCAAGCGCGCGGAGAAGTCGCGGGACTCGACGTTCGACGGCATCCCGCTGGGCATGCCGGCGCTCGCCCGCGGGCAGAAGGTCGTCGCCAAGGCGATCCGCGCAGGTGCCCCGGTCGCCGGCGCGGTCGACGAGGTGGGCGGGCCGGGCGCCTCGTCCACGGACCCCCGCGCCGCGCTCGGCCGCCGGCTACTCGCCGTCGTGGTGGAGGCGGAGCGCTCTGGCCTGGACGCGGAGGTCGCGCTGCGCGAGGCGGTCCGGGATCTCGAGGCCGCGGCGCGCGAGCGAGAGGTGCCGGACGCATGAGCCACGCCGGGGCCGCCGGGCCCGCGCTGAGCCCAACGTCCCGGCGCCGAACCAAGGCATCCCATTACCGTCGGACCAGCGCGTCGGCGCAGCGCGGCGCCGTCCTGCCCGGACGAGGAGACAACTCGATGAGAATCGGCATCCCGCGTGAGTCGCGGCCCGGTGAGCGGCTGGTAGCGGCCACTCCCGCGACGGTGACGAACCTGATCAAACTTGGGTACGACGTCGTCGTGGAGAAGGGGGCGGGGAGTGCCGCCAGCTATCCCGACGCGGCGTACGCCGAGGCGGGAGCCGCCGTCGGCACCGCCAAGCAGGTGTGGTCCAGCGACATCGTGACGACCGTGAACACCCCCGCGGACAAGAACCTGAAGAGCATGCGCAAGGGCGCCGTCCTCATCGCGATGCTCGGCCCGGGCGGCAACCCCGCGCTCGTCGAGTCGCTCGCCGGGATGGGCGTGACCGCCCTCGCGCTGGATGCCGTGCCGCGGATCTCCCGCGCGCAGAGCCTCGACGTGCTGAGCACGCTCTCGAACGTCGCCGGGTACCGCGGCGTGATCGAGGCCGCCGAGGAGTACGGGGGCATGTTCACCGGCCAGGTCACCGCGGCAGGCAAGACCCCGCCGGCCAACGTCTTCGTGATCGGCGCCGGCGTGGCCGGCCTGGCCGCGATCGGCGCGGCGAACAGCCTTGGCGCACAGGTGCGGGCCTTCGACGTCCGCCCCGAGGTGGCGGAGGAGATCGAGTCGATGGGCGCGACCTTCGTGGCCGCCCCGGAAGCCCAGCAGGAGGTCAGCGCGGACGGCTACGCGAAGCCGTTGACCAAGGCCCAGCAGAAGGCCGCGATGGGCGTCTATGCGGCCGAGGCGGCCCGGGCAGACGTGATCGTCACCACCGCCCTGGTCCGCGGCGTCGCGCCGACCACGATCACCGCCGCCATGGTCGCCACGATGCGGCCCGGCAGCGTGATCGTCGACCTCGGCGCGCCCGGGGGTGGCAACTGCGAGCTCACCGTTCCCGGCGAGAAGGTGGTCAGCGACAACGGCGTCGTCGTCCTCGGATACACGGACCTGACCAGCCGGATGCCGCGGCACACGTCGCAGCTGTTCGGCACCAACATCGTGCACCTGATGTCGCTGCTCACCCCCGAGAAGGACGGTGAGCTCAATCTCAACCTCGACGACCCGGTGCAGCGCGGCATGACCGTCGCTCACCAGGGCGAGGTCCTCTGGCCGCCGCCGCCCGTCGCGGTCTCCGCGGCGCCGGTGACGGCCCCCGCCGCGACCGAGGAGGAGCTCGCGGAACGCGCCCGGCTCGCCGAGGCGGCGGCGGCGCGCCGTCGCACCCGCCGATCGGTCATGACGATCGTCGCGGCCCTGCTGGGTGCGGCGCTGCTCACCGTCGCGCCGGCGGACACCCGCGGGAACCTGACGGTGTTCGCGCTCGCGGTCGTGATCGGCTACTACGTGATCTTCAACGTCACCCACTCGCTGCACACGCCGCTGATGTCCCAGACCAACGCGATCTCCGGAATCATCCTGGTCGGCGCCCTGCTGCAGATCGGGTCCGACAACCTGCTGGTCTCCTCGATCGCGTTCGCCGCGGCCGCGGTGGCCAGCATCAACATCTTCGGCGGGTTCCTGGTCACATACCGGATGCTCGGCATGTTCCGGAAGGACGCATGATGACCCGGACCTCCCTCGCCCAGGCCGTCTACGTCGTCGCCGCTCTGATGTTCGTCCTCAGCCTCGCGGGGCTGAGCAAGCAGGAGACCGCCCGACGCGGCACCTTCCTCGGCATGATCGGGATGACGCTCGCGCTGGCGGCGACGATCGTCCTCGCCCTCGAGTACAGCCAGCGCCCGGTCCTGGTGACGGCGCTGCTGATCGCGATGGTGTTCGCCATCGGAGCCTCCGCGGGCATCTGGCGGGCACGCACCGTCGAGATGACCCAGATGCCCGAGCTGATCGCGATTCTGCACAGCTTCGTCGGGATCGCCGCCGTCCTGGTCGGCTTCAACTCCTATCTCACCGAGGCGCCCGACACCGTGCACCAGATCGAGGTGTTCCTCGGCGGGTTCATCGGCGCCGTTACGTTCACCGGTTCGGTCGTCGCATACCTCAAGCTCTCCGCCAAGATGGGCTCGGCCCCCCTGATGCTCCCGGGTCGGCACTGGATCAACCTGGGCATCGTCGTCGCGTCAGTGGGCCTGATGGTCTGGTTCATCGGCGGCAACGGCGTCACGCCGCTCATCGCGATGACGGTCCTTGCGCTCCTGCTCGGCTGGCACCTCGTGGCCGCGATCGGCGGCGGCGACATGCCGGTCGTCGTCTCCATGCTCAACTCGTACTCCGGATGGGCGGCGGCCGCAGCCGGCTTCATCCTGAGCAACGACCTGCTGATCGTCACCGGCGCCCTCGTCGGCTCCTCCGGCGCGATCCTGTCGTACATCATGTGCAAGGCCATGAACAGGTCCTTCATCAGCGTGATCCTGGGCGGCTTCGGCGCTGAGGGCGGCAAGGTCGTCGACGGTGACGTCTACCAGGGCGAGCACCGCGAGACCCACGCGCCGGAGGTGGCCGACGCGCTACTGGCAGCCAGGTCCGTGATCATCGTCCCGGGCTACGGCATGGCCGTCGCGAAGGCGCAGTACCCGGTGGCGGACCTCGTGTCGCGGCTCCGCGCGCAGGGTGTCACTGTGCGGTTCGGCGTACACCCCGTCGCCGGCCGCCTGCCCGGGCACATGAACGTGCTGCTCGCCGAGGCCAAGGTGCCCTACGACATCGTGCTCGAGATGGACGAGATCAACGACGACTTCCCATCGACCGACGTGGTTCTGGTCATCGGCGCGAACGACGTCGTCAACCCGTCCGCCCTGGACGACCCCGACTCGCCGATCGCCGGCATGCCGGTGCTCGAGGTCTGGCGGTCGTCGGAGGTCGTGATCTTCAAGCGCTCGATGGCCACCGGGTACGCCGGAGTGCAGAACCCCCTGTTCTTCAAGGAGAACTCGGCGATGCTGTTCGGCGACGCCAAGGTCCAGGTCGAGGAGATCATCACCGCGATCAAGGTGCGCCACCCCGACGCGGCTCTCGTCGGCTGAGCCCTGCATCGACACGGCCGGTCCGGTGCTCCGGGCCGGCCGTGTCGCAACCTGTGGCCGGGCGACGGGGTCAGGGCGGGGCGAGCCCCCGCATGCGACGTCCCGCCGCGCCTAACGTCCCGCCGCGGGTGCGGGCAATCTCGATAGGCTGGCCACCGGCCGGTTGACGACGACCGGCGGCGGGGCCCCCCAGCCGCTGGCCCTGACCAGCGGCGGGCACCCCGGAACCCATCGATCGCCTGAAGGAGCTTCCGTGGCCACAATCGAGGCCGTAGGCGCCCGCGAGATCCTTGACTCGCGCGGCAACCCCACAGTGGAGGTCGAGGTCGCGCTCGACGACGGCACGATCGCCCGCGCCGGTGTGCCCTCGGGCGCCTCGACGGGCGCGTTCGAGGCCGTGGAGCGCCGCGACGGCGACAAGGGTCGCTACCTCGGCAAGGGCGTCCAGGACGCCGTCAACGCCGTCATGGACGAGATCGCCCCCGAGCTGATCGGCTTCGAGGCCAGCGAGCAGCGCCTCGTCGACCAGGCCCTGATCGACCTCGACGCCACGCCCAACAAGGGCAAGCTCGGCGCGAATGCCATCCTCGGCGTGTCGATGGCCGTCGCCAAGGCCGCCGCCGACAGCGCCGACCTGCCGCTCTTCCGGTACCTCGGCGGCCCGAACGCGCACATCCTGCCCGTCCCGATGATGAACATCCTCAACGGTGGGTCGCACGCCGACTCCAACGTCGACGTCCAGGAGTTCATGATCGCCCCGATCGGCCCGACGACGTACCGCGAGGCGCTGCGCACCGGCGCCGAGGTGTACCACTCGCTCAAGTCGGTCCTGAAGGGGAAGGGTCTGTCGACCGGCCTCGGTGACGAGGGCGGCTTCGCGCCGAACCTGCCCAGCAACCGGGACGCGCTCGACCTGATCCTGGTCGCGATCGAGAAGGCCGGCTTCAAGCCCGGCACCGATGTCGCGCTCGCGCTCGACGTCGCGGCGACCGAGTTCTACCGGGACGGCGCCTACCAGTTCGAGGGCAAGGCCACCTCCGCGGAGGACATGATCGCCTTCTACGCCAAGCTGGTCGACGACTACCCGCTGGTCTCGATCGAGGACCCGCTGGACGAGGACGCGTGGGCGGACTGGTCCGCGCTCGTGGCCAAGATCGGCGACCGGGTGCAGATCGTCGGCGACGACCTGTTCGTCACGAACCCCGAGCGGCTCGCGAAGGGGATCGAGACCAAGGCCGCCAACTCGCTGCTGGTCAAGCTCAACCAGATCGGCACCGTGTCCGAGACGCTCGACGCCGTGACGATGGCGCAGCGGGCCGGCTTCACCGCGATGGTCTCGCACCGGTCCGGCGAGACCGAGGACACCACCATCGCCGACCTGGCCGTTGCGATGAACACCGGTCAGCTCAAGACCGGCGCCCCCGCGCGGGGCGAGCGGATCAACAAGTACAACCAGCTGCTGCGCATCGAGGAGGAGCTCGACGACGCCGCCCGGTACGCCGGCGCGACGGCGTTCCCCCGCAAGCGCTGAGGTCAGGGGCCCGCATCAGCCGGGGGCCCGAGCAACGAACCGAGGGTCCGGTCGCGATGACCGGGCCCTCGGGCGCTTCCCGGCGGGTGTCGCCCGCCCGGCCCCGGCGCGCCGTCGTCGGTACTCGCCGCCCGGCGTCGTCGTCGGGGCTGCCGGCGGCGCTCGCCGCGCCCGGGCGGCGCCTGCCCGACTGGCCGCCGCGCGCGGGGCACAATCGAGGCATGTCCCGCCGTCCCCCGCCCGCGCGCGGCAGCGCTCCGCCGTCGGCACCCCGAGTAGCTCGGGCCGCAGCCGACCGCGGCCCGAGGGCGGCGGAGGCCGGGCCCGTTCGGGTGGCGCGGCTGGTGTCCGTCCGGGCGATGGTCCTCGGCGTCGTGCTGCTCGCCGGCTTCGCGCTCCTCTTCCCGACCGCACGCGCGTACCTCGGTCAGCGGGCGGAGCTCGAGGCGCTGGCGGCCGACGTCGCGGCGGCCGAGCAACGCGAGGAAGAGCTGCGGGCGGAGCTCGACCGGTGGAACGACCCGGCGTACGTCGCGGCGCAGGCGCGCGAGCGGCTGTCCTACGTGATGCCGGGGGAGACGTCGTACCGCGTGATCGACCCGGAGATCGTCCGGGACGAGGTGAGCGTCGAGGGTGAGTCCAGCGGGCCGACGGTGCCCAGCGGCGCGGACGCCGCGCCGTGGTACACGAGCGTCTGGGAGTCGGTTCGGCTCGCCGGGGAGGCAGAGCTCCCAGGAGAGCCCGCGCCGTGACAGGTCCCTCGGTGGATCCCGCGGACCTGGCAGTGGTGGCCGAGCAGCTGGGCCGCCCGCCGCGGGGAGTCGTGGCGGTGGCCGCGCGCTGCGTCTGCGGGCGGCCGACCGTCGTGCGGACCGCCCCCCGGCTGCCGGACGGTACGCCCTTCCCGACGACGTTCTACCTGACCCACCCGGGTGCCGTGGCCGCGGTCTCGACCCTCGAGGCATCGGGGGTGATGCGTGAGATGAGCGCCCGGCTCGCCTTGGATCCGGACCTGGCCGATGGGCACCGCCGCGCCCACGCGGACTACCTGAGGCGGCGGGCCGAGCTCGGCGAGGTCCCGGAGATCGAGGGGGTCTCGGCGGGCGGCATGCCCGACCGGGTCAAGTGCCTGCACGTCCTGGCCGCGCACTCCCTCGCGGTCGGCCCCGGCGTGAACCCGCTCGGCGACGAGGTGCTCACCCTGATCTCGCCGCACTGGCGCCCCGATCGCTGCACCTGCTGAGCGGCGCATCGAGCGCTTCCGCTGCGCGACGTCGGCCGCCGGTGGGCGTCGGGGATGGCAGGCTGTCCGCGTGACTCGTGTTGCTGGGATCGACTGCGGCACCAACTCCATCCGGCTGCTCGTCGCCGACGTGCACGACGGGGCGCTCATCGACGTGGACAGGCGGATGGAGGTAGTCCGCCTGGGCGAGGGCGTCGACCGGACAGGCCGGATCGCCCCCGGGGCCCTCGAGCGCACCCTCGAGGCCGCGAAGCGCTATGCCGACGCCTGCGACTCCCTGGGCGTGACGAGCCTCCGCTTCGTCGCCACGTCGGCCACCCGGGACGCGGAGAACCGGGCGGACTTCGTCGAGGGCGTTCGTGCCGTCCTCGGCGTGGTCCCGGAGGTGATCGACGGTCACGAGGAGGCCGAGCTCTCGTTCCGGGGCGCGACGAGCACACTGGCCGGGCATCACCGCGGACCGTTCCTGGTGGTGGACATCGGCGGGGGTTCGACCGAGCTAGTCCTCGGCAGCACGTCCCCGGTCGCGATGGCCTCGATGGACGTGGGCTGCGTGCGGTTGACCGAGCGGCACCTGGCCGACGACCCGCCGTCCGCCGAGCAGATCGCCGCGGCGAGTCGCGACGTCGTCGCCGCCCTCGAGGTCGCCGGACGCCGGGTGCCGTTCGGCCGGGCCGCGACCCTGGTCGGGCTCGCCGGCTCGGTGACCACCGTGACGGCCCACGCCCTGGACCTCGAGGAGTACGACCCGGACGCGATCGACGGCGCCGTGCTCCCCGTCGACCAGGTCCTGGGTTCGTGCCGGACGCTGCTGACGATGTCCCGCAGCCGCCGGGCTCGGCTGCCGTTCATGCACCCCGGCCGGGTCGATGTGATCGGGGCCGGGGCGCTCGTCTGGTCCGACGTGATCACGCACGTCCGCGCGGAGGTCGCCCGCGCGGGGGGGCGGCTGAGTTCGGTCGTCACCTCCGAGCACGACATCCTCGACGGCATCACGCTGAGCGCCGCCGAACGCTGAGCCTGCCTCAACCTGGGGGCCCCGAGGGCGACAGACCCTGAGGGCGACCGAGCCGGGGTATCGGTGCGAGCACGCCCCTCACCGATCAGTCGCGACACGCCGGTAGCGTGCTTCATCAGGTACTGCGGTAACCGTAGTAGTGTGCGCCGTGCGGGACCTCGCCGGAGGGGCGTCGTCCCGCACCAGACCACCGGCGGGAGCGCCACGAGGAGGGGCCATCGATGGACACGACCCAGCTGCTGAAGGGGGTGCTCGACGTCGCGGTCCTGGCCGTCGTCGCCGACGAGGACGGATACGGGTACGACGTCGTCCGAAGGCTGCGGACCGCCGGCCTGGAGGAGGTGGGCGAGGCCTCGGTCTACGGGACTCTGCGCCGCCTGTACTCGTCCGGCGCGCTGACCAGCTACGTGGTGCCGTCCGACGAGGGCCCGCACCGCAAGTACTACGGGATCAACGCGCAGGGCCGGGCGATGCTCGACGCCCAGCGCAAGGACTGGCGAAGCTTCGCCACCACACTGACCGGCCTGCTCGAGCCCGAAGGAGACGTCCGATGACCGCCGCCGTGCTGCTGGACCACGTGAGCGCCTACGCCGCGGCCGTCCGCGCCCACCTCGCCGACCTCACGCCGGAACAGGTCGACGACCTGACCGACGGCCTGGAGGCCGACCTGGCCGAGGCCCTCGAGGACCGTGAGGGCCCTGTCGTCACCGGCGAGATCCCGATCGGCCGCGCGGCTCTCGAAGCGGTGATTCCGCGCTCGCCCGACGACGCCTCGGGCACCGCGGTGATCGACCTCACGCGGCGCTTCGGATCGGCCGCGGCCTACGCCGCCGAGCTCCGCGCCGCCGCGGGTCTGTCGGCGCCCGGTCCGGTTCGTGCAGCCCGCGTCCCCTTGCGCGCGCGGATCGCCGCCCCGGTCCGGGATGTGGTCGCCACCTGGCGGGCTGCTCTTGCGCCGTTCTTGGCCACGTCCCAGGGCCAGGCCATCTCGGGGTTCCTCGGCTCGCTGCGCCCCCTGTGGTGGGTGCTGCGCGGCTGGGTCTGGTACGTGATCACGGGCGCGTTCGTCAGCAGCATCAGCATCGAGCGCTACATCCCGCTCAGCCCCGGCTCCTGGTTCTGGCTCGCCGCCATGGTCGCGCTGTCGATCAGCGTGGGCCGCGGCCTGGGCGACGGGCACCGGATCTGGCGCAGGGTGATCGTCGCGGCGAGCGTGATCGCGCTGCTCTGGACGCCGTGGGCCACGACCGAGTTCCGGCGTGAGGTGGATTACCGGCTGTCAGCCGCCGCCTACGACCCCCAGTACGTGGAGTCGGTGGTCGCCGAGGATGTGCTTCAGGACGGCGTGGTCGTCGACGGGATGCAGGTGAGCAACCTGTTCGTCTACGACGCCGAGGGCAACCCGCTGACCGGCGTGCAGATCTTCGACGACCGCGGCCGGCCCGTGCGCACCACCTTCGAGGGCGAGTGGGCGGAGTGGTACCTGCCGGGCGTCGACGAGCCCTGGCACTTCGTGGCGAGCAGGGACGCCGACGGTCGCGACCGGTGGAACGTCTACCCGCTCACCGGGGCGCCCGTCTCGGTCTGGGAGTTCAACCCCGACGACGGCGAGATCTACCTCCCGGCAGGGACCGCGCCCCGCCTCCCCCCGCGCCCCTTTGCGAAGGCGCCGAGCGTCGTCGTGCCCGGCATCGCAGACCCGCGGGCCGGGGCCGCCCAGGAGTCGCCGGAGGCGGGGTCGCCGGAGGCGGGGTCGCCCGGGACGCCGTGAGCCCGTCCAGATCGCCCAGTACGGCGCAGACTGCGGGCCGCGGTGCTGGGCGGTCTGGACGTAGGTGGGCGGGGAGTCGGCGCGGCCGCCGCGTCGGAAGCGCGCGCGGCGCGGACGGGGCGGCATCATCGGGTGATGGCCGAACCCGCCCGTCACGCCGAGCTGTCGCACCCGCGCACCGGGGCCAGGTTCGCCTCTCCGGTGCCGCCCGGATCCGGCTGGCCCGGGGACACTGCACGGCCGACGACGCCGGTCGCCACCTCCGCCGCCGACGTCGGCAGGCTCGCGGCGGCCGCCGACCAGCTGGCCGACCTCGCCGCCACCTCCTCGGTCTGCCGGGCGTGCCCGAGGCTGGTGGCCTGGCGCGAGGAGGTCGCCACCACCAAGCGCCGGGCCTACCGCGGCGAGCCCTACTGGGGTCGTCCGGTGCCCGGGTTCGGCGACGAGGACCCGAGCCTGCTCGTCGTCGGGCTCGCCCCTGCGGCGCACGGCGGCAACCGGACCGGCCGGGTGTTCACCGGCGACCGATCGGGCGACTGGATCATCGCGGCGCTGCACCGAGCCGGGCTCGCGTCGCAGCCCGAGAGCGTCGACGCGGCCGACGGCCTGACCCTGGTCGGCGTCCGGATCGTCGCGCCCGTGCGCTGCGCTCCGCCGGGTAATGCCCCCACCCCGGGGGAGCGGGACGCCTGCGCCGGCTGGTTCCGGCGGGAGGTCGAGCTCACCCGGGTCCGGGCCGTGCTTGCGCTGGGCGCCTTCGGCTGGTCCGCCGCGCTCGGGGCGGCGCGGGCGCTCGGCTGGCAGGTGCCGCAGCCTCTTCCGCGGTTCGGGCACCGCGCGCGCGTCGCGCTCACCCGGCCCGACGACGTCGTCGTGCACCTGGTGGGGAGCTACCACGTCTCCCAGCAGAACACCCAGACCGGGCGGCTCACCGAGCGGATGCTGGACGAGGCGATGTCCGATGCCTGGGCGGCCGCGAACCGGCGGGTCTGACGATGCGTTCGTGCAGAGCGAACCTGCTTGTGAAACTTTTCACAGGTCCGTACCGTGAGAAACATGACCGCCCCAGCCAGGCCCCGGACCGTGCCGCGGATCCTCATCCTCGGCGGCGGATACGTGGGCTTCTACACGGCGCTGCGGCTGCGCCGGCGGCTCGGCCGACGAGAGGCGGCGATCGTGGTCGTCGACCCCCGGCCCTACATGACCTACCAGCCGTTCCTGCCCGAGGCCGCGGCGGGTTCGCTCGAGCCGCGGCACGTCGTCGTCTCCCACCGGCAGGTGCTTCGGGGGGTCGACGTGCTGAACGGCCGGGTCGCCGAGATCCGGCACGGTGACCGGAAGGTTCGAATCGAGCCGGACGTCGGGGACGGGTACGAGGTCAGCTACGACCACCTGGTGGTCGCCCTGGGCTCGGTGGCCCGCACCCTGCCCATCCCCGGCCTGGCCGAGCAGGGCATCGGGTTCAAGCAGGTCGAGGAGGCCATCGCGCTGCGCAATCATGTGCTCAACAAGCTGGACATCGCGGCCTCGACCTGGGACGCGGACCTGCGGCGACGGCTCCTGACCTGCACCTTCGTCGGGGCGGGCTTCGCCGGGATCGAGGCCATGGCCGAGGTGGAGGACATGGCCCGGGCCGCCGTCCGGCACTACCCGGGGATCGACGAACGCGACCTGCGCTTCGTGATGATCGAGGGGTCCACCAGGATCCTGCCCGAGCTCGGCGAGGAGATGGGCGGGTACGCACTCGAGCAGCTGCGCAAGCGCAACGTCGAGGTGCACCTCGCCACGTTCCTGAGCTCGTGCGTGGACGGCCACGTAGTGACCTCGACGGGTCTGGAGTTCGACTCCGCCACGATCGTGTGGACCGCCGGGGTCCGCGCGAACCCGGTCCTCGCCGACTCTGACCTGCCGCTGGACGGGGCCGGCCGACTGCGCGCCCTGCCGACTCTGCAGGTGGTCTCGGAGTCCGGCGACGTGGTGGACGGTGCTTGGACCGCCGGCGACTGCGCCGCGGTGCCGGACCTGACCGCACCGGGGGAGCTGTGCTCCCCGAGCGCGCAACACGCGGTGCGACAGGCCCGACGGCTGGGTGACAACCTCGCGCGACACCTGCGCAGCGCCGACCCCAAGCCCTACCGGCACAAGCACGTCGGGACCGTCGCCTCGCTCGGGCTGCACAAGGGCGTGGCCCAGGTCTACGGCGTGAAGGTGCGCGGCTGGCTCGCGTGGTTCATGCACCGCACCTACCACCTGGCGCAGATGCCGACGTTCAACCGCAAGGTGCGCATCACGCTCGACTGGACCCTTGCGCTCCTCTTCCCGAGAGAGCTGGTCGCGCTTGGGCGCCTGCACGACCCGCGGGCGACCTTCCGTGAGTCGGCCGACGCCCCCGCCGTCGGGACGGTGGCCGACGCCCCCGCCGTCGGGACGGTGGCCGACCGACCGGCCGTCCCCCTGTCCGGGGACCGTCTCGGTGGAGCCAGTCGACTCGGCTGACGCCCGAGCGCAGCCACCGCCTGGCAGGATTGGGCCGCGCCCTCGTAGCCCAACGGTAGAGGCAGCCGGCTTAAACCCGGCAAAGTGCAGGTTCGACTCCTGCCGAGGGCACCGCCGGGCCATCCCGCGCGCTAGAAGCGCTGGTTAGCGGCCGATGATCTTGAGCGGTCCAGTCCGCCGCCGACCGTGCAGGTTGTGAAGGCGTGTCTCACATGGTGAGAACTGATCGAAAACGTTGCCCATGGCGTTTTCCGCGCATACCGTGTCCGTCTACCCGATGAGCCGACGCATTCGCAAAGGGGCGACAGATGCGGCAGATATCCACCCGTAGGGCCATAGGCGCGGCAACCGTGGCAGCAGCAGTGGGTCTCGTGCCCGCCGCCATCGCCGTCAGTACCGCGACGGCGGCAGAGCCGGTCGTCGTGTACTCCCACGACTTCGAGGACGGGACCACGGGGTCCTGGCAGGGGCGCAACGCCACGGTTGCGGTCACCGACACGGACGGGCACGAGAGTTCCCACAGCCTGCTGATCACGGGCCGCACCGCCGGCTGGAACGGGGCTCAGCTTCCCGTCGGCAGCCTGGTCACCGAGGGCACCTACGAGATCGAGGCTTGGGTCAAGCTGGCCCCGGGCTCCGACCCGGCGGGCGTGAACCTCGGGATGCAGCAGCCCGGCGCGGCCAACGAGTACCCCTGGGTTGGCGGTCGCCCGACGGTCACCGCCGACGAGTGGGTGCAGCTCTCCGGCAGCTACACGGTAGACCCGGCCACGTCGCCGACGATCCTGTACGTCGAGTCCGCCAGCGCGACGGTCGACATCCTGCTCGACGACGTGACGATCACGGGCACCCCGCCCGCCTCCGGAGTGACCACCGTCTGGTCGCTGGACTTCGACGACGAGACGATCGCGCCCTGGAACCACAACGGCGGGACGCACGCCTTCGTCGACGACGGCCAGGGTGGCTTCGCGCTCGCCGTCACCCGCTCGAACGACTGGGAGGGCATCAAGTCCCCGGCCGGCGTGCTCGAGCACGGCGTGGAGTACACGTTCTCGATGCGGGCCCGGCTCGCAGAGGGAACCCCGGACTCCGAGCTGCGGTTCGTGGTCGAGCCCCAGTACAACTGGGTGGCGAACACGACTGTGACCGCCGCCGACTGGACCGAGATCAGCGGCACCTACATCCTGCCGGCTGAGGCCGATGCGGCCGCGGCAGCCATCTACATCGGGAGCAACAACCAGGCCGCTCCGTACACCTACATCATCGACGACCTCGTGATCACCCGTCCCGCCTCGGGCCCCGGTGACTACACACCCGTCGACCTGGTGTTCGACTTCGAGGACGCCACCCTGCAGGGCTGGGTCCCGCGCGACTCGGGCCCGGGCGCCCCGACGGTGGTCGTCACCGACGCCGAGGCGCACGAGAGCACCTATGCGGCGCTGGTCACCGACCGGATCGACCAGGGCTCGGGCATCGGCTACGACCTGACCGGAGTCTTCGAGACGGGCGTCACCTACGACATCACGGCCTGGGTGAAGATGGCCGCCGGCGTGCCGCCGGACTCCATCTGGCTGAGCGCCCAGACCGGGCCGAGCTCGTTCGCGACAGTCGGGCAGTTCGACGCCATCGGTTCGGGTGGCTGGACCGAGGTCACGGCGACCTACACGATGCCTTCGGCGGACATGATCTTCCTGTACTTCGAGACGAGCTACAACTCGGGCAGCAACGGCGACTTCCTGGTGGACGACATCACCATCAAGTCGCAGGCGCCGTCGCCGATCCAGGACCTCACGCCGATCAAGGACACGGTCCCGTTCCCGATGGGCGTGGCGATCGACGAGCGCGAGACCTTCGGCGGGGCGGCGGAGCTCACCACCCGCCACTTCAACCAGGTCACGGCCGAGAACCACATGAAGCCGGAGGCCTGGTACGACGGTGACCGCAACTTCGGGATGCACCCGCAGGCCGCCGCGATCATGGACTTCGCTCAGGCGAACGACCTCGCGGTGTACGGGCACGTGCTCGTCTGGCACGGCCAGACGCCCGCGTGGTTCTTCCAGAACGAGTCCGGGGAGCCGCTGACCAGCAGCCCCGCCGACCAGCAGGTGCTGCGTGACCGCATGGCGACGCACATCTTCTCCGTCGCGGAGGCGCTGAGCGACGCCTACGGCCTGTTCGGCAGCGACACCAACCCGCTGAACGCCTGGGACGTCGTGAACGAGGTCGTCTCCGACAGCGGCGAGTTCGCCGACGGCCTGCGGCGCAGCGAGTACTACCGCGTCCTAGGCGAGGAGTTCATCGACCTCGCCTTCCAGTACGCGGACGCCGCCTTCAACGACGTCTACGCCGACCCGAGTGCCGACCGGCCGGTCGCCCTGTTCATCAACGACTACAACACCGAGCAGAGCGGCAAGCAGCAGCGGTACTACAACCTCGTCGAGCGCCTGCTCGACCGCGGCGTGCCGGTCGACGGCGTCGGGCACCAGTTCCACCTGAGCCTGTCGGCCCCGATCGCGGCGCTCGAGGCCGCCATCGTGAAGTTCCAGGACCTCGGTCTGACCCAGGCGGTCACCGAGATGGACGTCACGGTCGGCACCCCCGTGACGACGGCGAACCTCATCGAGCAGGGCTACTACTACCGCGATGCCTTCCGGATCTTCCGCGCCTACGCGGACGACCTGTACGCGGTGACGCTGTGGGGCCTGACCGACGGACGTAGCTGGCGCAGCACCCAGGCGCCGCTCGCGTTCACGACGCAGCTCCAGGCGAAGCCGGCGTACTACGGGATCGTGGACGGCGAGATCGAGCCGCGGATCCGTACCGCCCTCGTGTTCAACGGTGACGTCCCGATCGGGCCGGACGCGCTGGGCGCGATCGAGTGGTCGAACCTCCCGCTGCACAACGTCGAGGGGGTGGCCGGGTTCCAGCTCCGCTGGCAGCCGGATTACCTCACCGTCTACGTGGAGGTCGACGACGCGACGGTCGACGCGGCCGACGCGGTGACGTTCTCCTACGGTGGAGAGTCGGTCACCGTGAACCGGAGTGACGCCGACAGCGCCACCCGGGTCGTAACCTCGACGGCCGACGGCTGGGCGCTGGTGGTTCAGCTGCCGCTGGCCGAGCCGGTCGCCGAGGGCGACACCGTAGACTTCAACGTCGAGGTGACCGACGTTGCCGCGACGGTTAGCTGGGCCGACGCGGGAGCGATGGGGACGCTCACCCTCGTGGAGGGGCTCTCCTACGTCGAGATCCCGCAAGCCCCGGCGGCGCCGGCGATCGACGGAGAGATCGACGACATGTGGGCACAGGCCAACCCGGTGACCACCGACACGGTGATCCAGTCGAGCGCCGGGACCGACGCCACGGCCGAGATCCGGACGCTCTGGCTGGACCACACGCTGTACGTGCTGGCCCAGGTCACCGACGACTCGATCGACCTGACCAGCGGCAACCCGTGGGAGCAGGACTCGGTGGAGATCTTCGTCGATGCCGGGAACTACCGGAACGGGCCGTACCGCTACGACGACACGCAGATCCGGATCAACGCCGAGAACGCGGTCTCCTTCGGCACCGGTGACGAGGCGTTCCAGGCCGCCCGCCTGACCAGCGCCACGAGCATCGTCGAGGGCGGCTACATCGTCGAGGCGGCGATCTCCCTGCTCGAGGAGGGCGGCGTCGGGACGTTCCACGGCCTGGACTTCCAGGTCAACGACGGGACCGACGGGGCGCGCACGTCCACCCGCACCTGGGCCGACCCGACCGGGCTGGGCTACCAGAGCACGGCCAGGTGGGGCGTCGGCCAGCTGGTGGCGGGCGAGCCGCCGCCTGTGCTCGACCCTGCTATCTCGGTCAGCCCGCACATCCTCGCCGCAGGCAAGTCCCTGCAGGTGAACCTGAGCGGGTACGCGCCCGAGACGGCCGTCCAGCTCCGGCTGGAGCCGTGGGTGGTGCTGGGCAAGGCAAGCACCGCCGTACTGGGGGAGGTCGTCGTGGACGCTCAAGGCTCGGCGAACCTCCAGGTGACGATTCCGCCGAAGACCAAGTTCGGGCTCTACAAGGTCGCGGGAGTCCAGGGTGAGTTGCGCGATGCGGACTGGATGATCGTGCTACCGCGCGGTCTCGGGTTCCTGACACCACCGCTCGCCAAGCTGATCCCGCAGTGACGCGTCGCGCCGGACCCGCCTTCGCCCTTGGCGGGTCCGGCACCGACGGCTGACTGCCCGGGCGGGCCCCCAACCGCCCGGGCACAGCCACGCCCACGGGCGCTCGTGGCCGACCCGGACGGAAGGTGCCGGGCCGGTTCGGCGTTGCATAGGATTAGTGACGGCCCGGCGACCAGGAGGAACTGTGACCAACCCCATCTTCACCAGCAACCCGGCGTTCCGTGAGCCCCGCAGAGGAGGCGTGCGGACCGCGCCGACGCTCGGCACGACGGGCGCCATGACCGCGGACGCCGCGGCACTCGAGCAGATGTACGGCGCCCCCGCCGCGACCTCGCGCGACACCGCTCGCATGACGTACGACGACGTCATCGTGAAGACCGGCGCCCTGCTCGCCCTGCTCGTCGCCGTCGCAGGGGTGACGTGGTTCGTGGCGCCCCAGCTGTTCTTCGTCGGGATGATCGTCGGCCTGGTGCTCGGGCTGGTGAACGCGTTCAAGAAGGTGCCCAGTCCGGGCCTGATCATCGCCTATACGGTCGCCCAGGGAGTCTTCCTCGGTGGCCTGAGCTACATCGTGCAGGCGATGGTCTCGACCCCCGGCGTCGCGGCCGACTCGATAGTGGTCCAGGCCCTCCTGGCGACCGCCGCGACCTTCGTCGGCGCCCTGATCCTGTTCCGCTCCGGGAAGGTGCGGGTCACCGCGCGGTCCGTCCGGTTCCTGCTGGTCGCGATGGTCGGCTACCTGCTCTTCTCGCTCGTGAACGTCGGGCTCGTGTGGTTCGGCGGCATGGATGGCTGGGGTCTGCGCAGCGAGGTCTCGATCATGGGGATCCCGCTCGGCATCCTGATCGGGCTGTTCGCGGTCGGGCTCGCGGCGTTCTCCCTGATCGTCGACTTCGACGCGATCAAGCGGGGTGTCGAGCAGGGCGTTCCGGCGCGGTTCGCCTGGACCGCCGCCTTCGGGCTCATCGTGACGCTGGTCTGGCTGTACGTGGAGTTCCTGCGGATCTTCGCGATCCTGCGGGGCGACTGATGCGCTCGGTGCGGACCGGGGCGCGGCGCCCGTGAGGGCCGTGGGCCCGAGGGAAGCCGCCGCGTGAAGTACGTCGAGCACATCTCGGAACTCGTCGGCGGCACCCCGCTCGTGCGGCTGTCCTCGGTCACCGCGGGCCTCAGCGCCACGGTCCTGGCCAAGGTCGAGTACCTGAACCCTGGCGGCTCCGTGAAGGATCGGATCGCCCTTCGGATGATCGAGGCCGCCGAGGCCGCCGGCGAACTCCGTCCCGGCGGCACGATCGTCGAACCGACCAGCGGGAACACGGGTGTCGGGCTCGCCTTGATCGCCCAGCAGCGCGGCTACGACTGCATCTTCGTCTGCCCGGACAAGGTCTCGGCGGACAAGCGTGACGTGCTGGCGGCGTACGGTGCGCGGGTGGTCGTCACGCCGACGGCGGTCAGCCCGGAGCACCCGGACTCCTACTACTCGGTCTCGGACCGCCTGGTGCGCGAGATCGACGGGGCGTGGAAGCCCGACCAGTACGCGAACCCCGAGGGACCCCGCAGCCACCATGCGACCACGGGCCCGGAGGTCTGGGCCGACACCGACGGCAGGGTCACGCACTTCGTCGCCGGGGTTGGTACCGGGGGGACCATCACGGGCGCGGGGCGTTACCTCAAGGAGGTGTCGGCCGATCGGGCGGGTGGCCCCGTGCGGGTCGTCGGCGCCGATCCCGCCGGGTCGGTCTACTCGGGCGGCGACGGTCGCCCCTACCTGGTCGAGGGCGTGGGCGAGGACTTCTGGCCCAAGGCGTACGACCCCGCCGTCCCCGACCAGATCGTCGCCGTGAGCGACGGCGAGTCCTTCGAGATGACCCGGCGCCTCGCCCGCGAGGAGGCGCTGCTCGTCGGCGGATCGTCGGGCATGGCCGTGGTCGCCGCGCTCCGGGTGGCGGCCGAGCTCCAAGACGCGGACCCGGTTGCGGCGCGCGACGCCGTCATCGTCGTCCTGCTGCCCGACGGCGGTCGGGGCTACCTGTCGAAGATCTTCTCCGACTCCTGGATGCGCTCGTACGGGTTCGTGCACGCCGATACGCATGCCGTCGTCGGCGACGTGCTGCGGGGCAAGTCGGGGGCCATGCCATCGCTGGTCCACGTGCATCCCAACGACACGGTGCGGGAGGCGATCGACATCCTTCGGGAGTACGGAGTCTCCCAGGTGCCGGTCGTGACCGCCGAGCCGCCGGTGAAGTCCGGCGAGGTCGCCGGGTCGGTGAGCGAGCGGGACCTGCTCGATGCCGTGTTCGGCGGCCGGGCGCAGCTGATCGATCGGGTCGATCGGCACATGGCCGCGCCGTTCCCGATCATCGGGGCCGGCGAGGACCTCGATGCGGCGCACCTCGCACTGGAGGGAGCCGACGCGCTGATGGTCGTCGACGACGGCGAGCCGGTCGGCGTCCTGACCCGGCATGATCTCCTCGGGTACCTCGCCCGCTGACCCTAGGAGGCTTCGGTGCCGCTGACCGACCTGCCCGTCGACGAGCTGCGGAAGTACCGCTCCGCCGCGGTCGGACCGGCCGACTTCGACGACTTCTGGGCCGGGACGCTGGCGGAGGCCCGGGAGCTCCCGATGGCGGTCACCAGCACTCCGGTCGACACCGGCCTTCGACTCGTCGACGTCTCGGACGTCACGTTCCCGGGCTTCGGCGGGCACCCGGTCAGTGCGTGGTTGATCCGTCCGAAGGGCGCCTCGGGGCCGCTTCCCGTGGTGATCGGCTATCAGGGCTACGGCGGTGGCCGGGGTCTTCCGCACGAGCATCTCGCCTGGCCCAGCGCGGGGTACGCGCACCTGTTCATGGACACCCGCGGGCAGGGCAGCGTCTGGGGCTCCGGGGGGGTGACGGCCGATCCGATCGGCTCCGGGCCGGCCGGTCCTGGGGTGATGACGCGCGGAATCGGCGACCCGGCAGACCACTACTACCGGCGGCTCTTCGTCGACGCGGTCCGGGCCGTGGACGCTGTCCGCGACCTGTCGGGCATCGACTCATCGCGGGTCGCGGTGGACGGCACCAGCCAGGGCGGCGGCATGGCGCTCGCCGTAGCGGGGCTCGTGCCTGACCTGGGCGCGGCCATGGTGAACGTGCCGTTCCTGTGCGACTTCCGACGTGCCACGGAGATCGCGGACAGCGATCCCTACGCCGAGATCGTCCGGTACCTGGCGGTGCACCGCGACATGGTGGACCGGGCGTTCCGGACGCTGTCCTACCTGGACGGGGTCGCTTTCGCCCGTCGCGCCGCTGCCCCGGCGTTGTTCTCGGTGGCGCTGATGGACCCGATCTGCCCACCGTCGACCGTCTACGCGGCCTACAACGGGTACGGCGAGCTCGCCTCCTCCCCTCCGGCCACCGAAATCGTCGAGTACCCCTTCAACCGGCATGAGGGTGGTGACGGTCACCACTTCATCCGTCAGGTCCGGTGGCTCACCCACCTCTGGGGAGCCGCGCCCACACCGAGAGGAAACCATGGCTGACCTTCCCGTTGCGTCCGGAGCTTTCGGCGAGAACCCGTCCCTCACCTTCCCGCAGGAACGGCCGCCCGAGGATCTCGCGGTCCAGGTCCTCAGCCAGGGGGAGGGGAACCTGGTCTCAGCGGGTGACGAGATCGAGGTGAACTACCACGGTCAGACCTGGGGCGGCGGCGTGTTCGACAGCTCGTTCGCGCGCGGCGCACCGGTCAGCTTCCCCATCGGGGTCGGCGCCGTGATCGCGGGCTGGGACGACGGGCTGGTCGGCAAGGCCGTCGGTTCCCGGGTGCTGCTCTCCATCCCGCCGCACCTCGGGTATGGCGATCGAGGCATGCCGCAGGCGGGGATCCGTGGTACCGACACCCTGGTGTTCGTGGTCGACATCCTCGGGACCAACTGACGCTCACTCAGGTGCCGGGGCGGTCGCCGGGTCCACCGGGACGATCCGGCCTTCGGAATCGTGGTGCAGCTCGGTCACCTTCGCGCAGCGCAGCTCCGTCGATCCGCCGGACAGTGTGGAGTCGTGGTAGTAGAGGTACCACCTGCCGCCGAACTCGCAGATCGAGTGCTGGGTGGTCCAGCCCACGACGGGAGCCAGCACCTGGCCGCCGAAGGTGAACGGCCCGTAGGGGTCGTCGCCGACGGCGTAGCAGATCATATGCGTGTTCCCGGTGGACCACGAGAGGTAGTACCGGCCCAGGTGCTTGTGCACCCAGGTGCCCTCGAAGAAGCGGCGGTCGTGGTCGCCGGCGCGTAGGGGCCGTCCCGCCTCGTCCAGGATCACCACCTCCCGGCTCGGCTCGGCGAGGCTGCGCATGCCCTCGGCCAGCCTGGCGACCCGCGGACCGAGGGCAGGGGAGTCTTCGGCCGGTTCGCCGTTGGCGGCGTCACGGACGTTGTCGCGGTAGTGCTGGAGCTGCCCGCCCCACAGGCCGCCGAAGTACAGGTAGTGGTCACCTGCGTCCGCGAAGACGGCGGGGTCGATCGAGTATGCGCCGGCAACGGGTTCGGGATCGGGGATGAAGGGACCGACCGGGCTCGCGCTGTGCGCCGCCCCGATCAGGAACCGCCCTTCGGACGTCTTTGCCGGGAAGTACAGGTGGTACTCCCCGTCCGCGCGCGCCGCGTCCGGGGCCCACATCTGCCGATCCGCCCAGGGCACGTCGTCGACGTGCAGGATGCGCCCGCGGTCCTCCGCCGCGCTCGTCGGGCTCGCCATGGCAAGGACGTGGTAGTCCACCATCGTGAAGTGGTCACCGGTGTCGTCCACCTGTCTCCCGCTGGGGACGTCGTGGGATACGTAGACGTACACGGTGCCGTCGAAGACGTGGGCCGAAGGGTCCGCTGTGAAGATGTGGGTCACCAGGGGCTCGGCGAGCCTTCGCCCGGAGCCCTCGGTTCGATCGGTCATGTCCTGCCCTGTCGTCGGCACGTCGCCCGGTACCGGGCGTCCGGTCAGGCTAGCCCGGCCGCACCTGCGCGCGACGCAACGGCGCCGGCGTGCGGTGAACGAGGGGGTCCGGCTCAGTGGTTGCCGACGAGCCCGGACTCGTAGCAGAGCACGACCGCCTGGACCCGGTCGCGGACTCCGAGCTTGGCAAGGATCCGGCCGACGTGGGTCTTGACCGTCGCCTCGGAGAGGAACAGCCGGGCGGCGACCTCGGCGTTGGACAGCCCCTCGGCGACCGCCCGGAGGACCTCGAGCTCACGAGCCGTGAGGGCCGCGATCCGCGGGTCGACGCCAGGGGGCTCGCTGCCCCCGGTCGGAAGGCTCCCGGAGAACATCTCGAGCATCCGTCGAGTCACTCGCGGGGATACGACGGCGTCTCCGGTGGCGACCGAGCGGATCGCGCCGACCAGCTCCGCGGGCTTGGCGTCCTTGAGCAGGAACCCGCTCGCCCCGGCACGCAGTGCGGCAAAGGCGTACTCGTCCAGGTCGAACGTCGTGAGGATGAGCACCCTGATCTCGGGGTGGTCGGCGACAAGCCGCTCGGTCGCCTCGATCCCGTTCATCCCGGGCATGCGCACGTCCATCAGCACGACGTCGGGGTGGAGCGCCGCGGCCTGCTCGAGCGCGGTGCGACCATCGCCCGCCTCGCCGACCACCTCGAGATCCGGCTCGGCGTCCAGCACGAGGCGGAAGCCCATTCGAAGCAGCGCCTGGTCGTCCACCAGCAGCACGCGGATCATGTCTCGGCCCTCCAGGGCAGCTCGGCGCGGACGCGCCAGCCATCGTTCCACGGGCCGGCGTCGACGGTACCCCCGAAGACGGCCGCGCGTTCGGCCATCCCGATCAGGCCCCGTCCCGCTCCGCCGGAGTCCGCGACCGGAAGGCGCGTCCCGTGGTCGACCACCTCGACGCGGACCGCGCCCGCGTCGCGGCCCAACTTCACGTCGACCGACGACGTGCCGCGGGCGTACCGGAGCGAGTTCGTGAGTGCCTCCTGGACGATCCGGTACACCGCCAGTGCCAGGCCGGTGTCCGGCGGCAGCTCGGTGGTCAGCCCCTCGACCCGGACCGGAAGGCCCGCGGTCCGGAACCGCTCCACGAGGTCGCCGAGATCCTGGCTGCCCGGCGGCTCGAGGGGGGCGTCGGAGTCCAGGACGCCGAGCACGCGGCGCATGTCGGTGAGGGCGGTGCGACCGGTGTCGGAGAGCTCGGTCAGCGCGAGCCGGGCGCGGTCGGGCGAGCGCTCCAGGGCAGCGCTGGCGCCGTCGGCCAAGGCGATCATCACGGACAGGCTGTGCGCGACGACGTCGTGCATCTCGCGGGCGATCCGCGAGCGTTCCGCTGCCCGGGCGATCTGCGCGTGCTGGTCCCGGTCGCGCGCCATCGCGTTCGCTCGTTCCACCAGGTCCGCCACGTGCAGCCGTCGGTTGCGGACGCTGGTGCCGATAGCAAGGGCGGCGAGCGACATGAGGGTGATGCCGACGACGATCGTGGCCCGCTCGTCGATGTCGAGCTCCTGGCCGTCCTGGGTGACCGCGGTGACCTCGGCGGCCCACATCCAGGCGGCGAGCGACGTGATCGCCACCACGGCGGCGAACGCCGTCCAAGCCACCCAGGGCGGTCGCGACGCCGCGATCGCGTACACGGCGAACCCGAGGGCGAGCTCCAGTGAAGTCGTCGAGCCGGCGAGTCCCAGCGAGGCGACCAGAAGGACGACGATCACGGCGGCGACCGCGACCGGCGCCCGCCGGCGCCAGAACAGGGCGGCCGTGCCGATCAGGCACGCCGCCCCGCCGATGAGGAGCTCTCGCTGGGCCACGGGCTCCGCCGGGGCCGAGGTGGCGAGCCCGAGCAGCACGCTGCCCGCGAAGATCGCCATGACGACCAGGTCCATTGCGACCGGGTGCTGGGCGAAGTACCGCCGGATCGGCCCGAGCCGCCGGGTGGTCAGCTCGGAGAACGGCGCCCCGGGGGGAGTGGCGGCCCGTTCAGCGGTCGTGGCCCGCCTTGCGGCAGCCGGCTGGCTGCCCCCGGTTGCCTCGCCGATCGTCCTCGGCGCATCCCGGTGGCTCACGACCCAACCCTCCCACCGCAGCGGTTGCGGAAACACTCAGTTTGGAGGTCACGTATTCGCTTGTCCCTGTCCGAGACGTTGGCCGCCGTCGCAGACCCGACGCGGCGCGCCGTCGTCGTCCGGTTGGCCCGCGGCACGGCGACCGTCGGCGAGCTGGCCGCACCCCACGCAATGTCGTTGCCGGCGGTCAGCAAGCACCTGCGCGTGCTGGTCGACGCCGGTCTCGTCTCCCGCCGGAAGGTGGGCCGAAGGGTCCTCTGCACCCTCGAGCCGCAGCCGCTGACCGAGGTCGCGGACTGGGTCACCGACCTCACGGCTTTCTGGACCGGTGCGCTCGACCGGCTCGAGCTAGTCACCCAGGAGGACTCATGACCGGAATTCGCCTCGAACGCACGATCGCCGCGCCGCCCGAGCGCGTCTACGCGGCGTGGACCGAGCCCGCCCTCCTGAGCCGCTGGTTCTGCCCGAACCCCGAGCTGGCGCTCGACGTGACGGCCGACGTCGTCGTGGGCGGCGCCTACCGGGTCGACATGGGCGGGGGGCGCAACGTCGCGGAGGGGGTGTACACCGAGCTCACCCCGTCGAGGGTCGTCGCCTTCACCTGGCAGTGGGCGAGCTCCCCGGACCCGGCCACGCAGGTCCGGGTCGAGCTCGAACCGACCGACGCCGGCACCCGACTGGTCCTGGTCCAGACCGGCTTGGCCGATCCCGAGGACGCCCAGGGTCACCGCGAGGGCTGGGAGCTCACCCTCGCCCTCCTGGCCGGCGTGGTCTGACGACTGCACGCCGTCCGCGGCGGCGGTGGAGCACCCACGCCCAGTCAGGCGCCGCGCGTCGATCATTCCGCCTCGCTCCTCGCTGGTGCCGACGAGTCGAACCTAGAAGGATCCGGTGGCGGGCGGGACCATCGCGAGCGGGATGGCACGCGCCCGCACGGTGGTCCTTTCGGATGACGAGTCAGCGCGTCGGCAGCGGGCAGGCCACGCCGGTCGAGTGCACGGGGCAGTAGCCGTGCGGGTTCTTGCCGGGGCTCAGGTACTGCTGGTGGTACCCCTCGGCGTAGTAGAACTCGCCGGCGCCGTCCGGGCCGGCCGGCCGGATCTCGGTCGTGATCGGGCCGTAGCCGTTGCGTCGCAGCTCCGGCTCGTACACCTCGCGGGTCGCCAGGGCCGCCTCGAGCTTCTCCGGCGTGGTGGTGAACACGGCCGACCGGTACTGCGTGCCGACGTCGTTGCCCTGCCGGTACCCCTGGGTCGGGTCGTGCAGCGTCCAGAAGGTGCGCAGCAGCTCGGTGTCACTCAGCACCGCCGGGTCGTACGCGACGAGCACCGTCTCGGTGTGCCCGGTCCGACCGGAGCAGACCTCCTCGTACGTCGGGTTCGGGGTGTACCCGCCCATGTACCCGGCCGCGGTCGTCACGACACCCGGGAGCTGCCACATTTCCTTCTCGGCACCCCAGAAGCAGCCGAGGGCGAGGTAGAGCACCGCCGTGCCGTCCGGCCACGGCCCCGCGAGTGGCGTGCCGAGCACCGCATGGTGGGTCGGCACGACAAAGGCCGGCGCGGCCCGGCCGGAAAGGGCCGCCTGCGGTTCGATGAGTTGAGTCATCCGTCCTCCCTCGTCAGGTGGTCCAACACCCTCGCGGGTCACGGGTGTTCCCGGCCGCGCGGGCCCGGCGGCCGCGGCACCACCGGGGCCTCGCGAGCGCCGCTGCGGAGGACCACTCGGCCCGACGCCCGCCGCTGAACTAGCCTGGCTGCGTGAACCACGACTGGACCGCCGCCGGCTTCTCGACTCGGGCCATCCATGCCGGTCAGGACCCCGACGCCGAGACCGGGGCGGTCGTGCCCCCGATCCACCAGGTCTCGACGTACGCGCAGGACGGCGTCGGTGGCCTCCGGAACGGGTACGAGTACTCCCGGTCCGGCAACCCCACCCGGACGGCCTTGGAGGAGGCCCTCGCCGCGGTGGAGGGGGGCGCGCGTGGCTTCGCGTTCGCCTCCGGCCTTGCCGCCGAGGACACCCTGCTCCGGGCGGCTCTGCGACCCGGTGACCACGTGGTGCTGCCCGACGACGCCTACGGCGGCACCTACCGGCTGATCAACGGCGTGTTCGGCCCCTGGGGGATCGATCACACGGCCGTCGACCTGGCCGACCTGGACGCGGTGTCGGCGGCCGTCGGGGACCGCACCAAGGTCGTCTGGCTGGAGACCCCGACCAACCCGCTCCTCGGGATCGCCGACATCGCGGCGGTGAGCGCGATCGCCCGGTCGGCGGGCGCCGTTCTGGTCGTGGACGGCACCTTCGCGACCCCGTACCTGCAGCAACCGCTCGCCCTCGGGGCGGACGTCGTCGTGCACTCAACGACCAAGTACATCGGTGGGCACAGCGACGTCGTCGGGGGCGCGCTCGTGGTGGCCGACGGCGCCCAGCTTCCCGTCGGCCTCGACGGCCCGACGGGAGGCACGTTGCTCGCCGACGCGCTCGCCTACCACCAGAACGCCTCGGGTGGGATCGCCGGGCCGTTCGACTGCTGGCTCACCCTCCGCGGGCTCAAGACGCTCGCCGTACGGATGGATCGGCACTGCGCCAACGCCGACGCCGTCGCGCGCTTCCTGGCAGACCACTCGGGTGTCGCCGAGGTCATCTACCCGGGACTGGCGGATCACCCCGGACACGAGCTCGCGGCCCGCCAGATGGCGGGCTTCGGCGGCATGGTCTCGCTCCGGACCGGCAGTGCAGAGCGGGCCCTCGATCTGTGCGGGCGGACCAAGGTGTTCACGCTCGCGGAGTCGCTCGGCGGGGTCGAGTCGCTCATCGAGCACCCGGCCCGGATGACCCATGCCTCGGTCGCGGGGTCGGCGCTGGAGGTGCCCGACGACCTGGTGCGGCTGTCCGTCGGCCTGGAGGACGTGGCCGACCTCGTCGCCGATCTCGGTCAGGCACTGGCATGAGCCAGCCGGACCGGTTCCCGATCGAGCGGCCGGCCGCCGACTCGGTGCCCCGCGGGGTCCGGGTGGCCGCGGCCTGGTCCTGGCGCGTGCTCCTGGTGTTGGTGGTCGGAGTCGCACTGGTCTACCTGCTAGCGATCTCCAAGGTCATCTGGGTGTCCGTGGTCATCGCCCTCCTGCTCACGGTGCTGCTCACCCCGGTGGTCGACCTGCTCGACCGCCGGTTCCGCTTCCCTCGGGCGCTCGCCTCCGGGGTCGCCGTGGTCGGGATGCTCGGCTTCCTCGGCGGGCTGGCCACGCTGGCCGGCCGAGAGGTGATCCGTGGCTTCGCCGCTCTCTGGGATCAGGCCGAAGCGGGACTCGCGTCGCTCACGGCCTACCTCGCCGACGGGCCGTTCGGCCTCGACCCGGAAGCGGTCGACCAGTATCTCGAGCAGGCGTCGGATCAGATCGGCGACAACGCCGGAACGGTCATGTCCGGCGCGCTCTCTTTCACGAGCACCCTGCTTGAGGTCCTCTTCGGCGCCGTGATCACCATCTTCTGCCTGATCTTCTTCCTCAAGGACGGCGCCGTCATCTGGGCGTGGCTCCTGCGGCTGCTGCCCCGACCGTCCCGCCACCCGGTCTACGAGGCGTCGCGCCGGGCGTGGCGCACCCTGGGCGCCTACATCAAGACCCAGATCCTGATCGCGGCGGTCAACGGGGTCGGGATCGGTCTCGGCGCCGCGATCCTCGGCCTACCGCTCGCGGTGCCGTTGGGGATCCTGGTCTTCCTCGGCGGGTTCGTCCCGTTCGTCGGGGCGATCGTGACGGGCGCGGTCGCGGTCCTGGTGGCCCTGGTCGACCAGGGGATCGGGATCGCGCTGGTGATGCTGCTGATCGTGATCGCCGTCCAGCAGATCGAGGGCAACGTACTGGAGCCGTTGCTGATGGGTCACGCCGTCTCGCTCCACCCGGTCGCGGTCCTGCTCGCCGTGACCGCCGGCTCGCTGGCGGCCGGGATCGTCGGTGCGCTCCTTGCAGTCCCGATCGTCGCGACGCTGAACACGATGATCCTCTATCTGCGGGGGAGGGATAAGTTCCCGGAGCTGGGCTCGGATCCTGGCGGACTGGACCGTTGGATAGCGCAACTCGACGACGTCACGAACTCGCGGCAGCGGTCCGCCGAGGGCGGCGCTCAGGCATGAGCGATCCCGACGACGTCGCCCACCTGCCGGACCGGGACGACGTCGCCCACCTGCCGGACCGGGACGACGTCGCCCACGCCGCCGCGGTGCTCGACGGCGTCGTCTTCCGGACGCCCGTGCTCGAGTCGAGCGCCCTGTCAGCGGTCGCCGGAGGCCCCGTCCTGCTCAAGTGCGAGAACCTGCAGCGGGCGGGGTCGTTCAAGGTCCGCGGCGCGTACCTTCGGATGTCCCGGCTCACCGACTCGGAGCGGGCCTCGGGCGTCGTCGCGGCCAGCGCCGGCAACCACGCCCAGGGGGTTGCGCTGGCTGCCAGGCTGCTCGGGGTCGATGCGACGGTGTACATGCCGGTGGGCGCCGCCCTGCCCAAGATCGCTGCCACCCAGGACTACGGCGCCCAGGTGCGAATGGTCGGCTCCACCGTCGACGAGGCGCTCGAAGCCGCTACGGAGCACGCCGAGCGGGAGGGCGCTGTGCTGATCCACCCGTTCGACCACCCGGACGTCGTCGCCGGGCAGGGCACGGTCGGACTGGAGATCGGCGACCAGGTGCCGGACGTCCGCACGATCCTGGTGCCGGTCGGCGGGGGCGGGCTCGCTGCGGGGATCGCGGCCGCCGTGGCGCCGGGCGTGACTGTCGTCGGCGTGCAGGCGGCCGGTGCCGCGGCGTACCCGGCGTCGCTGGAGGCGGGCCACCCCGTCGCACTCGGCGGCATGTCGACGATGGCCGACGGGATCGCGATCGGCCGGCCCGGCGCCGTGCCCTTCGCCGTGTTGCAGAGCCATGGCGTGCGGGTGGTCACCGCCTCGGAGGAGGAGCTGTCCCGCGCGCTGCTGCACCTGGCGGAACGGTCGAAGCTCCTCGTGGAGCCGGCGGGCGCCGCAGGGGTCGCCGCCCTGCTCGGCGGCCTCGCCGTCCCGACCCCCGCCGTCGTCGTGCTCTCGGGGGGGAACATCGATCCGCTCCTGCTGCTCCGCGTGGTCAGGCACGGCCTCGTCGCGGCCGGGCGCTACCTCTCGCTGCGCGTGCTGCTCGATGATCGTCCGGGCACCCTCGCGGCACTGCTGCACGAGCTCGCCGCCAGCGGCGGGAACGTGATGCACGTGAGCCACGTCCGCACGGCCTTGAACCTCGCGGTGGACGAGGTGGAGATCGACGTCCAGGTGGAGACGAGGGGACCCAGCCACTGCGTCGAGGTGATGCGTCAGCTGCGCGAGGCCGGTTACCGCATCAGCCCGGCGTGATGCTCAGGCCTGGTACGGCTTTGCCTCGTGGATGGTGACCTCGATCTCCGCACCTGTGGGCGTCGCGTAGGACGTCGTCTCGCCCGCGGAGCGCCCGATGAGGGCGGCGCCCAGCGGCGACTTCTCGCTGTAGACGTCGATCCCCTCGGCGACCTCGCGAGACCCGATCAGGAACGTCATCCGCTCGCCCGCGACGGTCGCCTTGACGACCATCCCCGGCTCGACGATGCCGTCGTCGGGCGGCGCCTCGCCCACCACTGCGGTGCGCAGCAGCTCTTCGAGCTGCCGGATCCGGCCCTCCTGCTTGCCCTGCTCCTCACGGGCGGCGGCGTAGCCACCGTTCTCGCGGAGGTCACCCTCCGAGCGGGCGGCATCGATCTTCTCGGCGATCTCGGCTCGACCCACCGTCTTCAGGTGCTCGAGCTCGGAGCGGAGTCGGTCGTACGCCTCCTGGGTGAGCCAGGTCACTGCAGTCTCGGTCATGGTCGCTCCTCTCGAACTCGGTCCTGTGCTGGCGGTCCTGCAAGTGCATCGGGCTGTGCGCGATCCCGGACGGTTCGTCTGGGGTTCGCCGTTCGGTGGCGTCGTCGCGCGGCCTTCGGACGTTCCGAGGCGTCACGGAACGTGCCCTGACGGCGTGGAAAGAACCAAGGATAGCAAAAAGCGGCGTCCGAGGCCGCACGCCGGGGGTCGTGGATGGCTCGTCCCGACGACGTCCGCGCACCTAGGCGCGTCAGTCGCTCGGCACCCAGCAGGAGTCCACGACCCCGGTCACCGGCTCCTCGGACGTGCGGATCGGCGTCGTCATCCGCGTGGCGTTGCTCGTTCCGGGGGGTACGTCGACCGTCACGACCCCGACCTGTGCGTGCCGCACGTTCAGCGCCTCGAGCCGGCACGTGACCGCCACCTGCGGGTCGATGCGGATCACGTCGTAGGTCACGTCGATCGTGTCGCCGTCGATGCGGAAACCGACGTCCTGCCAGGTGACGGGCGTCCGGGCCATGCCGAGCCCCATCCAGACGACCCCGGCCACGCCGAGCAGCCCGATGGACCACAACCCGATCACCCAGCGGCGCCGTGAGCGCTCGTCCGGCTCGGGGTAGCGCCCGGCGGGCGGCCGGGCGGGGGTGAGGGTCATCGTCTCTCCATCCGAGGTGATCGAGGTGCTGCCCCCATTGTCGCTGTTCGGATGGCGCTGGACGGGCGCCCCGGAGACGTGTTGGGTGTTGCTGGCACCCGTGCCGGGGTGAAGATCATCCGGGACAGCAGTGAGAGGAGCGCCGGTGAGCCAGGGCAGGAGGCATCGCGATGGCCTGCGGCTGATGGCGGTGCACGCGCACCCCGACGACGAGTCGAGCAAGGGAGCAGCCACGACCGCCCGGTACTCGGCCGAGGGCGTGGACGTCCTGGTCGTGACGTGCACCGGTGGGGAGCGGGGCGGCGTCCTCAACCCCTCGTACCCGGACCGCGTCGACTCCCCGGAGGAGATGGGTCGGGTGCGGCGAGCCGAGATGACGGCTGCCGCGAAGGCGCTCGGAGTCCGGCAGCACTGGCTGGGGTTCGTCGACTCGGGCCTGCCGGAGGGCGACCCGCTGCCCCCGCTACCGGAGGGCTGCTTCGCGTTGCAGCCCCTCGAGCAGGCCGCGGCCCCCCTGGTCGAGCTCACCCGCGCCTTCCGCCCGCACGTCATCACCACCTACGACCCGACCGGCGGGTACCCGCACCCCGATCACGTGATGTGCCACAAGGTGGCGTACGAGGCGTTCTGCGCCGCGGGGGAGCCGGAACGGTACCGGGGCCGTGGCGAGCCGTGGGAGCCGCTGAAGCTGTACTACAACCACGACTTCTCGCTCAAGAAGCTGAGCACCATCCACCGCGCGCTGGTCGAGCGCGGGCTGCACTCCCCGTTCGGCGACTGGATCAACTCGCGGGCGATGCGGGAGATCCCCGAACGAGAGGTCACGACGCGGATCCGGTGCGCGGAGTACTTCCCGGCCCGCGACGCAGCGTTGCGCGCCCACGCAACCCAGGTCGACCCTGCGGGGTTCTTCTTCGCGGTACCCCGAGATCTCGAGGCCGAGGTGTGGCCGGTCGAGGAGTACGAGCTCGCGGAATCGCGCGTACCGTCGGCGGTGCCCGAGGACGACCTCTTTGCCGGCATCCACGCGGAGGACAGCAGATGACCGACCCGACACTGATCTTCGCCGCTTCGGCCGCGGCGGGCGCCCGCGCCGGGCTCGGTGGCGGCCTAATGCCGGAGGACGTCAGCCCGGGCGTCATCGGCTTCCTGGTGACCCTCGCGCTCGTCCTGGCGTGCATCCCGCTCTTCCGGTCGATGACGGGCAAGCTTCGTGGGGTGCAGCACCGGACCCCTCCCGGGGAGTCCGCCGACGACGGCGCCCCCGGTGACCGCCCGGACGCCCAGCCCGGTCCTGTCGCCCCGGCCGACGACGAGCGCCCCGGCGCGGCCGGCGGATGAGGGTCTGGGCGGTCGGGCTCGGCTCGGGGACCGACGCTGCGGCGAACACCGCTCTCGCCCTGGCCGCCGTGGGGGCGGCGGCCGACGACGGCGCGGCTCTGGTCGTGCTGCCCGAGTACGCCGCGCGGTTCGACCCGCAAGGGGTGGGCGCCGAGCACGCCGAGCCCCTCGATGTGGGCTTCGTTCCCGCGCTGCGTGCCGCCGCCGCGGCCCGCCGGATCAACGTGATCGCGGGCACGACGGTTCCCGCGGGGGACCGCGCCGCGAATGTCGTCGTCGGGATCGACATCGCGGGGGAGGTCGTCGGCCAGTACCGCAAGGTCCACCTCTACGACGCCTTCGGCCAACGGGAGTCGGATCGCCTCGAGGCGGGCGCCCCCGACGCGCCACCGCTCCTGGTCCCGGTCGGCGATCTGGTGGCCGGGGTAATGACCTGCTACGACCTGCGCTTTCCCGAGGCGGCCCGAAGGCTGGTGGACGCCGGCGCCGATGTGCTCGTCGTGCCGGCGGCGTGGGCGGCTGGGGAGCACAAGGCGGATCACTGGCTCACCCTCCTGCGGGCCCGGGCGATCGAGAACACCTGCTACGTCGTGGCGGCGGCCCAGGTCGGAAGGGGAGTCACGGGCTCCTCGACCGTGATCGACCCGGACGGCGTGGTCATCGCGCGGGCCGTGCCGCCCGACACCAGGGGCGACTCGGGCGCCGGCCCGTTCAGCGCTGCAGGCGCCGACCTGTCCGGCGAGGTGGTGACGGCCACCCGGGCGCGCAACCCGTCACTGGCCAACCGACGGTATGCCGTCGTGCCGGCCGGCGATGCGACGCGCTGATCGATCCTCGGCGAGTCGAGCTGCGGCTAACCGTCACCCGGCGGAGTGGGTCGCGATGCTCACCGCCACGTAGTGGCAGGTGAACCCGACGACCGTCAGCGAGTGGAAGATCTCGTGGAACCCGAACCACCGCGGGCTCGGGTTCGGCCACTTGGTGGCGTAGACCGCCGCGCCGAGGGTGTAGGCGAGGCCGCCGGCGGCGATGAGCCAGACGATCGCCGGCTCGCCGTTGCGCCAGAAGTCCGGCAGGAACCACACGGCCACCCAGCCCAGCGCGATGTAGAGCGGCACGTACAGCCACCGCGGCGCGCCGAGCCAGAAGACCCGGGTGAGCAGGCCGGCGAGCGCGCCGCCCCACACCACGAGCAGCAGGGTGCGGGCCGTCGGCCACTCGAGCAGCAGGACCGACAGCGGGGTGTACGTGCCCGCGATGATCAGGAAGATGTTGGTGTGATCCAGCCGACGTAGCACGCCCGTGGTGACCGGCGACCACCGGCCCCGGTGGTAGACCGCGCTGGTGCCGAAGAGCAGCACCGCGCTGAACCCGAAGACGATCGCGCTCACCCGTGCCGGCGTCGTTGGGGCCAGGACGATGAGCACGATCGAGGCCGCGACAACGAGAGGCGTCATCCCCGCGTGGATCCAGCCGCGCAGGAGCGGCTTGAGCGCTCCAACCCCCCCGACACTCCACGGGCCCGTGCCGCCCGGCACCTCCTCGGGTGGTTCTGGGGGTCGCGCGTCGTCCGGGTCCGGCTCGTCTGGGGGTCGCGCGTCGTCCG
>CAYGGX010000008.1:0-45295 GCA_964349585.1 uncultured Actinotalea sp.
AGTTCGACGCGTCGACCTGGGGGGCGGCCGGCGGTGCCGGGGTCGGGGCCACCGGCGCCTGACCCCATGCGCCCGGCGCGGCCTCCTGCGGCGAGGCCTCGTTGGCCCACGGCGGCACGACCGAACCGGCCAGTTGGGCCGGCTGGCCCCAAGCCGGAGTCGGTGAGGGGGCCTCGTGGGCGGGCTGAGCCTGCCACGGCGCCGGCTCGGGTGCCTCGGACCGAGGCTCCCACGGGGTCGGCGGCTCTCCCTGGGCACCCGGGCCCCAAGCCTGCGGGGCGACGGGCTGCTCCGGCGCCCATGGAGTCTGTGCGTTCGGCGGCTCGAACGGCGGCGGCTCGACCGGCGGCGGGGCAATCGCGTGAGCGCCGCTGTCGGACGAGTCCCAGGCCGACTGACGGACCGGACCCAGACCGCCCGCGAACAACGGCGAGCCGTCCGCGTCCGCCCCGGAGGCGAGCTGCGCCAACGGCGAGCTCTCGTAGTCCGAGTCCGAGCTGGCCGACTTCCGGCCTCGTCCGAACAGCCTCCGTCGCTTGGGTTGCGGGCGAGTGTCCCGGCGCGTCGGGCCGTCGACCAGGCTCGAGAAGTCGACCTCGGGAGCACTCGGTGCCGGCATGCCGGCCTGCGCGAACGGCGCGTCCTGCGCCGCCCAGCCGCTCGGTGCCGGCGCGCCAGGCGCCTCGACGAACGGCGCCGGCATCTCCGGAACGGACGGTGCCGGCGCGCCAGGCGCCTCGACGAACGGCGCGTCCTGCGCCGCCCAGCCGCTCGGCGACTGCACCCAGGACTCCGCGACCGGCGACGGTGCGGTCTCGTCCCACCCGACGACACCACTCTCGGTCCCCTCGCCTGCGGCGTCGTCGGGCTCCGCGAGTGGTGGGATCGCGGGGAAGTCCGAGCCGGACCCGCCGGACTCAGGTTCGTCGTCGACCAGGGCCGGGATGACCATCGGAGCCTCGACTGTCGCGGCGACGTACTCGTCGGTCTCGAGCCGCGGGGCGGCGCGGTCGTCCATCGCCGGGACCTCGTCGTCCGAGGGGCGCGCGACGTGGCGTCCGAAGAACGAGGCGGTACCCGCGGCCGAAGCGGCGAGGCGCTCGGCGCCGTCACCCTGGGACGGGACGATCCCCTCGTCCTCCACCGTCACGGCACCAGCCTCGTGGATCGCGGCGGCGGCCAGCTCCGCGCGGCGGGACCGGAAGCCGGTGAAGATCGCCGTGCGGCCCTCGACGTTCGCAGGCCCGGTCGCCGAGGCGGAGTCCAGGCTGGCTGTGTCGCTCGGTTGCACCGGCTGCCGCGCCGGGAGGCCGCTCCCGCCCTCGGCGCCGGGCGCGGCCGATCGCCTGGTGGGCAGGGACCCGTTGCCGTTCTCGCCCGAGCCGGTTCCGAACGGGGTCGGCACGCCGTCGCTGAGCTCGGACCGGTTGGGCAGCCCGGATCCCGGCAGGAGCGGCGGGGTCCAACCGTCGGTGCGGGCCCTCGCCGCGCCGGCGAGGGAGTCGGCCTCCGGCGCGAGCGGGATCGACTGCGCGGCCGCTGCGTCCTGGTCCTCGGCCGCCCCGTTCTGCCCGGGGTCCGCACCGGTGCGGGCCCGGCGGCGGGGAAGACCGAGATCGGTCGTGCCGTCCGTGAGCTCGACCAGGTCGACCTCCTCGGCAGGGTTCTCGATCGAACCGACGGCGCCCGCGGGGACGTCCCACGCACCGGACCCGGACGGGACGTACTCGGCGTCGTGCGCGACGACCGCGGCCTCCTCTGGCCGCACGAAGGTCTCGACGACGGGAGCCGCGCTCGGCGGCGTGATGGCGATGTTCTGCGGGTCGACGAAGACCACGTGGGGGAAGCGGACCACGACGCGGGTCCCCGTGCCGGATGCCGGCCGGGAGAACTCGACCGAGACGCCGATCCGGCCGGCGATGCGACCGACGACGTAGTGGCCGAGTCGCTGGGAGCCCAGCACGTCGCTCGCCGACGTCGCGCGGATCCGGCTGTTCGCCTGGTCGAGCTCCTCCTGGCTCATCCCGAGGCCCTGGTCCTCGATCGCGATGATCACGCTGGTCTCGTCGATGCCCGTCGAAACGTGCACCGGGGTGCCCGGCTCGGAGAAGACGGTGGCGTTCTCCAGCAGCTCCGCGAGCATGTGCGCCGCGGGCAGGGCGATGTGCCCGAGCATGAACGGGTCGACCGGCAGGTCGAGCTGGATCCGCTCGTAGTGCTCGATCTCCGAGGACGCCGTCCGGATCACGTCCGAGGTCGGCAGCGACCCGCGCAGCCGGCGACCGGTGTCGATGCCCGCCAGCACCAGGAGCGACTCCGCGTTGCGGCGCATCCGGGTGGCGAGGTGGTCGAGCCGGAACAGGTCGGCGAGGGTCTTGGGGTCCTCCTCCGAGCGTTCCAGGGCGTCGATGAAGGACAGCTGCCGGTTGAGGAGCACCTGGTCGCGACGGGCGACGTTGACGAACATCTCGGCGATGGACGCGCGCAGCGCGGCCTGCTCCTTGGCGACCTCGATCGTGGTCTCGTTCACCTCGTTGAACGCGGTCGCGAGCCGACCCACCTCGTCCTTGGAGGTCACCGGGATCCTGGTCAGGCTCAGGTCCGGCCCCTGGCCGGGAATGGCGACCTGCTCGACCAGGTGCGGCAGCTCATCGCGGACCATGCCGGCTGCCTCGGTGAGGCGGCGCAGCGGCCGGGTGATCTGCCGGGTGACCACCAGCGCGAAGTTGATGGCCACGAACACGGCGAGCGCGATGGCGCCGATCGTGATCGCGGTCTCCCGGATGGCGGTGTCGGCGACGACGGCTGCGCGTTCGTTCGCACGCTGGACGACCTCCGCCTCGATCCCCTCGACCGCGTCGATCTCACGCTGAGCTTCTGTTGCCCACTCGACCGGCTGGATGGTCTGCAGCCGAACCTCAGTGGCGTTGGTCAGGTTGCGCCGCCAGGTCGGGAAGGATGTGGGCGCCAGGTTGCTGGAGACCACGACCTCGGCGAGCCCGGTCGGCGTGCCGAGGGCGTAGATGTCGTTGCTGACCACAAGTCGGAGCTCGTCGTTGTTGGTGATGAGCGTGCCGAGCTCGGTGATGGCGTTGCTGTCGACGTTGCCGCGCTGCGCAGCGAGCAGGATGGCGCGACCGAGCGCCTTCTCGTGCTCGTAGGCCTCGATCAGCTGAGTGACGCCCGACATCGTGGTCATGATGGACGCCAGCTCGCGGTCGTTGATCGTGTCCGCGATCGTCTGCGGCAGCGTCGAGAGGGACGCCAGGACCACGCCGTAGGAGCGGTCGATGGTGAGCATGGGCACCTGGCGCCCGTCCACGAACGTCCGCGCCGAGGTCAACCGGCCCATGCCGGCCTCCACCCCAGCGAAACGCTGTCCAGCCGTGGGGTCGAGCGCGGCGAGGTCGATCCTGCTCACCGCCGCGAGGTAGCGCGTGTACGCGCGGTCTGTGACGTCGCGCAGCTCTTCGACGTTCCCGGCCACCTCGGGGCGAGGACCGAAGAGCGGCAGCGCCCCCTCGCGCTCGTCCTGAATGGCGCGGACGACCCGCTGGGAGCTCTCAAGGGCCTCGAGCACCTGCTGCGTCGCCCTGGTGGTCCGCACATCCTGGATGGCCTGCCAGGACGTGAGTCCAGCCAGCACGAACAGCACGAGCACAGGCACGGAGAGGGCCGCGAGGATCTTTCCCCGGATGCCCAACCTGCGAAGCATGGTGTCTCCTTCACCGTGCGACGGTGCGCACCGTTCGCACAACGTGCTGGATCCCGGCCGGCGCCCGGTCGGGCTCCCGTCGTTGGATCAGCATCGGCGCGGACCCGGCGCGGCATTAGGTCCGAGAGTCGCCAGTTGGCCTCCGCCGCACGATATCGGCCCCTTTTCACCCGCCTGCAACACTCGGGACATGCGGATCATCGACATCACCGAGCCCGGGGGCCCGGATGGACTGGCCGAGCGCCGCGCACCGGATCCGACGGCCGAACGCGACGAGGTGGTCATCGCCGTGGCGGCCGCCGGGGTGAACAACGCCGACCTGCTGCAACGTAGAGGCCATTATGCCCCGCCGCCCGGCGCGCCCCCGTGGCCGGGTCTCGAGGTGTCCGGAACCGTGGTCCAGGCGGGCCCGACGGCGTCCTGGCGCAACGGCGACTCGGTCGTCGCCCTGCTCGAGGGCGGAGGCTACGCCGAGCGGGTCGCGGTGCGCTCCGGCCAGGTGCTGCCGCTGCCCGACGACGTCGCCCTGACCGACGGCGCGGCGTTGCCGGAGGCGGCATGCACGGTGTGGTCCACGCTCGCCGCGGCCGGCATCCGGCCCGGCGAGTGGCTGCTGGTGCACGGCGGGTCGGGCGGCGTCGGCTCGCTCGCCGTCCAGATCGGGTCCGCCCTCGGCTGCCGGGTGATCGCCACCGCCGGCGGGCCGGCGCGCGCGGCGCGCTGCAAAGACCTGGGGGCCGACGTCGTCGTCGATCACCGCAGTGCGGACTTCGTCGCGACGGCGAGGGAAGCGACCGACGGTCGGGGCGTCGACGTCGTGCTCGACGTCATCGGCGCCGCCTACCTCGACCGCAACCTCGACGCGCTGGCCACCGGCGGCCGGCTGGCCGTGATCGGGCTGCGGAAGGGGCGCCGCGGCGAGCTCGACCTGGGCGCCCTGCTCACCAAGCGGGCGACGGTGCTCGGCACCACGCTGCGCTCCCGCCCACCCGCGGAGAAGGCCGCGATAGTGGCCGCGGTCCGGGAGCACGTCTGGCCGATGGTCGCCGACGGCCGGGTCCGGCCCGTGATCCACGACCGGCTGCCGCTGGCCGACGCCGCCCGCGCCCACGAGCTCCTAGAGTCCGGCGAGGTGTTCGGCAAGCTGCTGCTGATCCCCTAGCAGTCGGCGAGGGAGAGCGGCCCCTGTCCCGCCCAGGGCCGCGCGGCGGCCCGTGCCCGAGCCAGCACGGAGCGGTTGGGACGAAGGCCCATGTCCCGCCCAGGGCCGCGCGGCGGCCCGTGCCCGAGCCGATCCCCGGCCATGGGCCTTCGTCCCTCCCGTTACCGCTCGCTTCGTCAGCGCAGCAGGTCCCGGGCCAGCGCGGGCGCCATCGTCGGCGCCAGGGGCAGCCGCGGGATCAGGGTCGCCTGCAGCGCGTGGTAGACGTCGGGCTTGCCGGACCACACCGTGCGCGAGACGGCGTGCTCCGGAGTGAGCTCGTGCCACCAGGAACCGCCCTCGTGATCGATGAGGTGGGCCTCGGCGTACGCCCACCACCCGCGGTACCACTCGTCGAACCGGGGGTCACCCGTGGCGTGGTGCAGGGCGGCGGCGGCGCCGAGCGCCTCGCAGAGCACCCAGTGCAGGCGCTCCCGCACCACGGGTTGGCCGTCCCAGTCGACCGTGTACACGAAGCCGGGCGCTCCGTCGGCCTCCCAGCCGTCGCGCACCGCGGCGTCGAACAGGGCGGTGGCGTCGGCGAGCAGGCCGTCGTCCGGGGCGTCCGAACGCGGCGCGAGCGCCGCGCGCAGGTGCAGCGTCAGCCGCGACCACTCGAGCGCGTGGCCGATGGTTGCCCCGTAGGGCCGGAACGCGTCGGCGGGGTTCTCGGCGTTGTACTCCCACAGCGGGTTGAGCTGCGGGTCGAAGTGCTCCGGGATGCGCCAGCCGTTGCCGCGGGCGAGGTCCAGCACCCGGCGCGTCATCCGGGCGGCCCGGTCGAGCCATGCCCCGTCACCGGTGACGTCGGCGGCGGCGAGGTACGCCTCCACGGTGTGCATGGCGGCGTTGACGCCGCGGTACGGCTCCGCCTCGGCGAAGGCCCGGTCCCAGGACTCCACGACCATCCCCGCCTCGTCGTCCCAGAAGCGGCGCAGCGAGATCTCCAGGGCGTCGTCGAGCAGCGCCCGCCCGCCGGGCCGGCCGGCCGCCGTCGCGCTCGCACCGGCCAGGATCACGAACGAGTGGGGGTAGGCCGCCTTGCGGGCGTCCACCGGGCCGTCGTCGTCGACGCTGGTGAACCAGCCGCCGTGCTGCTCGTCGCGCAGGGCACCGGAGAGGGCGGCGACGCCGTGATCGACCAGTTCCGCGGCGCCCGGGCGGCCGAGCAGGGCACCGAGGGAGTACACGTGCGTCATCCGGCAGGTGATCCAGAGCAGGATCGGCCGGGGCACGAGGCGGCCGGCGTCGTCGAGCCAGCCGAAGCCACCGGCCGTCCGGGCGGCCTCGCCGAACTGGAGCAGGCGGTCGGTCTCGGCGGCCAGACGGCGCGTGTGGGACGGGGACGACAACCAGGTCATCGGGGCTCCTCGGCAGCGCCGGCGCGGCGGCGCCGGATCGCCGCTCACGCTACCGGTCTGGACGGCGGCGGACTCCGTGGAGAATGGGGCCATGAGCGAGCAGATGCCAGATGTGGCGCCGACGCCCGAGACCGAGCAGGACGAGGTCCTGCCCGACGCCCGGTTCATCGGCCAACCGGCCAAGATCATGCGGATCGGGACGATGATCAAGCAGCTGCTCGACGAGGTGCGCAGCGCGCCCCTGGACGAGGCGGCCCGGGGTCGGCTGGCGGAGGTGCACGAGCGCTCGCTGCGCGAGCTGGAGGACGGGCTGTCTCCGGAGCTGGTCGCGGAGCTGCATCGGATCACCCTGCCGTTCTCAGACGACACCAGCCCGTCGGACGCCGAGCTCCGGATCGCGCAGGCGCAGCTTGTGGGTTGGCTCGAGGGTCTGTTCCACGGCCTGCAGACCGCGCTGGTGGCCCAGCAGATGAGCACCCAGGCGCAGCTCGCCCAGATGCGCAGGGCGCTGCCTCCCGGGATGAGCGCGGGACCCGAGCGGCCCGGGGAAGAGGAGGAGCGGGACAGCCGGACGCCCGGGCAGTACCTGTAGTAGTGGTGCTTCTGGTAGTGGCGCTGCGCGGCCAGTGGTGGCGGTGCGGCCTCAGGCGGCGCCCGCCGTCGTCGGCGTGACGGCCCGCCGCCTCGGTGCGGTCAACGCGATCGCCGCCGAGACCAGGAGCAGGCCGACGAGTTCCAGGGCGCTCGGCCACTGCCGCAGCGCGACCGCACCGACCACGGCGGCCGTCGCGGGCAGCAGGGCGAGCAGGACGGCGAACGCGGCCGGGCCCACCCGGCGCAGGACCACCTGCTCGACTGCGTAGGGCAGCACCGAGGACAGCACCGCGATGCCGACGACGGCCGCGACCAGGTACCAGGCATCGAGGACCGGCGCGCTCCGGGCCGCCAGGAACGGCGCACCGACGACCGCCGCCACGGCCATCGCGACCGACAGCCGGGTGACCCCGTCGCCTCGAACCGCAACCCGACGACCGAGCACGATGTAGGCGGCCCAGGCGGCCGCCGCGACGCCGATCGCTGCCAGGCCGATCGCGGCGCCCGGGACGTCGGAGGAGACGGTCACACCGGCGAGCAGGACGACGCCGAGCGCCGCCAGCCCGATCCCGCTGCGCTCGCGCCAGCCACCCACCACGGCCGCGACGGCCACCGGCCCGACGAACTCGATCGCGACCGCCGTGCCGAGCGGCAGGTGCTCGATCGCCACGTAGAAGGCGACGTTCATCACCCCGAGGGCGAGCCCGAACGCCGCGGCGAGCGCCAGGTCGCGCCGGCTCCAGCCGATCCGCCACGGGCGACGCCAGGCCACCAGGAGCGCGGCGGCGACCAGGATCCGCAGCCAGGCCACTCCCTCGGCCGGGATCGTGGCGAACAGCCCGACGGCGATGGCGGCGCCGAGGTACTGGGCCATGCCGCTGCCCACGAACAGCGCCGGGGCGGGGACCCGCTCGACGGCGGCGCCTGGTCTCACCCCCCCAAGGCTAGAGGGCGCACATCCGCGAGACTGGCGCACTCAGGATGTGCGCCGCGTCGGCGGATGTGCGCCCTCCGGCTCAGCCGTAGGGTGCGGAACCGGCGTTGTGGATCAGCCCTTGACGGACCCGGCCAGCATGCCGCGCACGAAGTACCGCTGCAGGGCGAGGAACACGATGACCGGAACGACCATCGAGATGAACGCGCCCGCGGACAGCAGGTGCCACGTCTGCCCGCGCGTCCCAGCCAGCTCCGCGATCCGGACCGTCAGCGGCGCCGTGTTTATCCGACCCCCGCTGAACACCAGGGCGACCAGCAGGTCGTTCCAGACCCAGAGGAACTGGTAGATCCCGAACGCGGCGATCGCCGGCGTGAGGATCGGCAGCAGCACCCGGAAGAAGATCTTCACGTGTCCCGCCCCGTCCACCCGCGCGGCCTCGATCAGGGACGGTGGGATGTCCTTCATGAAGTTGTGCAGCAGGAAGATCGCCAGGGGCAGCGCGAAGATCGAGTGCGACAGCCAGACCACCCAGAACGAGCCAGCGAGCCCCCAGTCCACGTACTGGCTGAGCAGCGGGATCATGGTGATCTGGATCGGGACGATCTGCAGCGCGAACACCGCGACGAACAGGAAGTCGCGCCCGCGGAAGTCGATCCATGCGAATGCGTACGCCGCGAGTAGGGCGATGCTGATCGGGATAACGACCGAGGGCAGCGTGATGACGACGGAGTTGATGAAGTACGTCGCGAACTGCGTCTGGCTGCCGAACAGCGCGTCCTGATAGTTGGCCAGCGTGAACTGCGGGTCTTGGACGATTGTCCACCAGCCGGTGCGACGGATGTCGCCGGACGGTCGGAACGACGTGATCAGCAGGCCGACCGTGGGGACGGTCCAGAGCACGGCGATCACGATCGCTATCCCGGAGGCCCACGGGTTGGACAGCCGCTTCCGTGCCGTGGCGGCCCGCCGCTGGAAGCGGCCTTGCGCCTTCGCGCGGCCGGGTGGCGCCCCGCCGGGGACCTCCCCGGTCTCGGACTTCTCGAACGCCTGCGGCGGAGTCGGGGTGGTGGTCATCGGATCTCCTCCGAGAGGCGCATCTGCCGGACGTTGTAGACGACGATCGGGATCACCAGGACGAAGAGGATGACCGCGAGCGCCGCGCCCAGGCCCTGCTCGCCGCGCCGGAAGCTCACGACGTAGAACTCGTTCGCCACGACCGAGGTACCGAAGTTGCCACCAGTCATCGTCCGGACGATGTCGAAGACCTTGAGGGTGGCCATCGCGATGGTCGTCACCACCACGACCAGTGCCGGCCGAATGCTCGGCACCGTGATCCGCCGGAACATCCCGAACCCGTAGAGACCGTCGAGCTTGGCGGCCTCGACGATGTCGTCGGGGATCGCCCGGATCGCCGCGGAGAGGATCGTCATGGCGAACCCCGCCTGGATCCAGATCAGCACGACGATCAGGAACAGGTTGTTCTCGGGGGCGTCGAGCAGGAACTGCTTGGGCTCGAGGCCGACCCAGATCAGCAGCTGGTTCAGCAGGCCCGTCTGGCTGGCACTCGCCTGGCGGTACTCGTACATGAATCGCCAGATGATGCCCGCGCCGACCATCGAGATGGCCATCGGCAGGAAGACCAGCGCCTTGGCGAACTTCTCGAACCGCGTCCGGTCCACCACCACCGCGTAGACCAGGCCGATCAGCGTGGACAGGATCGGCACCAGGAGGACCCATAGCGCGGTGTTGCGCAGGACCAGCTGGAACTCGCTCTGGGTGAAGGCCGTGACGTAGTTGTCGAAGCCGATGAACTCCGAGCCGTTCCGGTTGAGGAACGAGGCGTACATCGTGCGGAGCGCGGGGTAGACCAGGCCGAAGCCGATCATCAGCAGCGCCGGCCCGGCGAACGCCGCGGAGACGGCCCATGCGGGCACCCGCTTCGGTCGGTCGACCGCAACGAGGATCGCGCCCATGACGACGACGAACAACAGGATCGCCACCACCATCAGCACGAGCTTGTGGGTCGGATCGTTGGCCCGGAGCAACCAGTTGCCGATGGGGTTCCACAGGTACCCGATCCAGGCGCTGAGGTTGTCGATGAACTCCACTCCTACCTCCGTCGGTCCTCAGCACACCACGTCGTGTGCCGGTCGGGGTCGAGCTTGTGCAGACAGGTTTCCACACCAGGGTGGGTCAGGCATATGGGCATAGTGGGGGCCTGCCCACGCGGACAGGCCCCCACCACACCTACTGCTCAGATCACGGCCACGAAGCCTCGATGGCTGCGAGGACTTCCGCATCCGGCTTGTTGTTCGCGATCCAGTTGGTCATCTCGGTCCAGAACGAGGCCGCCCCGACCGCACCGGGCATCAGGTCGGACGCGTCGAAGCGGAAGACCGCTGCTTCGTCGGCCAGGATCTCCGCCGAGAGGCGGTCGATCGGCGAGGCGTACAGGTTCATGTCCTGTGCGTTGTTCGCGCTGACCCAGCCACCACCGGGGTGCTGCTGGATCTTCGCGTTGACCCACTCCGGGCTCACCAGGAACGCCTGGAAGGCCTGCACCTCGGGCCGCTCCGCGAACGCCGTGGTGAACTCGCCACCACCGAGCACCGGACGCTCGTCCGGGTTCATCGCCGGGAAGTAGAACGCGAACACGTCGCCGTCCTCACCCACCACCACGTCCTCCTGGTACTCCGACCAGTTGGCGGCGTAGAACGAGGCCTGGCGGTGCATCCAGCACTCGCCGTCGAGGATCGGGAACCCGGCGTCGGTGAACGGGGTCGACGCGATCGACTGCACGTCGCCGATCCCGGCGTTCACGTAGTCAGGGTTCTTCAGGATGCTGCCGACGGTCGCCAGGGCCTCGGCGACCTGCGGGTCGTTGAACGGGATCTCGTGGTTCACCCACTGGTCGTAGACGTCCGGGCCCGCGGTGCGGAGCATGACGTCCTCGAGCCAGTCGGTGGCCGGCCAGCCGGTGGCCTCACCGGACTCGATGCCGGCGCACCAGGGGGTGGCGCCGTCGGCCACGATCTGGTCGGAGAGGGCGATCAGCTCGTCCCAGGTCTCGGGGATCTCGTAACCGGCGTCGGCGAACGCCGACGGGGAGTACCAGACGAACGACTTCACGTTCGAGCCGAGCGGCGTGGCGTAGAACGTGCCGTCGACGCTGCCGTAGGCCTTCCAGGACGGGTCGTAGTACTGGTCGACGTAGCTCTCGGCGAGCTCACCGACCGGAACGACGGCACCCGGGAAGTCCTCGACCAGGGTGGCGAGCAGACCGGGCTGCGGGATGTAGGCGATGTCCGGCGGGTTGCCGGCCTGGAGCCGCACGGGGAGCTGCGCCTCGAACTCGCGCGAGCCCTCGTACTGGATGTCGGCGCCGGTGCAGCGCTCGAACTCCACGTAGGAGTCGATGTGCGGCTGGTCCTCCGGGGAAGTGATCGAGGTGTAGACGGTCACCGTCGTGCCGCTCAGGTCTCCGTAGTCCTCGAAGCCTTCGCAACCCTCGGCGACATCGACGTCGTCGTCCCCGGCGGGCGTGCCGTCGTCCTCGGGCGGTGGCGTACACGCCGCGAGGGACAGCGCGAGAGCGGCGCCTCCCGCCGCTGCCGCGAAGAACCCGCGGCTCCTTCTGGTGCTCATCATCTGGCTTCCTCCACGTCGTTGTGGGGCGTGTATCCGCCCCCCGAAGCACCCGACCCCGTACGGCGAGGACGCCGTACGCCAACGGGTACCAGTGCCATGCAAGCGCTTACAGGAGGGGAGGGCAACCCAGGGCGGCAACATCCAAGCCACAAGCGGGTCACAATTTGATCACGGCGACATACCCCGAGTTGATCGGATGCGTACCACGACGACGTCCCGTGGGAACGCGACCACCACAAACCGCTACCGGCGCTCAGTCCGACCGGGCCCTCGGGGCAGCAGTCGAAGTCCGCTCGACGAACTGCGTCGGCATGATGATCTCCCGCGGCGGCACGATGCCGCCGATCATGCTCAGCACGAGCTGCGCCGCCACCGCCCCCTGCTCGTTCGCCGGCTGGGCGATCGTCGTGAGTCCGACGAGCTCCCCGAGGTCGTGCCCGTCGACACCGATCACCGACACGTCCCGCGGGACGGCGAGCCCCGCCTCGCGCAGCGCGAGGATCGCGCCCATCGCCATCTCGTCGGATGCGGCGAACACCGCAGTGAAGTCGTCGGACGCGGCGATCAGGTCACGCATCGCCGCGCGGCCACCCTCGGAGGTGAACTGGCCGTGCCGCTCCAGGCCGGGGTCCACCTCGATCCCCGCGGACACGAGGGCGTCGCGCCAGCCGGCCGCCCGCTCCACCGGGGGGGACGACGGCGCGACGTCGTCGGGCGCGCCGGTCAGGTGTGCGATGCGCCGGTGCCCCAGCCCGATCAGGTGGTTCGTTGCCTCGATGGCCGTCGCCCGGTCGTTCAGCCGGACGGTCACCTGGCCGTGCCCGCCCCATCCGATGCAGACCAGCGGTCGGCCGAGGCTGAGCAGGCCCTCGACCTCCTCCGCGGCGAGCGGGAGCCCGACCACGAGGATCCCGTCGACCCGCCGGCGCAGGACGTCAGGGTCCACCCGCGCGCGCGGGCTCCCCGGCGCGTCGAACGTGTACAGCAGGACGTCGAAGCCCTGGGCCCGGAGCGCCCGCTCGGCGCCCTCGATCACGTTCGCGAAGAACCACCGGTTGATCGAGGGGCTGATCAAGCCGATGGTGCGGGTGCGGCCGGAGGCGAGGCTCGCGGCGGACGGCGATGCGACGTAGCCGAGCTCGGCGGCCACCGCTCGCACCCGGTCGCGAGTCGCCGCGTTGACGTTGGGCAGACCTCGCAGCGCCCGCGACACCGTCGCCGTCGAGACGCCGGCAGCGCGGGCGACATCTTCGATGCCCGCGGCCATGGGCGCCGATTGTGCTCCTGTGCCGGGCCCTGGTCCACTTGCCCTCCTGGGCACCCCGCCGGCCGGTCAGTCCAGGAGCCCCCTCAGGACCTGCACGACGCCGTCCTCCGCGACGCTGCCGGTCACCTCGTCCGAGGCCGCCCTGGTGACCTCGTCGGCGTTGCCCATCGCCACGCCACGACCGGCCCAGCGCAGCATCTCGATGTCGTTCCGGCCGTCGCCGATGGCGATCGTCGAGGCGGCCGCCACCCCCAGCTCGAGGCGGAGCTGCTCGAGCGCGCTGGCCTTGGTCACGCCCTTCGGGTTCAGGTCGAGCCAGGCCACCCAACCCACGGAGTACGTCACCTCGTGCAGGCCGATCCGCTCGACCATCGCGTGGAAGTCGGCCTCGGTGTGGTTCGGGCTGCGGATCACCACGCGGGTTGCCGGCAACGTGCACAGGTGGTCGAAATCGACGACCGTGTGCACGCCCTCGATCTCGTTGGGCGGGAACGGCTTTGTGACGAAGAACCCGCGGCCCACGTCCTCGACCGCGAACAGCGCGTCCGGGAGCTCGGCCTGGATCACCCGCAGCGCCGGGCCGGGATCGAACGTAACCATGTCGGTGATCTCGTAGCCGAGCGGCAGGGTCGGGTTCATGGTGACCCGCACGGCTCCGTTGGAGCACACGGCCGGTCCGGTCTCCAGGCCGAGCCGCCGGGCGATCGGGGCGGTCGAGATCACCGAACGGCCCGTGGCGAGGACGACGTGGTCGCCGGCGTCCCGGACCGCCCGGACGGCCTCGATCACTTCCGGGGAGATCCGCCCGCCGAACTCCATCAGGGTGCCGTCGACGTCCAGCGCGACGAGCCGGGCGTCGGTGGCCGGGACCTCGGCCGCGGCCGTCACCGCGACGCGGGCTCGAGCACTTCGAGCCCTCCCAGGTAGCCGCGAAGCCCCTCGGGGACCCGGACGGAGCCGTCCTCCTGCTGGTGGTTCTCCAGGATCGCAACGATCCAGCGGGTCGTCGCCAACGTGCCGTTGAGCGTCGCGACGGTCCGAGTCTCGCCCGACGGCGTCCGCTCCCGGATCCCCAGCCGGCGTGCCTGGAACGTGGTGCAGTTGGAGGTCGAGGTGAGCTCGAGGTACCGCTGCTGGCTGGGCAGCCACGCCTCGCAGTCGAACTTGCGGGCGGCGCTCGCGCCCAGGTCGCCGGCCGCCGTGTCGATCACGCGGTAGGGCAGCTCGACGAGGCCGAGCATCTCCTCCTCGAAGGCCAGCAGCCGCTCGTGCTCCGCCTCCGCGTCCTCGGCCGTCGTGTAGACGTACATCTCGACCTTGTTGAACTGGTGCACGCGGATGATCCCGCGGGTGTCCTTGCCGTACGAGCCGGCCTCCCGGCGGAAGCACGACGACCAGCCCGCGTAGCGCAGCGGCCCGGCACTCAGGTCGACGATCTCGTCGGCGTGAAAGCCGCCGAGCGCGACCTCGGACGTCCCGACCAGGTACAGGTCGTCCGTCGCGAGGTGGTAGACCTCGTCGGCGTGCGCGCCCAGGAACCCGGTGCCACGCATGATCTCGGGCCGCACCAGGGTCGGGGTGATCATCGGTACGAAGCCCGCCGCGATCGCCCGGTCCATCGCGGCGTTGAGCAGGGCCAGCTCGAGCCGGGCACCGACGCCGGTCAGGAAGTAGAAGCGGGCGCCGGAGACCTTGGTGCCGCGCTCGACGTCGATCGCGGCCAGCATCTCGCCGATCTCGAGGTGGTCCCGCACCGGAAACTCGGGGCCGTACTCGGCGGCGAGATCGCGCGGCGCCCCGACGCTCCGGAGCACCTCGAAGTCGTCCTCCCCGCCGGCCGGGACGCCCTCGATCACGACGTTCGGGATCCGCCAGAGCACCTCGTCGAGCTGGGCGGCGGCGACATCGGCGTCCGTCTGCGCCGCCTTCACCTGGTCGGCCACGCCCTTGGCGCGCTCGAGCAGGGGCGCCCGCTCCGCGCCCCCCGACTTGGCCACTTGTCGTCCCAGGTCCTTCTGCTCAGCCCGCAGCTGCTCGAACCTGGTGAGGGCGGAGCGGCGGCGCTCCTCGAGGTCGAGTGCCGCGTCCACGAGGGACTCGTCCTCGCCGCGGGTGCGCTGGCTGATGCGGACGGCGTCGGGGTCGGTCCGGAGCAGGCGCACGTCGATCACCCGCTGAGCGTATCGAGCCGGCGTCGGAGGTGTGATCCGAGTCCAGGAGTCCTACGGTGTGCCCATGACGTGGGTCGAATGGGTGAGCATCATCGCCGTGGTGCTCGCGGCGATCGCCGTCGGGCTCGCCCTGCAGATCCGGCGAGTCCTGCGCGGCCGGGGCATCACTCTCGATCCCTCGGTTGGCGCGCCCGGCAGCGACGGCACGGCCGGGGCCACGGATGCCGCGCGCACCCTCGTGGCGTTCGTGGCCAATCCGATCAAGCCGGGTGTCGCCGAGCTGCGGGATGCGGCCGTGCAGGCGTGCGCTGCCCGCTACCTTCCCGAGCCGATGTGGTTCGAGACCACTGTCGAGGACCCGGGCATCGGCCAGACCCGGGAGGCGGTCGCCCGGGGTGCGAGACTCGTGGTCGCCATCGGCGGTGACGGCACGGTGCGCGCCGTCGCCGAGGGCCTGATCGGCACAGACGTGCCGATGGGACTCGTGCCGCAGGGCACCGGGAACCTGCTCGCCCGCAACCTCGACCTGCCCCTGAGCGACGTCGACGAGATGCTGAAGGTGGCCCTCACCGGCCGCGACCGGAGGATCGACGTCGGATGGCTGCGCGTGGTCCGCGACGAGGCAGGTGTCAGCGACGACATCGCCGAGGCCGATCCCGAGTCGGCCGCCCCGGAGGCCACCCCACCCGACGTCGAGCAGACCCCCAGGGACCACATCTTCCTGGTGATCGCGGGACTGGGCTTCGACGCGGCGATGGTCGCGGACACCGACGACGAGCTCAAGGCGAGGGTCGGCTGGATCGCGTACTTCGTGGCGGGGATCAAGCACCTGCACGCCCGCCGGATGCGCCTGCAGATGTCCCTCGACGAGTCCCCGTGGCGCTCCGCCCGGGTCCGCAGCGTGCTGATCGGCAACTGCGGCAGGCTGCCGGGCGGCATAACGCTCCTGCCCGATGCGGTGCTCGACGACGGCTGGCTCGACATCGGCGTGATCGACACCCGGGGCGGCCTGGTCGGCTGGGGTCAGCTGTTCGGCGAGGTCGCCCTGCAGCGGTTCGGCGTGCGGAGCCAGCTGCCCAACCGGATCGGCCGGATCGACCACGCGAGGGTCCGGGAACTGGCCGTGCGCACCCGGGTGGCCCAGGACGTCCAGGTGGACGGAGACCTGATCGGGGCCGCCCTGGAGATCAGCGCCCGGGTTGAGCCGCTCGCGCTGAGCGTCCGCGTGAGCGGCCGCTGAGCAGTACCGCCGGCGCAAGACTCAGATCGCCCCGCCGTCCCGCAGGCCCATCACCCACTCCCGGGCCGCGTGGTAGTCGACGTCGGAAGTGCCCGGCCGGGCGCCGCCACCGCGGGCGTCCACCCGCGGGTACGAACCGAGGAACCGGACGTGCGGGCACATCCGGTGCAGGCCCATCAGGGCGTCGGCGACCCGCTCCTCGGCGACGTGACCTTCACAGTCGATCGAGAACGAGTACCGGCCGAGCGAGTCGCCGAGTGGTCGGGACTCGATCCGCGACAGGTTGATCCCGCGGGTGGAGAACTGCTCGAGCATCTCCAGCAGGGCGCCCGGCCGCTCGCTCGGCAGGTGCACCACGAGCGTCGTCTTGTCCATGCCGGTCGGCTCGGGGAGCGAACCCGGTGGCCCGATCAGGACGAACCGGGTGACGGCGTTGCCGCTGTCCGCGACCTCCTCCGCGAGGACGTCCAGGCGATAGTGCTCAAGCGCCGTCGGTGGGATCAGCGCCGCCTCGAAGGCGAGCCGCTCGGTGGTGTCGGCGAGCAGGGCGGCCGGGGCCGTGTTGGATGTCGCGGGCACGTGCACGACGCCCGGCAGGTTCGCCCGGAGCCAGCGCCGGCACTGCGCCCAGGCGTGCGGATGGGCCGACAGCCGGGCGACGTCGGCCAGCGTGGTGCCCGGTCGCGCGGCCAGGACGAACGACACCGGGACCAGCATCTCCCGCAGGATGACCAGCGGCTCGCCGACGGCGAGCGTGTCCAGGACCGCCGTCACGCCGCCCTCGATGGAGTTCTCGATCGCGACGACGGCCCGATCGGCCTCGCCCAGGCGCACGGCCTCGATCGCGGTGACGACGTCGACCTGGGGCAGGTAGTCCGCCTCCTCCGGGTCGGCCACCTGGCGCAGGGCGGCCTCGGTGAAGGTCCCCCGCGGTCCGAGGTAGGCGTATCGCGGCCGCTGACTCATCGTGACTCCCATCGTCGTGGGCCGCGCCCCGAGGCGCACTTCCCCACCGCCGAACGAGCGTAGTGCGCCGTAGGGTGGACGGGTGGCCCGATCCGGCAGCTTCCGCTCACATCTGAGCAACCGGGTGTCGGGACTGGCCCTGGCGGTCGGCGCAGCGCTCGTCGGCGGCGCGCTGCTCCTCGGCAGCGCAGCGGCGGCGCCCGCGGCGGCGGTCGACCCCTCCCCGCCACCACTTCCCGGGCCGTCGTCCGGGACGCCGGGCGAGCCGACCGTGATCCTGATCGGGGTGACCGGCCTGCGGTGGAGCGACGTCCGCCCGCTGTCCACGCCGGCCCTCTGGAGCCTGTCTCGACAGGGCTCCGTCGGCGCCGTCGCGGTCCGAAGCGTCCGGCCGACCTCCTGTCCGGTCGACGGGTGGCTGGCGGTGAGCGCCGGAACGCGCGCGGCCGACGCGCAGGTCCCCGAGGGAACCTGCCGCACAGTGCCCGAGCCGGCGGCCGAGGGGCCCGTGCCGGCGTGGCCCGAGTACGAGGAGGCCGTGGGCGCCCAGCCGTACGCCGCGCGGCTCGGCCTGCTCGGCGACAGCCTCACCGCGGCCGGCGTGGCCGTGACCGGGATCGGCCCGGGTGCCGCAATCGCCATCGCCGACGGTGACGGCAGCCTGGTCGGCAGCTACCAGCGCCGCTCCGGGCTCACCGCCGAGCTGGGACGGGCCGTCCGCGAGGCGGTCTCGACGTCCCAGCTCGTCGTCGTGGACGCGGGGACCGTGCGCGACCCGGGGCACGGCACCCAGCGAAGGGCGCTCGCCAGCCCCGATGCCCCGAAGCCCGAGGAGGTCACCCCGGACGACGAGCCGGGCGAGCCCAACCCGACGGGTGTCGAGATCATCGTCGAGCCCACCCGCGCAGAGCAGGTGCGCGAGGTCGACAAGCGGATCCAGGCCGTGCTGCGCGCCGCCGGCGGCTCGGGGGCCACCGTCCTGGTGGTCTCGCTGGCCGACTCCGGCCGAGCCGCGCTGCAGCTCGCGATCGCGACCGGCGCCGGACCGGGCGACGCCGCCTACGGCCGCAGCCTGCTCAGCTCCGGGTCGACGCGGCAGCCCGGCCTCGTGCTGGCCACCGACGTGACCGACACCGTGCTCGCGACGCTGGGGATCGAGGCCCCGGCGGCCGCCGTCGGCGCGCCGATCATGCCGATCGACGGGCCGGCCACCGCGACCGCCCGGGTGCAGGTCCTTACGGACATCGCGCAGGAGGCGCGTCAGGTGACCCGGGTGAGCAGCCCGTACCTGACCTACCTGGTCATCGGGCAGGCGCTGCTGTTCGTGGCGGCGGCCGTCCTTCTCACCCGCGCGCCGACGGGACGGCTGCGGCGGCCGGTGCTGCGCTCCCTGCAGGTCGCCGGGCTGGCGCTCGGGGCCGCGACCATCGCGTCCTTCCTCGTCGGCGCGTTCCCGTGGTGGCGAGCCGCGTCACCCGCCTGGGGGTTCTGGCTCACGCTGCTCGGCTGGGTGCTCGCCATCACGCTACTCGCCCTGGCAGGGCCCTGGCGCCGGTCCCTGTTCGGGCCGGCCGGGGTGGTCGCCGGCGTCACCGTCGTGGTGCTCGTCCTGGACGCGCTGACCGGTTCCACGCTGGTCATCGACTCCCCGATGGGAGCGCACCGCCTGATGGCCGCCCGCTTCTACGGGATGAGCAACCAGGCGTTCGCGATGGTCGCGGCGGCAAGCCTGCTGCTGGGCATGGCCGTCGCGCAGCCGCTGGTCGAGCGGGGGCTGCGCGGACGCGCGGTCGCGCTGGTCGGGGCGATCGGCGTGGCGGTGACCGTGGTGAACGGGGCCCCCGGGTGGGGCAGCGACTTCGGCGGGCCCCCCGGCCTGATCGTCGGGTTCACCGTCCTGGGAATCGCGGTTGCCGGGCGGCGGGTCCGCTGGCGCGTCCTGCTGCTGGTGCTGCTCGCCGCGGCCGTCGTCGTCGTCGGCCTGGCGGCCCTCGACTGGATGCGCCCGCCGGCGGACCGCACCCACTTCGGTCGCTTCTTCGCGACCGTGCTCGACGGGGGGCTGTGGGACGTCGTCGTGCGCAAGTACGGCGTCCAGCTCCGCGTGCTGACTCTCTGGCGGTACGTCGTGCTCGCCGTCGGCGGGATCCTGCTCACCGCGCTCGTCCTGCTCGGCCCCCGGCCACGTTCCGGGGCCGGACTGCGGGGCACCAGCCCGATGGCCGGACTTCGCCAGGCCGTGCCGCTGCTGCCGGCCACCGTCGCCGCGATCGGCCTGGCCCTCGGGATCGGCGTGCTGATCAACGACTCCGGGATCGTGATCGCCGCGACCGGCATCGCGATCGCCGTGCCCCTGCTCGTTGCGGCGGCCGCTCAGCGGAGTCTTGAGTCGGGGGTGCCGAGCGCCGCCGGAGGGCCCGTTCCCGGTGAGGCCTAGCCGCCCTAGTGCCCGGTCGGTCGCGGCGACTTGGGGCGCCGGGCGATCGCGCGACGCACGCGGCGGGCGTTGACGGCGATCAGGACGTCGCGGTACTGGCTGGCGCGGTGGATCTGCCCCCGGAAGTCCGTGCCGGACGCGCGGTGGCGGAGGGCACAGGGCACCTCGACCACGCGGAAGCCCTTGTCGAGCAGGTCGATCGTCATGCCCGTCTCGACCCCCCAGCCGTGGGCGAGCGGGGTGGCGGCCTCGAACGCGTCCCGGGTCAGGCAGCGCATCCCCGACAGGGGCTGCGTCGGCGTCCAGCCCGTCATGCCCTGGATGGAGCGGCGCGCGAGCCCGACGACGAGGCCGCGGCCCCCGGCGCCCGGCTGGGGCGGGATCAGCGCGATCGAGCAGTCCGCCGCACCCTCGATCACCGGGGTGATCAGGGGCGCCGCGTTGACCGCCGACTCCCCCAGGTCGCCGTCCAGGAAGAGCAGCAGGCGCGCCGGGCCGTCCTCGACGTCACGCATCGCGACGACGGCGGCGCCGGTCTCCATCGCCGAGGCCTTGCCGCGATTGTGCGAGTGCCGCACGACGACGGCTCCCGCGGCCCGGGCGACGTCCTGGGTACCGTCCTCGCTGCCGTCGTCCACCACCAGGACGAGGTCGACGTGCGGGATGGCGCGGGCGGCGCGGACCGTGGCGGCGATGCTCCGGGACTCGTCCTTGGCCGGGATCACCACCGCGACCCGGCCCCCCGGGGCGGATGCGGCGCGGGAACCCCTTCGAGCCTGGGGGGTGGCGGACGCGGCGGGCTTGTCCGCAGCGGCAGGCTTGCCGGGCTTCCGGGCAGCTGCCGGCGCCTCCCGCTTCGCGGCCGCGGCCCGCTTGGTCGGCTCGGTGGGCGCGGTGGGCTCAGCGGGCTTCGCGGCGTTCCCGCGGCGTGAGGTTGCCACGGACCAACCCTAACGCCTTTGCCGGGGAAGACTCACCGTCTCGCCACGGAGTGGTCAACAGTCGGTCATGCGCCCCGGTCAGCGCAGGGTGAGCTGCCGGGCGACGAGGCCCGCCCGGGCCCGCCGTTCGGCTGCGTCCAGCGGCCCGGTCGCGGCGAGCGCCGCATCGACCCGGGCAGCGAGGGCGGCCGCCTCCTCCTCGAGCTCCGCCTGGTCCACCCCGCGCTCGAGGTCCCATACCGGGACCACGATCCCGCACGACCGGAACGCCCCGATGAACCTGCCGAGGTCCCCGAGGCCCGACTCGCGCCGGACGTGCAGCCTGGCCAGGGCGTCCATCAGTGCGTCCTCGTCGTGCGGGACCGCCCAGCGCAGGTACTCCCGGTCACCCATCCGCGCCCAGTACGCCGCGGGCACACCGGTCAGCCGCCGCGACGGGACGATCATCCCGTCGGACTGCGACCGCTCCTCCTGCGCTCCGTCCGGAAGCTGCGTCCCGCCAGGGGTCCAGAACTCGAAGCTGTCGTGGACGGTGACCTCGAACGGCACCGCAAGGTCGAGCACGTCCTGCAGCCGCGGCCCGGGCTCGGGCAGGGGCGCCGAGGTGATCGCCGTCGATGGCGGCAGCTCCAGAGCGCGCAGCAACAGGTCGGCGAGGTCGCGGGAGGCGTCGCCGGAGCCGGCGTGCTGCTGGAGCGCGAGGAGGACGGCGCCGTCCTCCCGGTGCACAGCCGGCCAGGCCCGCGGCAGCACAGTGACCACCACGACCTCCCGGGAGCCGTGCTCGGCGGTGGTGCGCGCGGTGGCGCTCGCCGCCGACAGCACCTCGCGCATCGCCACCCAGTCCGGCTCACCCGGAAGGCCCTCGAAGGGGCGCAGCACGAAGTCGACGGACGCTCTCCTGGCCATGGTCAGGCAGGGTACCGCCCGTTGCTGGCGGGCTCAGCCCTGGATCGACTCCACCGTGTAGCTGGCGGAGCAGGTGGCCCCGCCGTTGTCGCTGACGGACACGGTCACCTTGTATTCGCCGACCCAGGATCCGAGCGCCCAGTAGCCGTCCGAGGACTCCATCACCGTGGAGGCCTGCTCCTCGGTGTAGCCCTTGTCGGTGAGCCTGGAGACCGCGTCGTCGAAGACCCCGGCGCAGCCCTCCGTGCTCTCCATCGTGAGCATGAAGACCTGGACGCCCTCCGCGTCGACGCTGCTGACGCCGAAGGTCGTGGGCATGTCGATGAGCGGCACCGCCGCGGGGAAGTCGGCGGGGATCCCCGGGCCCTGGGTGTAGACGCTGCCGTCGCTGCCGGTGATGGTCGCCCAGCCGTCGTCGGCCTCGTTGAACTCGGTCACCGAGCCGTCGTCGCCGGTGATCGTGACGCTGTCGCCGTCGTCGTCGACCTTGACCCCGGTCTGGTCCTCGACCGCCTTCTCGATGATCGACTCGGGACTGCAGGCGGCGAGGCCCGCGAGAAGCAGAAGGAGGGCGGCGGCGGGGACGGCACGCAGGTGGGGTGACATTGCATCTCCAGTCGGGGTTGGCGGTCATCGAGGCTGATGTCCGGACGGCCGATTGTGGCGCTCCATGATCGACTGTGTGGCGTGAATGGCGATCCGGTCACCCGTGCGGAGTAAGGCGGGCCGGTGCGAGGATCGCATCATGCATGAGCGCGCCGGTACCCCCGCCCTCCCGGAGGACCTGATCGACACCGAGGCGGTCCTCGCCGCCTACTACGACCGCACCCCGGACCTGGACGACCCGGGCCAGCAGGTGGTGTTCGGCACGTCGGGCCATCGCGGCTCGAGCCTCGACGGCGCGTTCAACGAGGCCCACATCGTCGCGGTGACCGCGGCGATCGTGGAGTACCGGCGGCTCCAAGGCACCGACGGCCCGCTGTTCCTCGGCCGGGATCCGCACGCCCTGTCCGAGCCGGCCTGGCGCACCGCCCTCGAGGTGCTCGCAGCCGCGGATGTCCAGGTGCAGGTTGACGCCCGCGACGGCTACACGCCTACCCCGGTGATCTCGCACGCCATCCTGCTCAACAACGGCGCCACTACCGCCGAGGGGGTGCGAACGGCCCCCGCGGGCCCCGGCGCGCCGACCGGCGCGGGCCTGGCCGACGGCATCGTGATCACCCCCTCGCACAACCCGCCGCGGGACGGCGGGATCAAGTACAACCCGCCGCACGGCGGGCCGGCGGACTCGGACGCCACGACGTGGATCGCGGACCGGGCGAACGAGCTGCTCCGGGACGGGGTCGGCAAGGTCCGACGGATGCCGATCGAGCGCGCGCTCGGCGCACCGACGACGGCCCGGCACGACTACATCACGGCCTATGTTGACGACCTGGCCACCGTCCTTGACCTGGACCTGATCCGGGCGACGGGGGTCCGGATCGGCGCCGACCCGATGGGGGGGGCCGCCGTCGACTACTGGGCCGCCATCGCGGACCGGTACGGCCTGGACCTGACCGTGGTGAACCCCGAGGTGGACCCGCGCTGGGCGTTCATGACGCTGGACACCGACGGCAAGATCCGGATGGACTGCTCGTCGCCAGCCGCAATGGCGTCGCTCGTCGGGGCGATGGCCGGCGGCGAGGCGTCCTTCGACATCGCGACCGGCAACGACGCCGACGCCGACCGGCACGGCATCGTCACCCCGGACGCCGGGCTGATGAACCCGAACCACTACCTCGCGGTCGCCATCGACTACCTCTTCGGTGGCGCCCGGAACGGCTGGTCACCGGACGCCGCGGTCGGCAAGACCCTCGTCTCGTCGGCGCTGATCGACCGGGTCGCCGCGCACCACGACCGGCGACTGCTCGAGGTGCCCGTCGGATTCAAGTGGTTCGTCCCTGGCCTGCTCGACGGCTCGGTCGGCTTCGGCGGCGAGGAGTCGGCCGGTGCCTCGCTGCTCCGGCACGACGGGACGGTGTGGACCACCGACAAGGACGGCATCGTGCTGGCCCTGCTCGGGGCCGAGATCATCGCGCGCACCGGGGCATCGCCCTCGCAGCTTCATGCCGGCCTCACCGAGCGGCACGGCCGGTCGTGGTACGCCCGGATCGACGCCCCGGCCACCCGGGAGCAGAAGGCGGCGCTGGGCGCCCTGTCCCCGGACCGGGTCACGGCGACGCGCCTCGCCGGCGACGAGATCACGTCAAGGCTCACGACGGCGCCCGGGAACGGCGCCCCGGTCGGCGGCCTCAAGGTGACCACCCGCAACGCGTGGTTCGCGGCCCGGCCGTCCGGCACCGAGGACGTGTACAAGATCTACGCGGAGTCGTTCGTGTCCGCCGAGCACCTTGCGCAGGTGCAGGACGCCGCTCGAGAGCTGGTCACCGCGACCCTCTGACTCCCCTGCCCCACCGGGGAAAACCTGGTGAGCGGCGTCCCTGGCCGCTGCGAGAATGACGGGATGCTCCGCCCCTACCGCGAGATACTGGCGCGCCCCGGCGCGCTGGCGTTCTCGGCGACGGGGACGCTGGCCAGGATGCCCATGTCGATGGTTGGCATCGGAATCGTGCTCGCCGTCTCGGAGATCTACGGCTCCTACGGCCTTGCCGGCCAGGTGACCGCCATCTACGTCGTGGCCCACGCGGTCTGCTCGCCGCGGATCTCCCGGCTCGTGGACAGGTTCGGTCAGGCGCGTGTGATGCGACCAGCGATCTCCGTGGCAGCCGCAGGCCTGGTCGCGCTGATCGCCGTCGCGATGATGGCAGGCTCGCCGTGGCTGCTCCGGGGGGCGGCGGCGCTGACCGGTGCCAGCATCGGATCGATCGGCGCCCTGGTCCGGGCGCGGTGGTCGCACGCCCTCGATGACCCCGGCGCCCTGCACACCGCGTACTCGCTGGAGTCCGCGCTGGACGAGTTCGTCTTCATCGTCGGCCCGATCCTCGCGACCGTCCTCGCGACGACCGTCGCGCCGACAGCCGGCCTGGTGCTGCCCGTCCTCGCGCTCGTCGTGGGTGGAATGCTGCTCTTCGCCCAGTCGGCGACGGAGCCGCCCATCGCGCACCGCGAGCCGGGGATCAGACAGCGCCACGTCATGCGGTCCGGCGGGATGGTGGTCGTCGCCGTCGTGTTCGTCGGCGTGGGATCGATCTTCGGGGCGACCGACGTCGCAACCGTCGCCTTCGCCGAGGAGCAGGGGGCCAAGTCGGCCGCCGGGCTCGTCCTCGCGGTCTTCGCGGCCGGCTCCATGCTCGCGGGGATCGGGTACGGGACACGGAGCTGGCTCAGCCCGCTCTGGAAGCGGTTCGCGACCGGGGTCGTCGCCCTTGCCGTCGGCGTGTCCCTGTTCCTCTTCGTGACGAGCCTCCCGGTGCTCGCCGCCGTCATGTTCGTCACCGGGTTCTCCATCGCACCGACCCTCGTGACCGGGAACGGCCTGGTCCAGCAGTTCGTCCCGCGCGGCCAGCTGACCGAGGGGCTCACCTGGGTCGGCACCGCGCTGGGCGTGGGGGTCTCGGTTGGGGCCTCCGTCGCGGGCGCGATGGTCGACCGATTCGGCGCGCACGGTGGCTTCATGGTGGTGATGGGCTCGGCCGGCCTGGCCGTCCTGGCGACCCTCGCCGCGCTGCCCGTGCTGCGGGCCGACGCCGCGCGCCCGGCTCGGGCTCAGATCCCGGTGGCGCCGAACGCCGCGCCCAGCCCGTAGGTGACCGCGGCCGCCCCCAGCCCGATCGCGAGCTGGCGCAGCGCCCGCCGCACCGGCGGCCCGCCGCTGATCAGGCCGACGAACAGGCCCGTGACGATCAGTGCGAGGCCGACGGCGGCCAACGCGATCAGCATGGCGGTCGTCCCGCCGAGGCCGAAGGCGTACGGGAGCACCGGGATGATCGCGCCCATCGCGAAGAAGCAGAAGGACGAGATCGCGGCGCCCCAGGCGGTGCCGACCGCCTCGTGCGGGTCGACGTCCGGGTCGGTGTCGGCTTGAAACCGGCTCGCCGAGCCGAGGACGGCGATGTCGGCCATCACCTCGTCGGCGTGCGCCCGGGCCTCCTCGGGTGTCATGCCGCGGGCGCGGTAGACGAGGGCGAGCTCGTTCCGCTCCACGTCGAGGTCGGCGAGAGCGTGCACGGCGTCGGGACTCGGCGTCGATGCCGCGAGCAGCTCGCGCTGCGAGCGCACCGAGATGAACTCCCCCGCTCCCATCGAGAGCGCCCCGGCCAACAGGCCCGCGAGGCCCGTCAGGAGCACGTGGCCGCGGTCCAGGCCGGCGGCGGCGACGCCGATGATCAGCGCGACGTTGGAGACCAGGCCGTCGTTGGCCCCGAAGACCGCCGCCCGGAAGCTGCCCGCGAGGCGGTTGCGCCCTCGGGTGGCCAGGGCGCGGACCACCTCCGCGTGGATCCGCTCGTCGGCGGCCATGCTCAGCGTCGCATCCGCGTCCACCTCGTAGGTCGCCCGGGTCTCGGCCCGCTGGGCCAGGGCGAGCACGAAGACTGAGCCGAACGACCGGGCGAGCAGCGCGAGCAGGCGGAACCGTAGGCTAGGCCCGTAGCCACCCTCGGCTCGATCACCCAGCAGCGCCTCCCAGTACGCGGCGTGCCGCCCCTCGGCCTCGGCGAGCGCGAGCAGGATCTCCCGCTCTTCGCCCGTCTTTCGCCTGGCCAGATCCCGATAGACCGCGGCCTCCGCGCGCTCGTCGGCGAGGTGGCGGCGCCACCGACGCAGGTCGGCGGGGCTTGGAAAGGCGGGTGGGAACGAGCTCACGCGCCAAGCCTGCCACGCCGCGGCGGCTGCTCGGTCAGCCGGTCCGAAGCGAGCGGACCCGCAGCCGGGCTAGCGCCCGTCGAGCCCCAGGCCCTCGAGCAGGGCCAGCGCGGGACCGTGCTGGTTGAAGGTGTAGATGTGCAGTCCGGGGGCGCCCGCCTCGAGCACCTGCGTGACCAGCTCGACGCCCATCGCGGTGCCGATCGTCCGGCGCGCGGCCTCGTCGGCGTGGTCCAGGCGCTCCAGGATCGCCGCCGGAACCGCGACGCCGCTCAGTCGTTCGAGGCGCCGCAGGCGCCCGGGGTCGGTCAGCGGCATGATGCCCGGCAGCACCGGGATCGTCACGCCCGCGGCCCGCGCGGCCTCGACGTACCGGACGTAGACCCCGGGCTCGAAGAAGACCTGGGAGATCCCGTACTGGGCGCCGGCCGCCTCCTTGGCGAGCAGGGCCTGGATGTCGTCGCCCGCGTCGCGATCCCCCTCGGCCGGCACGTACGGCACCCGCCAAGGTGCGGACGGCGTCGCGGCGACGCCGATGCTCAGCGGGTCGTCCCGCTCGAGGTCGCGCAGCAGCGCCACCAGATCGCTCGCGTACCGCAGTGCGTCGGGGTGCGGCTGCCAGTCCGGCACGCCCGCGGGCGGGTCACCGCGAAGCGCGAGGAAGTCCCGCACGCCGTCGTCCAGCATCGGTTCCACCACCGCCCGTAGCGCCGATCGGGGGTTGCCGACGCACGTCAGGTGCGCGACGACGTCCGCCTCGGTGTTGGCGAGCAACCAGTTCACGACGTCGCGCGAGACGTCCCGGGTCGAGCCGGACGCCCCGTAGGTGACCGAGAAGAAGTCGGGTCGGGCGGTCGCCAGACGCCGCAGGGTGGGCGGCAGGGCGGCCCTCGTGGCCTCCGTCCGCGGCGGGTAGAGCTCGAACGAGATCGTCGGGGGGGCCTCGCCCGCTGCCGCCGCGAGGATGCGCGCGGCGACTCCCCGCTGCGTGGCCACGTCCCGCTCCCGTCATCTTGCCGGAGCCTCGTGTGCGCTCCGGAGGGTCACCGCGTCCTCGACCGGGCCGAAGGACGACTCACCTTAGGACCTGCGACGCGCCGTTCCCAACCCGGTCCGCGGACTCGGTTCCGGTGCACGTTCGCCCCGGGACGACGGCCGCCGTTGCACAAGCGATGCCACCCGCGACCGCCAGCACCGCCCACGGCGGCAGCGTCGTGACGAGCCAACCGCCCGACGCGTCGCCGAGCACACCACCGATGCCCATCGCCGCCCCCATCCAGCCGAATGCCTCCGTGGCGCGCGCCTCGCCCGCCTCCTCGCTGAGCCGCCCGAACAGGACGGCGCCGACGGGCGCGATCGTCGCCCCGAAGACGAACATCGCGGCAGCGAGGAGCAGCGCCCCCCGGCCCCCGTTCCCGCCAATGGTGCCGGCGACCCACGCGAGCGCGATGAGTGCCGAGCCGAGGACCAGGTACCGCGACCGCAGCGGGCTGTCCGGCCGCACCCGCGCCCCGAAGACCAGGCCACCCAGCATCGAACCCGCACTGGTCAGGGCCAGGAAGACCCCCGCCTCTCCGCGTGCCTGCGCGCCGCTCACCTGGGCGATCACCGCAACCGTGGCGATCGATAGGAGCAGCAGGAAGCCGACGCCGCCCCCAAGGAGACGGAGAAGGGTTGCGGACAGCAGCGCGTCCGCACGTTGCGTGACCGACAAGTCCGGGACCGGGCGGGCCCTCCGTCGTTCCCGGGGCGGCAGGGCCAGGCAGTACGACCCCACCCCGAGGACCGTGGTCGCCGCGGCGGCCGCGAGCGCCGAACGCGGACCGGCCAGCAGGGCGACTCCGCCGGCGAGCACGGGACCAGCGACGAAGATGACCTCCTGGAGGGTCGACTCGAGGGCGAAGGCGGTGAGCCGGTGCTCGGTCGGCACCAGTCGCGGCAGGACGGAGCGGACGGCAGGCGTCAGGGGTGGCGTGCACAGCCCTGCGAGCAGCGCCACAAGGCCCAGGGCGACGAGGTCCGCGACGACCGCGCCCATCACCAGGACGCTGGCTGCGTACGCCGCGGCGGTGATCAGGAGCACCCGGACGTGCCCGTGCCGGTCGGCCAACCGGCTGTTCACCGGTCCGGCGACGATCCCGCCGACGCCGTAGGCGGCCATGACCACGCCCGCCTGCGCGTAGCTGCCCTTGTGCGTGACGAGCATGATCACACCGAACGAGATCATCGACTCGTGCAGCCGGCCGACGACCGAGGTGCCCAGGACGGCGACGAAGCCCGGCCGGCGCACGATCGCCCGGTACCGCGCGAGGCCGCCCACGGCGGTCAGCCGAAGGACGGGCGAAGAGCGGGCCAGCTCTCCCCGCGGCAGTACACCGGCACCACGTCCCGCGGGACGGCACGCTCCACGACCCGCCCACCCGCGAGTTCCTCGCCCGTCCACACGTCCACCCAGGCGCCCGGCGGCAGGTAGGTCTGCCAGACGGCGGCGCCCGGCCGGGTCACCGGATGGACCAGCAGGTCGTCGCCGAGCAGGAACTGCCCCGGCCAGGCCCACACGGCCGGTTGGTCGGGCCAGTCGAAGAAGAGGCCGCGCATGAGCGGCCGGTCGGTGGCGATCGCGGAGCGCGCCTGGTCGGCCAGGTACCCGACGAGTCGCTCGCGGAGGCGCGCGTACCGCCGGAACACCTCGATCACGTCCGGGTCGTCGTTCACCTCGGCGACCCACCACGGCGTCCGGTCGCGCAGCGGCACCCGATGGTGGTTGAACTCGGAGTGGTACTGCATGACCGGCATGAACGTCGCGGCGGCGGTCGCCCGGAGGTAGAGCTCGGCGTCGGGCACCGGCCCGGAGAACCCGGCGAGGTCCCAGCCCCAGTAGACGATGCCGCACGCCGACGCCGTGATGCCTGCGGTCACGGAGTTCTCGAACGCCTCCCACGTGGAGTCCTCGTCACCGGCCCAGAAGAGGCCGTGGGCCTGTGAACCCGTGAAGCCGGCCCGGGAGAAGGTGACCGGGGCCTTGTCGCAGGAGCGGAGCAGGTCGCCGAAAGCCCGCGCGTAGTGCACCGGGTTGAGGTTGTTCCCCTCGTCCCCCCGCCGGCCGTCGCCGTAGCGCAGGTCGTCACCCCACGCGTGCTCGCCGCCGTCGGTCTTGAAACCGTCGACGCCCAGGTCGCGCACCAGGTAGCGGCGCTTCGCGGTCCACCAGTTCCGGCTGGCCGGGGTGGACAGGTCGGCCATCAGGGCCTGCGGGAACCACCAGCCCCGGTTGTGATACGCCGAGCCGTCGGCCTCCCGCACGGCATGACCCAGCGCGACCATCCCCCTGCCGTCGGCCAGAACCTGGCTGTCGGGGGACACGCCCGGCAGATCCGCCTCCGTCTTCTGCAACGGGATCTGCCAGAGGATCACCTTGATCCCCCGGGCGTGCAGTTCGGAGATCATCCCCGCCGGGTCCGGCCAGGCGCCGTCCACGGGATAGCTGAAGTCGTCGGCGTCGTGTGCAGTGCCGTCGGGGTTGACGGCGTACCGCGCGTCCCGCCAGATCGTGATCCCCTGCTCGTCGCTCCAGGCCTCGATGACCACCGCGCCAACGGGGATCTCCAGCTCGCGGTGGGCATCCATCCGGTCCATCACGATCGCCTGGGTGTTCCACTCGTTGCCGGACGCCCACAGCCGGAACACCCAGTCCGGCAGCCCTTCGGCCCGGCCCACCTCGTCGCCGAAGGCGCGGAGCACCTCGTGCGGCGCGCCGGTGTACTGGGCCACGTCGAGGGTCTCGTGCTCGGCGCCTCCCAGGGCGGCTTCGACCACCAGGCGGCCGGAGCCGTCGCTGTCGACGTCGTACCAGGTGCGCCGGGAGGTACGGACGTGAAAGCCCCAGCCCGGACCGCCGCGCTCGTCGATGACGTGCGCGAACGGCATCGGCAGGTAGGTCCGCCCGTGTGCGCCCTGGGACTTGTACTGCTCGAACACGACGGCGTCGAGTCTCCGGCCACGCTGGTCCACCGCGTCGAAGCGCTCGCCGAACCCGACGACGTGCTCCCCGGGCTCGAGCCGAAGCTCGAAGCGCACCCGGTGCACGCCCTCGGCGTCGCGGCGCCAGGCGACCGAACCAGGCATCAGCCGCCCGTACGCGTCCTGCTCGGCGCCGTCGAACGTCAGCGCGCCGCCGTCGGCGGTCCACCATGCGGGTGACAGCCCGAACCATTCGGTGGGTGCGACGGCCATGCCGTCGGTGAGACGCCCAGTGAACCGGTACCGGTACTCGTGGCCCGGCTGCAGCGGTGGGGACTGCACGGTCCACGCGCCGTCCGCGGACAGCTGGGCGGCCTGGGCCTCGGCGAGGTGACCCTCACCGCCCGCGAGGGCGGCGGCGTCGTCGGCCGAGCCCCCGGGGCGGGCCTCCAGGACCTCGGACACCGCGGCGCTCAGGTCCTCCCACTCGCAGACGACGCCGACGACGTCCGCGGTGCCGACCACTCCGAGCCGGACCGTCTGCCGCTCCTCGGGACGGACGGGGACCCGCTGGTCCGCGGAGGCAGCGTACGGGTGGCCGATGCCGTGCGGTCGGTGAGTCAGCGGTGTGGCACTCATCGTGAGGATCCTTGGGGAAGCAGGCCGAGCTCGTCGGCGAGAATCAGGAACATCCCGTGCGACCAGAGGAGCGGCGTGGCGACGGGGCCCCATCGGTCCAGCCACTCGTCGCGGTGCTCCGGGTGCAGCAGGTGGTCGGGGACCTGCTCGGGGAGGTCCCCGTCGGAGGTCGCCCGATCGGCGGCCCAGAGCAGGTGTCGGACGGCGGCCTCGCGATCACCGGCCACCGCGCGGTTCCACCCGAGCAGGCAGGCCAGCAGCGGCCACTGCCCGCCCCCGTAGAACACGTCCGCGCGGAACCGGTGGACGCCACCGTCGACGTCGAGGTCGGCGGTGATCGCTTCGAGTGTCGCGTCCGCCAATGGGGTGCCGGGGGCGACCACGCCGAACGGCACGACGCACGCCGCGAGCGAGCCGTCCACGGCGTCGGAACCGAGCCACTTGGCCAGATGCGCCCTGTCGGTGTCGCCCGCACGTCCCGTCGTCGTGCCGCGCCTCAGCACCGTCTCGCGAGCCTCCTCTGCGACGCGTGCCGACTCGGCCGCCCGCTCGGGCTCAAGGACGCCGCACGTCGCCGCCTCCCTGAGCCCGGCGTGGATGGCGCCCAGGGTGGACACGTGGCGCTGCTCGACGTGCTCCTCCCACCAGTCGTAGCACGACCGATCCCAGAAGGCCGCAAGGTAGTCGACGGCGATCGCGACGCCACCCGCCCAACGTTCGAGGGGGAGGTCGTGCCGCCGCGCGTGGGTGACGACCGACCAGAGCCACAGCCCGTAGCCGTCCGTCTGGAAGTCCCACCACGGATCCGCCCCGTTGGCTCCGTCGAACGTGAACCTGGTGGGCAGCATCTGCGCGAGCGGCACGTCCTGTCCGGCCGTCCGCGCCGCGCACAGCCCGCGAACCTCGTCGGACCGGGCGACCAGCAGCCCGGCCACCCAGTCGTGGAACCGGTCGGCGGAGGCGACGTCACCGTACCGGGACATGCCTTCGGCGGTGAACGACCCGTCGCGGAGCCACACGTAGCCGCGGTAGGCGGCGAACGACGGGGCGGCCGGGTACGCGCCGCCGGCGTCCTGGAGCCCGGCGATCAGGTCGTGGCTGTGCCTGGCGAGGCCGGCTAGCCGCTCCCGCACGCCGGGCGTCAAGTCGGCAGCCGACTCGGGGTCGGCGACAAGTGGTTCGGTCATCTCTCACAGTCCTGGCGGTGGCCGGGTCGGTCGGTCAGGAGGCAGTCGCTCGTCGCGAGCGGTCCGTGGACGGGGCCGGCCGATGGGTGGCCGGCCGGCCCCGTACCCGCGTCAGCCCAGCAGGGCGTTGACCCTGTTCTGGGCATCGGTCAACGCCTGCTCGACCGTCTTTCGGCCGGCGGCGGCGTTGCCGAGCTCTTCGGAGACGATGTCCTGCATCTCCTGCTGTGCCTCGATGACCGGTGGGAGGACGACGGCGTCGAGCGCGTCGATCACCGCCTGCCGGTTCGCCGGCGGGCTCTGCTCCAGGTACGGCGCGAGCTGGGCGTTGTCAGCCACCGGGGGGAGGGCCCAGGCCGCGTCCAACCGGATCTGCACCGCTGTCGGCGATCCGGTCAGGAACTCCGCGAACTTCTGAGCCGCCTCCTTGTGCTGGCTGGTCGCGGCGACCGCCACGCCGTCCACGAACAGGGCGGACGCGGGCGTGGTGTTGCCCGGCTCGACGGCGATGTCCCACTCGAGTCCGGTGGCGTCACCCATCCGGCCGAAGTTCCAGATGCCGGTGTGCCACATCGCCAGCTTGCCCTCGGCGAACAGGTTGGTGTCGAAGTCGGGCGTGCCAGCTCCGTCAGCCTCGGTCGGCATCGTGCTGCCCGGCTTCTCGACGAGCCATGAGGCCGCCTCGATGCCCTCGGGCCCGGCGAACGTCGCCTCGGTCCCGTCCTCGTTCAGGAAGCTGCCGCCCGACTGGGCGAGCGCCTTGTAGAACTCGTGGAAGGAGACCGGCTGGTACTCCCCCCAGACGCCCGCGGCGGGATCGGTGAGCAGGGCGGCCGCCTCGCGGGCGTCGTCCCAGGTCCAGTCCGCGGTCGGGTAGTCCAGACCGGCCTGGTCGAACAGGGCGGTGTTGTAGAACAGGACGACGTTCGAGAACTGCTGCGGCAGGCCGAGCTGGACGCCGTCGAGCGTGAAGGCCTCCAGCAGGGACGGCGCGTACGGGCCGGCGTCGACGCCCTCGAGCTCCGCGAGCGCGCCGCTGGCGGCGTACGTCACGAAGTTCTCGAAGTTGAGGTCGACGACGTCGGCCACGGTCCCGCCCGCGAAGGCGGTCTGGAGCGCCGTGAAGTAGTCGTCCCACGGCAGCACCTGAACCTCGACGGTGATGTTCGGGTTCTCGTCCTCGAAGGCGTCGACGATGGCCGCGAGGTTCTCCTCGTTGCCGCCGTTGGCGGTGTAGTTCATGTAGCGGATGGTGACCTGGGCGTCGTCGTCGTCCGCCACGGTTGCGGGCTCGCTCCGGGTTGCGGAACCCTGCGTGCACGCGGCCAGGGAGAGCGCGAGCGCTACTCCGGTCGCGACTCCGGCCGCTGTACGCGACTGTCTGCTACTGCGCATCGTGTGCTTCCTTTCGCTGCGGTCGGCTAAATGCCGGCCGGATGGGGGTGGTGCTGACGCGAACGAGGGCGGCTACTTCAGTCCGGTGTGTGCCATGCCGGCGATGATGTGCCGCTGGGCGAGGAGGTAGACGAGGGCGATCGGGACGATCGAGACCACCGAGCCGGCCATCACCACGTCCCACTGGGTGGTGAACTGGCCGCGCAAGGTGGCCAAGCCGAGCGGCAGCGTCATCAGCTCGGGTGAGCGGATGGCCACCAGCGGCCACAGGAAACTGTTCCAGCTCGCCATGAACGCGAAGACGGCGAGGGTGGCCATGGCCGGCCGGACCAGCGGCAGGATGACGTGGACGAAGATCCGCAGGTGCCCGGCGCCGTCGATCGTCGCCGCCTCGTCGAGCTCCCTGGGGACGCCTTCCACGGCCTGCTTGAGCAGGAAGATGCCGAAGGCCGAGGCGATGGACGGCGCGAGTAGCGCGAAGTACGTGTCGTGCAGCCTCAGCTGGGTCATCTGGATGAAGAGCGGAACCACCAGGACCTGCAGCGGGATCATCAGGGTGGCCAGGTACAGCCCGAACACCACGTTCTTGCCCCGGAACTGCAATCGGCCGAAGGCGTACGCAGCCGTCGCACCGGTGACCAGCTGGAGTGCCGTCGAGGCGATGGCAACCCCGAAGGAGTTCGCCACGATCCGCCATATCGGCATCGCGTCGAACAGCGCCCGGTAGGCGTCCATGGTGGGGTTCTCGACGATCAGCGTCGGCCCACCGGCGAGGGTGCCCCGCGGGGTGATCGAGGTGACCACCGTCCACAGGAACGGGAAGAGCATCACCGCTGCGCCGAGCCCTACGCCGGCGTACAGGGCCGCGCGCCGTAGGCGCCGGCGCGTCCGGGGCGAGCGACCGCCTGCCTCGAGGCTCCGGGCGCCCGTGTCGACGGGACGGGTGAGGGCAGCCGGGGCAACCGCGGCACGGGAGCTATGCATAGGTGACCCACCTCCGCTGCCCGCGCAGCTGGAGCGCGGTGACGGCCAGGACCACGGTGAAGAGCAGCCAGGACAGGGCCGACGCCTGACCCGCGCGCCCGTAGCGGAAGGTCAGCTCGTAGACGTGCCCCACCACGACCTGGCTCGAGCCGGCCGGTCCGCCGCCGGTCATCACGTACACCTGGTCGAACACCTGGAAGCCGTTCACCAGGGAGATCACGACCACGAAGAAGGTGGAGGGGGACAGCAGCGGGAGGGTGATCGAGCGGAACCGCTGCCAGGCGTTGGCGCCGTCCACCCGGGCCGCCTCCTGGATCTCGGTGGGGATCGACTGCAGCCCGGCGAGCAGGATCACCATGACGAAGCCGAGGTCCTTCCACGCCGAGGCGAGGATCACCGACGGCATCGACCAGCTGGGGTCCGTCCACCACCCGGGCTGCGGCAGGCGCAGGAAGCCGAGGATCTCGTTCACCAGCCCGTTGCTCGGGTTGAGCAGCCACTGCCAGACGAGCGCGACGACGACCCAGCTGGTGACGACGGGCAGGAAGTACGCGGCGCGGAAGAAGTTGCGGCCCCGGAACGCCTTGTTGAGGATCAGCGCGAGGCCCAACCCGCCGACGTAGACCAGGGGCAGGTAGCCGGCGATGTACCCGGCCGTGTGGCCGAACACCCGCCAGGTCGCGGGTTCGCTCAGCAGCGTGGCGTAGTTGTCCAGCCCTACCCACTCCATCTGGGAGATCAGGTTCCAGCGGTGCAGGCTCACCCACAGCGAGCCGACCATCGGCGTGAGCGTGAAGGCCGCCAGCGGGATCGCACTGGGCAGCAGGAAGGCGAGGACCCACAGCCAGTTGTGCCGCTTCCGACCCCAGCGGGCTGGTGGAGGGCTGGGGTTGATGGCTCTCCGCGCGGTGATCGCCTTGGCGGAGATCGGGACCGCCCCCGACGGCGCGACGGTCATCGCGCTGCCCGGACGCTCGGCGCGGCGGCCGCGGGCGGACCCGCGTGCAGGCGCTCGCGCACCAGCCGGCCCTGATCGCCTGCAGCGCCGGTGGAGTCGAACGGTGCGGCCAGCACCAGCGCGGCGGCGCCCAGAGCCCACTTGTCCTCTTCCCAGGGTTCCACGACGAAGGGCAGGCCCCGCCGGGCTGGCATCAGGTGCCCACGGAAGGACTGCTCGAACCCCGGCTCCCAGTGCCGCCAGGCATCGATGCCCTCGCCGAGGAGGACGACAACCTCGGGGTCGACGGTGTGCACGACGCCGGCGAGCGCGCGGCCGAGCAGCGACCCGGCCTCCCGGTAGATCGCGACGGCGGTCGCATCGCCCCGGTCGGCGGCCTGGCGCAGGCCCGCCGACGTCCCCCGCGGCCCGACGACGCCTCGCTCCAGGGCCGTGCGTACGAGGGCGTCGTCGCCGATGTGCGCCTCGAGGCACCCGCGGGCACCACACCCGCACAGGGGGCCATCCAGGGAGATCGGCAGGTGGCCGATCTCGCCGGCACCGCCCGACGCTCCTCGATAGACGGCACCGTCTACGACGATGCCGCAGCCGATCCCCCGCCCGATGGTCACCACGATGTAGCTGCTGTGCTCGCGCCCTTTGCCGTAGAGCCGCTCGGCCACGGCGAGGGTGTTGACGTCGTTCTCCACGAGAACCGGCACGCCGAGTGCACTCCGGAGCACCGGGCCGACTCGCGCATCCGACCACCCGAGGGTTGGCGCCTCGACTATCCCCGATGCCTGGGAATCGACCGACCCGGGGATCCCCACCCCGATCCCCAGCAGATGCCCGGGGTGGTCGTCGACCGCGGTTCCGAGGATGTGGCCAAGCGCGTCTAGTGCGCTCGGGGCGTCAGGATCGAAGGCCTGGGTGCTCGAGGAACGCACGGTGCCGTCGAGGTCGACGTCGACGATCGCGACGTGATCCGCCGTGACCTTGGCACCGATTGCGCCGCCCGCGGACCGGACCAGGCCGAGCAGGCGACCGGGGCGGCCACCCTGGGACGGCGCGTGCGCCAGCTCGGTGATGAGCCCACGAGCCAGGAGCTCCTTGGTGAGCTGCGTGACGCTCGCCGGGCTCACGTCCAGCGCACGGGCGACATCCGCCCGCGAGGTGGGTCCGCGCGTGCCGAGCAACCCGAGAATCGCGGATGCCATCAGGTCGCCGCCGCGGGCGGCCGGCCGGCTGCTGGCCACGTCCCCTCCTTTGTTCAGCACTTTATTTAGTACGAAACTAACTCCGGTAGCGACCCGCGTCAAGAGAGGCGAGGTCACGATGCGGTCACGCTCGAGGCCGCGGTCCGCCCACGGGAGTCGAAGCGATTCACATCCCGACGACGTAGAGTTCTTCCGGTCCACGCCCCGGTGGACCGTGCCGTCCCCGAGCGGCAACCGACTTCGAAGGACCTCCCGTGCGCGCACCCGCCGCCCTGCTCGCCCTCGTCACGGCCGTGGCGCTGACCGCGTGCTCGCCCGACGCCACGGAGCCGGCACCCGCCGGGTCCGACGACGACGTCCTCGCCGCGGTCGTCGTGACGGGTGACCTGGGCAGCGAGCCGACGATCGACTTCGAGCGCCCCTTCACGATCGACGCTCCCGTCGCGCGGGCCGACGTCGCCGGCGACGGCGCGCCCCTCGAGCTGGGTCAGCGCCTCAAGGTGGACTACATGATGGTGGACGGGGACACCGGCGAGACCCTGGCCTCCACCTGGGCGACGGACACCCCGGAGAGCATCACCCTCGGCGACCCCCAGATGGTCGCCGCGCTGAACACCCTCCTCGCCCAGCAGAACCTTGGCGCCCGCGTGGTCGTGGCGGTTCCCGGCGGCGAAGCCACGGAGACGACCGAGGCGTTCTCAGCGATCGTGATGGCCATGGAGGTCCTCGCGATCGCCCCGATGCGCGCCCAGGGCGATGACGTCGAGCCGGCCGAGGGCCTGCCGGTCGTCACGCTCGACGACGCCGGCGCGCCGTCGATCGAGGTCCCGGCGGACGCCGCCGAGCCGACCGAGCTCGTCGTCCAGCCGCTGATCGTCGGCGACGGCCCGGAGGTCGAGGCCGGACGCACGGTGGTGGTGCACTACAGCGGCTGGCTGTGGGACGGCACGTCCTTCGACTCCTCCTGGGAGCGCGGGGCACCGATGACCACACCGATCGGGGTGGGGCGCCTGATCGTCGGGTGGGACGAGGGCCTGGTCGGGCAGACGATCGGCAGCCAGGTGCTCCTGGTCGTCCCGCCGGACGTCGGCTACGGCGACGCCGGGTCGGGGAGCATCCCGCCGGGCGCGACGCTGATCTTCGTCGTCGACCTGCTGGAGATGCTCTAGACCGCACTGCGGGCGTAAGGGAGGCCGCCTCAGCCCATCCGCACCGTGACCACCGAGCCGTCCCGGAGCCACTGGGCCGGCGCCACGGTCCCCGCCACGGGGCGGCCGTCCACCTCCAGCCCGACGACGCCCTGGCTGACGTGATGCGGGTTGCTCACCTTGATCGTCACCCGCGCCCCGCGGAAGTCGCGGTCCATCTCGAAGCCGGGCCAGCCCGAAGGTAGGCAGGGGTCGATCTCCAGGCCCTCGAGCACCGGGCGGACGCCCAGGATGTACTGGGTCACCCCGATGTAGGTCCAGCTGGCCGTGCCGGTCAGCCATGGGTTGCGGGCCTGGCCGAACCGGGGCGACGTCGGGCCGTGGGCGAACTGGCTGTAGACGTAGGGCTCGGCCTGGTGGACCTCGGCGGCGGCGTTGTACCGAGCCGGCAGGTAGGACCGGAAGTACTCGTACGCGCGGTCGCCGCGGCCGAGCATCGCCTCGGCGACGATCGTCCAGGAGTTCGCGTGGCAGAAGATGCCGCCGTTCTCCTTGTGCCCGGGCGGGAACACCAGCAGGGAGAGCCCCACGCCGGGGACCGGCTTGGTGTGCGGCGGGTGGCACAGCGCGACGCCGTGCTCCGTGGCCAGGTGCTCGTGCACCGAGTCCATCGCGAGCCGGGCCCGCTCGCGGGTGGTGGCCCCGGAGATCGCCGCCCACACGTTCGGCTCGAGGTATATCCGGCCCTCGTCGGCGCGGCTCGAGCCGAGCGGGGCGCCGGTTGCGCTGATCCCCCGGATGAACCACTCGCCGTCCCACGCGGCGTCGATCGCCAGGCCCAGGACGGCGAGCTGCTCGGCGCACCAGGCGGCGTCGTCCGGGCGGCCGGATCGGCGGGCCAGGTCCTCGGTGATCCGCAGCCCGTTGGCCAGCAGGAACGTGGAGAAGACCGACTCGCCGGTGGTGCCGAACTGCAGGCAGTCGTTCCAGTCGGCCGCCAGACCCTGGACGAGTCCGTTGTCGCCGCGATGCGCCAGGCTGAACTCGAGGGCCCGGCGCAGGTGGTCGAAGACGGTGTCCTGGCCGCCGTCCGCGTACGGCAGCACCTCGTCGAGGTAGCCCGCGTCGCCGGTCTCGCGCACGAAGTTGGCCACCGTGATCGGCAGCCAGAGCGCGTCGTCGGACCGGTACTGCTCCAGCGCGGGCGTCGGCTCCTTGCCGGGGGTGTGGGTGAGCGGCTTGACCAGGGGCAGCGCGCCGCCCTCCACCGTCTGCGCGGTGAGGATCAGGTTCAGCCGCTCCCGGACGGCCTGCGGGATCGCGTGGGTCACCGCGAGCATGTCCTGGACGGTGTCCCGGTAGCCGAGGCCGTCCCGGTCGCCCGCCTCAACCAGCGACACCCCGCGCGACCAGTTGAAGGTCATGTGCGTCTGGTAGGCGGTCCAGACGTTGATCGTCGAGTCGAGCTCGGGGTCCGGGGTGCGCACCTGAAGGGGGGCGACGTGGCCGGCCCACTCGGCCCGCAGCGCGGCCAGCTCGGCCTCGACCCGATCCGGCGTAGCGAACTCGGCGAGCACCTCGCGACCCGGGGGCAGGGGGGCCTCGCCCGGGGCGGCGCCGACGCCCGGTCGCTCGTCCCGCCACGGCTCGTCGGGCGCCCCGACGCCCAGGCAGAAGATCACCTGGCGGCTCTCCCCCGGGGCGAGCCGCAGCCGCACCTGCAGCGAGGCGCAGGCGTTGTCGCCGATCGTCTGCGTCCCGGAGCACTCCCCGCGCTCCACGGCCAGTGGTGCGGCCGGCGTGCGGTAGGGCCCCAGGAACACGTCCCGATCGGTGTCGAAGCCGACCACCGGTGCGCCCGCGACGCCGAACCACGCGTCGGACATGGCGTCGCGCGTCGAGTTCTGGCGGTGGATCATCCCGTCGGCGTAGGCGGCGCGGACCACGTACTGGCTGTACTGCAGGTTCTCCAGGTCCTGCCGGTACGACCAGTCGTTGGCGAACTCGGCGTAGGAGAACACCGACAGCGACCGTGGGACGTCGCCCGCGTTCGTCACGACCAGGGACCAGTACTCGAACGCCTGGCCGGCCGGGATGAAGGCGGTCATCTCGGATCGGATGGCGCCGTAGGTCGCCTCGAACACCGAGTAGCCGAGCCCGTGGCGCACGCGGGCCGAGTACGCGTCCAGCGGCTTGCCGACCGGCTGCCACGAGGCCGACCAGAAGTCGCCCTCGGGCACCGGGCCGGCACCGTCGTCGTCCCGCAGGTAGAGGTAGCGGCCGGGCTCGTCCACCGGGACGCCGTTGAACCGCATCCGAAGGACCCGCCCGCTACCCCCCGACCGGTAGAACGAGTAGCCGCCCGCGTTCTGCGTGATGATCCCGCCGTACAGCCGCGACCCGAGGTAGTTGATCCACGACCTCGGGGTGTCCGGGCGCGTGACGACGTACTCGCGGGCCACGTCGTCGAAGTGGCCGTACTGCATCGGTGGGTCCTCTCGGCGGTGGTCGCCAGGTCGGGTGCTCGCGGGCGGTGGATGCGGGGGGCGGCTACAGACGCGCCGTCACCCGGACGACGGCGCCCGGCGCCGCGTAGGGCACGACGTTGCCCTCGATCTGTTCGCCGTCGACGGTCAGCCGGGCCCGAGCGCCGGGGGTGCCCGAGTTCTCGACGGTGATCTGGTACGTCGCTCCGCGCAGCACGCGCAGCACGGAGAAGCGCGGCACGTCCGGCCCGATCTGGGGGTCCACCACCAGGCCGTCGTACTCCGGCCGCACGCCGAGCAGGTACTGGCTCACCGCCACGAAGTTCCACGCGGCGGTGCCGGTGAGCCAGGAGTTCTTCGCCTCGCCGTGCCGGACCGCCTGCTTGCCCGCGATCGTCTGGGCGTAGACGTAGGGCTCCGCGCGGTGGACGTCGCTGATCTCCTCGCGATACGCCGGCGCGGTGCGCTTGTAGTAGTCGAAGGCCCGGTCGCCCCGCCCGATCACCGTCTCCGCGATCACCACCCAGGGGTTGTTGTGGCAGAAGATGCTGGCGTTCTCCTTGTAGCCCGGCGGGTAGGTGGTGATCTCGCCCATGTTCAGCCGGTAGGTGGTGTACGCGGGGTAGAGCAGCACCAGGCCGTGCGGCGTGCCGAGCATCTCGCGGACCGAGTCCAGGGCGAGCGTCGCCTTGCTGGCGGCGTGCTCCGGCGTCGTCGGATCGACGCTGTCCACCCCGATGCCGGCCATCACCGCGACGCCCTGCGGCTCGATGAAGATCTTCCCCTCGTGGTCGCCGTCCGTGCCGATCGGCGTGCCGAAGAAGTCGTAGGCGCGCCGGAACCAGGCGCCGTCCCACCCGTGCTCAAGGACCGCCTCCCGCATCGTGGCGACCTCGTCGAGGGCCTTCGCGGCGACGTCGGGCAGGCCGCAGAGCTCGGCGATCCGCGCGTACTCCGTCCCGTAGAGCACGAACTGCGCCCCGATGAACACCGACTCGGCCACGCCGCCGGCCTTGTTCTCGGTGGTCTGGAAGGACTCGCCGGGCTCGGTCGAGAAGCAGTTCAGGTTCAGGCAGTCGTTCCAGTCGGCGCGGCCGATCAGCGGCAGGCCGTGCGGCCCCTTGTGATCGACCGTGTACCGGAAGGCGCGGGACAGGTGCTCGAACAGCGTGTCGGCGAGGGCGTCGTCGTTGTCGAACGGGACCCGCTCGTCGAGGATCGAGGTGTCTCCCGTCTCCTTGAGGTACGCGGCGACGGCGGCGATCAGCCACGCCGGGTCGTCGTTGAAGCCGGAGCCGACGTCGAGGTTCCCCCGCTTCGTCAGCGGCTGGTACTGGTGGTAGGCCGAGCCGTCGGGGAACTGCGTCGCGGCGACGTCGAGCAGGCGCTCGCGGGCCCGCTCGGGCACCAGGTGCACGAAGCCGAGCACGTCCTGGGTGGAGTCCCGGAAGCCCATCCCCCGGCCGATCCCGCTCTCGAAGTAGGACGCGGACCGGGACATGTTGAACGTGACCATGCACTGGTACTGGTTCCAGATGTTCACCATCCGATCGAGCTTGTCGTCGGTGGAGGTGACCGTGAACCGGGACAGCAGGTCCGTCCAGTACGCCCCGAGCTCGGCGAAGGCCGCGTCGGTCTGCTCGGTGGTGGCGAACCGCGACAGCAGCTCGTGCGCGGGGGCCTTGTTGATCACTTGATGGGCGTCGTCGGCCCACTTGTCGTCGTCGGGGTTCTCCAGGTAGCCGAGTACGAAGGTGAGCACCCGGGACTCGCCCGGGGCGAGGTCGAGGGCGATGCTGTGCGAGCCGATCGGGTACCAGCCGCTGGCCACTGAGTTGCGCGAGGCGCCCGCGCGCGGAACCTCCGGCTCGTGCAGGCCGTTGTACACCCCGACGAACGCCTCGCGGTCGGTGTCGAAGCCGCTCGCCGTCGCGTTCACCGCGTGCACGGCGTAGTGGTTGCGCCGCTCCCGGTACTCGGTCTTGTGGTAGATCGCGCTGCCGTGCTCCCAGGCCTCGACCTCGACCTCGCCGATGTTCAGGTTCCGCTGGAAGTTGGTCTGGTCGTCCATCGCGTTCCAGAGCGCGAACTCGACGAACGAGAACAGGGTGACGGAGGCGGCGTCGTCGGACGTGTTGGTCACCGTCACCCGCTGGATCTCGGCGTTGGTGTCGACCGGGACGAAGAACAGGCTCTCGACCCGGATGCCCCCGCGCTCGCCGGTGATCCGCGTGTAGCCCAGGCCGTGCCGGGCCTCGAAGTGGTCCAGGTCGGCCTTCACGGGCAGGTACGACGGCGTCCAGACGTCACCGCCGTGGTTCACGTACAGGTACCGCCCGCCTGCGTCGGTCGGGATGTTGTTGTAGCGGTACCTGGTGATCCGGCGCATCCGGGCGTCGCGGTAGAACGAGTAGCCGCCCGCCTGGTGGGAGATGAGCGAGAAGAAGTCCTGCGAGCCCAGGTAGTTGATCCACGGGTAGGGGGTGTGCGGCGTCGTGATGACGTACTCGCGGCGCTCATCGTCGAAGTGGCCGTAGCGCATGCGGGTATGCCTCTCGTGCTAGCGGGTCGTGCCGTGCTCAATCGTTGCACCGCTTGCGCCCAGCGCGGCCGCAGCGTGGGACCGGACCGGAGCGAGAGCGCTCCCACGGTGGCGCCATCCTAACCGCAGGACCCGCCCGGGCGGGAGGGACCTCGGATCCCCGACCGACGTTGGTCCTGTACCCCTCCGGAGTGCGCTTGACTAGCCTGCACGGCAAGGTCCACTCCAACGAGGGAGAACCGCACATGGACACGGCACAGACGCCCACCATCCGAAACGTGGCCCTGGTGGGCCACAGCGGCGCCGGCAAGACGAGCTTGGCCGAGGCGCTGCTGCACCGCGCGGGGGTCATCCCGCGGATGGGGCGCGTCGAAGAGGGCACCACGGTGTGCGACACCGAGCCCGAGGAGACCAAGCGCGGGATCTCGCTCTCGCCGGCAGTCGCCCCCTTTCATTGGACGGCCGCTGACGGCCGTGCCTACCGCATCAATCTGATCGACACCCCCGGCTACGCCGACTTCGCCGGCGGCGTGGACGCGGCGCTGTCCGTCGCCGACCTAGCCCTGATCGTCGTCAGCGCCGTGGACGGCGTGGAGGTCGGCACCGAGATCGTCTGGCAGCAGTGCGTGGACGCCGGGATACCGCGGATGGTCTTCCTCACCAAGGAGGACAAGCCCCGCGCCGACTTCCGCCGGGTGCTCGCCCAGCTGCGCGAGGTGTTCGGCAGCGGGATCGTCCCGCTCGAGCTGCCCCTCGGCGAGGAGGACGCCTTCCGCGGGGTCGCCGACATCCTCTCCGAAACCGGGTTCGTCTACGACAAGGACGGCAAGCGCCGCACCGAGCCGCTGCCCGACGACATCGCGGACGAGGAGCGGCGCCTGCACGAGGAGGTCGCGGAGGAGATCGTCTCCGGCGACGACGAGCAGCTGGAGCGCTACCTCTCCGGGGACATGCCCTCGGCCGACGAGCTGAGCGCCGCCCTGCGGCACGAGGTCCGCGACTGCGCCGAGTTCCCCGTGCTGGTCGGCTCCACGATCACCGGGGTGGGCATCGATCGGCTCGCCGACTACCTGTGCGCGTTGGGCCCTTCGCCCGCCGACCGCCCGGTCATCGTCCGCGTCGGCACGCCGGACGGACCCGAGACGGAGGTCGCCGCAGACCCCAAGGGCGACCCGCTGCTGTACGTGTTCCGTACCGTTGCCGACCCGTTCGTCGGTCAGGTCTCGCTGTTCAAGGTGCTGTCCGGCACCGTGAAGAACGAGGACCGGCTGGTCAACTCCGCGACCGGCACCGAGGAGCGGATGCACGGGATGTTCTACCTGCGCGGGAAGGACCACCTGCCCGCCGAGGCGCTCGCCGCCGGGGACATCGGCGCCGTCGCCAAGCTGGCGGCCACGCCCACCGGCTCAACGCTGGCCAAGAAGGGCGTGAAGGTCCACGTCACCGGGCCCGAGCCGCGGCCGACGCCCTACGCGCTCGCGCTGCGGCCGCTCACCCAGGCCGACGACGACAAGCTCTCCAGCGCCCTGCAGCGCCTGGTCGGCGAGGACCCGACGTTGGTGATCGACCGCGCCGTGGACAGCGGGCAGACGATCCTGCGCGGGACCGGCGACACGCACATCGCCGTGGCGCTGGAGCGGCTCGCGCGCAAGTTCGGCGTGAACGTCAGCACCGAGGACGTGCGGATCGCCTACCGCGAGACCATCGCCAAGTCCGTCGAGGCCGAGGGCAAGCTGAAGAAGCAGTCCGGTGGGCACGGCCAGTACGCCGTCTGCCAGCTGCGCGTCAGCCCCGCGCCCCGCGGCGAAGGCTCGGAGTTCGTCGACTCGATCGTCGGCGGCGCGATCCCGCGCAACTACATCCCGGCGGTCGAGAAGGGCGTTCACGAGGCGATGGCCGGCGGCGGCCTGCACGGCTTCCCGGTGGTCGACGTGCGCGTCGAGGTCTACGAGGGCAAGTTCCACCCGGTGGACTCCTCGGACATGGCCTTCCGCACCGCGGCCTCGATCGGGCTCAAGGAGGCCCTCGCCAAGGGCGGGTCGAACGTGCTCGAGCCGGTGTCGCTGATCACCGTCCGGGTGCCCCAGGCCCTGCAGGGCGACGTGATGGGCGACCTTTCCTCGCGGCGCGGCCGGATCGCCGGCACCACAACCCTCGAGGACGGCCGCAGCGAGATCCAGGCGCTGGTGCCCGACTCGGAGATCCGCCGGTACGTCGCCGACCTGCGCTCGCTCACCGGCGGTCGCGGCACGTTCACCGCGGTCCACGACCACTACGACATCCTGCCGTCGCACCTGGTGGACAAGGTGGTCGCCGAGGTCAAGGCCGCCAAGGAGGCCAAGGAGCACTGAGCCGGCCTGAGCCGGAGCGGGGCGGCGGCGGCGATGGCGTCGGGCGGCGATGGCGTCGGGCGGCGCCGTCGTCGGGCGGCACCGGCGTCGGGCGGCGCCGGCGATCCGCTTCCGCGGAAGGTTCGGGCCGCCCCCGGGTCCAAACCTTCCGCACAGGGTTTGACGTCCACGGAGGCACGTCCCGGGCCGAGTCCGCGGCTCCGGGCGGCGTCGTCGGGCACCCCGCGGCTCCGCGCGACGTCGTCGTCGGGCACCCCGC
>CAYGGX010000008.1:45395-49411 GCA_964349585.1 uncultured Actinotalea sp.
CGTCGTCGGGCACCCCGCGGCTCCGCGCGACGTCGTCGTCGGGCACCCCGCTCATGCGGAAGTCATAGGCCGAATCTGGGCCCGAGCCTTCCGCGCAGTCTCGGCGGGCAGGGGCGGTGTCTCCGTGTCCACAGGGTGCATGGCCGGGCTCGATCCACAGGCCCGCGACGGGGCCCGAGTGCCGCACCTGCGGAGTGGACCATGCTCTCCACCGTGCGTCCCGTTCCGTCCGGCATCCGGGCGCTCGCTGCCCGACAGGACGGTGTCATCACGCGAGGTCAGTGTCTCGGGTTCGGCACATCACCGAAATGGGTCTCCGCGCAGGTGAGCTCGGGGCGGTGGCAGCGCCTGCACACCGGCGTGATGGTCACCCACTCGGGCCCAGTGCTCTGGCGCACCCGAGCCCACGCCGCCCTCCTGTACGCCGGCCCGGGTGCGGCGCTCAGCGACGGCTCGGCCGGGTTCCTTTACGAGATGGTTCAGCGGCCGCCGCAGCTCATCCACGTGAGCATCCCCGAAGCTCGCCGAGTCGCTCCCTCTGCGGGACTCGTGATTCGCCGTTGCCGGCGCCTGGAGGTGGTACCCGGTTCGCTTGCGGTCGTGTCGAGGGGCCAGACGGTGATCGACCTGCTCCGGGACGCGACGTCCGACGACGAGGCGGTGAACCTCATCTGCGCCGCCGTCCGGGCGGGAACCTGGCCGGAGCAGATCCTCGCGGCGCTCGCGAGCCGGCCGCGGGTTCGGCGACGTGCGCTCCTCGTCGAACTGATCGGCGCCGTCGCGGACGGCATCGAGTCACCCCTCGAGCTCCGGTACCACCGCGATGTCGAGCGTCGCCATGGCCTCCCGTCGGCTCAACTCCAGGTCAGGCATGTCCTCGACGGTCGTTGGGTGCGGGCTGATCGCTTGTACGACGGGCTCGGGGTTCGGGTCGAGCTGGACGGCGAGCTCGCGCACCCCGGCGGCCGCACGGACGCCGACGTGTGGCGGGACAACGCGGTGCTCATCGAGCGGAACGAACTCACCCTGCGCTTCCGGTGGCGACACGTCAGAGTCACACCCTGCGCGACAGCGGCCCAGGTGGACGCGGCGCTCCGATCGCGCGGCTGGTCGGGAACCGCGCGGTCGTGTGGCCCGGCCTGCGTGCTGGCTTAGCACCGGTGCTGTGCGGAGGGTTCGGGCCGCCACAGGGGTCAGACCCTCCGCACAGACAGGCTTCGGCGGCAAACCCTCCGCACAGCCCACGTTGTGCGGAGGGTTCGGGCCGCCACAGGGGTCAGACCCTCCGCACAGCGACGCACCTGAGCCAGACTCTCCGGCCGGCGGGTGGCTCCGTCGTCGGGCGGCCGCGTCGACATCCCCGAGAACGAGACGGCCACCTACCAGCTGGGCGATGCCGGCGTCGTGACCCTGTCCCAGAAGGAGGGCCGACTGGCCGTCGCCTCGGTCCAGCCGGCCGACGGCTGGGACTTCCGGATCGAGGAGGAGGGCGACGAGGCCGAGGTGGAGCTGTTCACCGAGGGCACCCGGTACAAGTTCGAGGCGGAGCTTGAGGACGGCGGCGAGCTCAGGATCGAGCTCTGCTCCGACTGAGCCCCGCGCCGGCGTGCCGCACACTTGGACGCATGCACGACCGCGAGACACCCGCACACGCCGTCCCCCGGGTGGTCCACGCCCTGGTCCCCCGCCTGCTCAGGGTCCACCGCGTCACCGAGCTGAGCCGGTCCATGCGCCGCGTCACCCTCGCCGGGGACCTCGCCGGCTTCGCGACCCTGGCGGCGACGGACCACGCCAAGGTGTTCTTCCCCGCCGACGAAGCGTCGCCGCCCACCATGCCCGTCGTCTCCGACGGCCACTGGACCAACCGCGCGGACCCGGGCCTGATCCACCGCGACTACACGATCCGCGCGTTCCGTGCCGGGCAGGGCGAGTTGGACCTCGACATGGTCGTGCACGGCCACGGACCGGCGGGGAGGTGGGCTGCGCGGGCGGCGCCCGGTCAGCCGCTCGGGCTGCTCGGCCCGCGCAGCTCAACGATGCGGCCCCTGGATCGCGACTGGTACGTGCTGGCCGCCGACGAGACCGGGCTGCCGGCGCTCGCGAACTGGCTCGAGCGGCTGGGGCGGGCCCGGGTGGACGCGTTCTGCGAGGTCGGCGGGCCCGAGGACGAGCTCGACCTGCCCACGCACGACGGCGTCCGGGTCACCTGGCTGCATCGCGGCACCGCTCCCCCCGGCACCTCACGCCTGCTGCCCGACGCCGTCGCGGGTTGCCGATTCGCCCGGGGTCCCGGCTACGTATGGGCCGCCGCCGAGGCGAGCCAGGTGCGGGCGATCCGCGCCGAGGTGAAGCGCCGCGGCTTGGGGCCCGACTCCTTCAGCACCACCGGGTACTGGCGCCTGGGCGTCGCCAACTTCGACCATAAGTCCCCGGAGGCCCAGTGACCGAGCCGTCCCGCCGCCGCCCCTCCCGCTGGGAGGAGCGAACCGCCGCCGACCCGCAGCACTCGCACTGGTACGTCGACCGGTTCCGGCGGATGGCCGCGGAGGGGTCCGACCTGGCCGGCGAGGCGCGCCTGATCGACGCGTTGGTGCCGCGCGGTTCGCGGATCCTCGACGCCGGGTGCGGTCCCGGCCGGGTCGGGTCGCACCTGCACGCGGCGGGCCACACGGTGGTCGGGGTGGACGTCGACCCGGTGCTGATCGAGGCGGCACGGGCGGATCACCCCGGTCCGGACTGGCGGGTCGGCGACCTCGCGGAGCTGGACCTCCCTGCGGCGGGGATCCCCGAGCCGTTCGACGTCGTCGTGTGCGCGGGGAACGTGATGACCTTCCTCGCGGCGGGCAGCGAGGCCGAGGTGCTCCGGCGGATGGGCGCCCACCTGAAGTCCGACGGCCGCGCCGTGGTCGGCTTCGGCGCGGGTCGCGGCTACGGGTTCGGCCAGTTCTTCGACGACGTCGCCGCGGCCGGGCTGACCGTGGACCTCACCGTCTCGACGTGGGACCTGCGGCCGTTCACCGCGGAGTCGGACTTCTTGGTGGCGGTCCTCTCACTGGTGTGATCAGCCCTGCCGGACTGCAGGAACGAATGACCCATCGCGCACCCAACCGGCGCGAAGTCGGCGCCGATCTCACATCCGGTTCACGATTCGCGAGCCAAGTTCCCCCTAATGGGTGATTCAGTCACGCCTCCTATTGCCGATAGTCACTAGTGCAGTGACATTGGTGGGGGAAGACCATGGGGAGTCTCGAGAGGCGTGCTGTCCGCTGGTACCGCAAGCCGGCGTCGTCCGACCCGGGCCCGGGGGGGCCCGGGCGGACGGGCACGGTACTGCCTGACGTCCAGGCGGCCGTCGCCAGGGCCGAGCGCAAGCGGCTGAGCTGGTGGCAGGGCGAGAACGAGCGAGTTGGTGCCACGAGCCTGGAGATCCTGACGCGCTACGGCTGGACCGGGCTGCACGGGGTCCGCTGGGCCGGCGCGGCGGACGAGTCCATCAGCCATGTCGCGGTCGGCCCCGGTGGCGTCGTCGTCGTCGACGAGAAGGACTGGACCGGCAACGTGACCGTGCAGAACGGCATCCTGCGGCACGGTGGCTACCGGTGCGAGGGCGACATCGAGCGGCTCACCGCGGCCTGCGCCACCGTCACGGCCCTGCTCGCACCCGAGCACCGGACCTCGGTCGTCGGCGTGCTCTGCGTGACGACCCGGGACATGCCGCCGGAGCCCACGGCCGGGGTGTACGTCGTCGGGCGGCTGCACCTCGCCAGCTTCATGGTGGACCTGGCCCCGCGGTTGTCGCCCCTCGAGGTCGCCGACATCGCGCGCGAGCTCGCATCGCGCCTGCTTGGCGTGACCCCGCTGCCGCGCGCCCGAGCGCAGGCGCCTCGGGTCGAGACGCACACCTCGGCGCTGGCCAGCGAACCGTCGGGCTACTTCGTGCCGCGGCCGATCCCGGGCAGCCCGCACGATCCCGCGACCGCCGGCGTGCCCCTGCCGATCGCCCAGGTGCCCCCGCC
>CAYGGX010000009.1:0-11102 GCA_964349585.1 uncultured Actinotalea sp.
GGGTTCGATGGTGGGTTCGATGGTGGGTAAGGGGGTGGGCGTCTCCGCTGGGGGTGGGGGAGCCCAAGGAGCGGCGTAGACGGCTGCGGCTGCGCCGACGATGACCGCGGCGGCGGCCAGGCCGACGGCGGCGCCCCGGATCGCCCGGCGTCGGTGGACCCGAGTCAGCACCTGACCGGTGGGCACGGGCTCGGGGCGGACGACCTGGGCACGCTCGAGGTCGTGCATTCGCTGCTGAAGGTCGAACTCCATCTCAGCCCCTCCCTCCGGGTCGTGTAGTGATTGGCACCCGCCGCGTGCCGGAGGCGCGCGCCGAGGGCATCGGGCCCAGTCGTTGCTCGAGCTTGCCGATCGCGTTGGACAGGTACCGCTTGACCGAACCCTCGGCCAGGCCGAGGTGCGCGGCGACGTCGGGCACCGTCAGGTCGTCGAAGTACCGCAGCACGACGACGGCGCGTTCCTGGGGGCCAGGGTCGCCAGTGCGGCGTGCAGGTCCAGCACCTCGGCCGCCTGGGGACCGGCAGCGGCGATGTGCTCGGTCGTGATCAGGTGCTGGATCTGCGAGTGCTTGCGTCGGCGGCGGTACCCGTCGATGTACAACGTCGCGATGGTGCGTCGGACGTAGGACTCCAGCGCATCGAGCTCCCGGCCGGTGCGGGTCCTGGCGAAGACCTTCACCAACGCGTCCTGCACCAGGTCTTGTGCGGCGGTTGGATCCCCGGTGAACATCGCCGCGTACCGGGTCAACGCCTGGCCGCGGTCACGGGCCAGGGCGACGAGGGCCGCATCGCGCGGGCTGTCGCCCATGCCTGGCCCTCCTTGGTCGTCGTCCCGTCTCTGCACTCACCCTCTCAACGGGCGGGACGCCGGAACCGTTGTACCGGAGATCGACGACGTCGTCGTGGGCCTTGAGTCATCGGGCCGCCGTGGACGCCGCTTCCTACGGTCCCGTAGGTATGGCATGATGCCGCCATGGCACTGTTCAGCCTGATTATCGGCTAGCGCGTTCGGCACACCCGCCGAGCGCGCAGACCTCCCGCACCTCGGGGGGTCTTTTTGTTGGTCCGGGCACCACCCAAGCCCACCGACCGGCGTCGTCCGACATGGCACATGCGCGACCGACCGGAGAAGAGCAGATGGACACCACCTTCGACGTCTACGACACCACCCTGCGCGACGGCGCGCAGCAGGAGGGCATGAACCTGTCCGTCGGGGACAAGCTGCTCATCGCCCCCCTGCTCGACGAGCTGGGCGTCGGCTTCATCGAGGGCGGCTGGCCGGGCGCGATCCCCAAGGACACCGAGTTCTTCAAGCGCGCCGACAAGGAGCTCGACTTCCGCAACGCCGAGCTCGCCGCGTTCGGGTCCACCCGCAAGGCGGGCGTGCGCACCCACGAGGACGCCCAGGTGCGCGCGCTGCTCGACTCCGAGGCGCCGGTGCTGACACTCGTGGCCAAGTCGGACATCCGGCACGTGGAGCGGGCGCTGAAGACCACCGGCGAGGAGAACCTCGCGATGATCTCCGACACCGTGAGCTACCTGGTGGGTGAGGGGCGCCGGGTGATCCTTGACGCCGAGCACTTCTTCGACGGCTACCGGTTCGACCCGGACTACGCGCTGCGCGCTGCGGTCGCGGCGTTCGAGGCGGGCGCCGAGACCGTGTGCCTGTGCGACACCAACGGCGGCATGCTGCCGGACTGGGTGCACGAGATCGTCTCGGCGGTTCTCGCCAAGACCGGCGGCCGGCTCGGCATGCACGCCCATAACGACAGCGGCTGCGCGGTGGCGAACACGATCGCGGCCGTCTCCGCCGGCGCGGTGCACGTCCAGGGCACCGTCAACGGTTACGGCGAGCGCACCGGCAACGCGGACCTGACGTCGGTGGTCGCGAACCTGGAGCTGAAGCTCGGCCGCCCGGTGCTGCAGGGCGGCACGCTGCAGGAGATGACCCGGATCGCGCACGCGGTCGCCGAGATCACGAACATCGCGCCGTTCGCCCGGCAGCCTTACGTCGGCGCCAGCGCGTTCGCGCACAAGGGCGGGCTGCACGCGTCCGCGATCAAGGTGGACCCGGACATGTACCAGCACACCGACCCCAAGGCGGTCGGCAACGACATGCGGATGCTGGTCTCCGACATGGCCGGCCGGGCGTCGATCGAGCTCAAGGGCCGCGAGCTGGGCTTCGACCTCACCGGACAGGGCGAGCTCCTCACCCGGGTCACCAACCGGGTCAAGGACGCCGAGGCGCAGGGCTACACCTACGACGCCGCCGACGCCTCCTTCGAGCTGCTGCTGCGTGAGGAGCTCGACGGCCAGCGCACCGCGTTCTTCTGCACCGAGAGCTGGCGGGTCATCGTCGAGACGGAGCCGGGCGACCCGACCCAGGCCGACGCCGAGGCCACGGTCAAGATGCACGTCGGCGGCGAGCGGATGGTCGCGACCGACGAGGGCAACGGACCGGTGAACGCCCTTGACCAGGCGCTGCGCAAGGCGGTCCGGCCCACCTACCCGGAGATCGACAGGTTCGAGCTGATCGACTTCAAGGTGCGCATCCTGGACACCGAGCACGGCACCGACGCCATCACCCGCGTGCTCGTGGAGACCATGGACACCGGCGCGGAGACCACCTGGATGACCGTCGGCGTCGGGCCGAACATCATCGAGGCCTCCTGGGAGGCCCTGGTGGACTCGATCGTCTTCGGCCTGGTGCATGCCGGTGTGGAGAACCGGTCCGAGATGCCCGACGACGTCGCAACCGACTGCCGCTAGCCCCACCACCCGGCGGCGTCGGCCGCCCCTCGATGAAGGAGCACCACATGCCGGAACTACGCTCCCGGACCGTCACCCACGGACGCAACATGGCGGGGGCGCGGGCGCTGCTCCGCGCCACGGGGGTGGCGGCCGAGGACATCGGCAAGCCGATCGTCGCCGTGGCCAACTCGTTCACGGAGTTCGTGCCCGGGCACACGCACCTGGCGCCCGTGGGCCGGATCGTCAGCGAGGCGGTGCACGCCGCCGGCGGCATCGCGCGCGAGTTCAACACGATCGCCGTCGACGACGGCATCGCCATGGGGCACGGCGGGATGCTCTACTCGCTGCCCAGCCGCGACCTGATCGCCGACAGCGTCGAGTACATGGTCAACGCGCACTGCGCCGACGCCCTGGTCTGCGTCTCCAACTGCGACAAGATCACCCCCGGCATGCTCATGGCCGCCCTGCGGCTGAACATCCCGGCCGTGTTTGTCTCGGGCGGGCCGATGGAGGGCGGGACCGTGGTGCTCGTCGACGGCACCGTGCGTAAGCGGGTGCACCTCATCGATGCGATGGAGGACGCCGTCTCGGATGCGGTCTCGGACGCTGACCTCGCTCGGGTCGAGGAGGCCGCGTGTCCGACCTGCGGCTCGTGCTCGGGGATGTTCACCGCCAACTCGATGAACTGCCTGCTCGAGGCGTTAGGGCTGGCGTTGCCGGGCAACGGCTCGACGCTAGCGACGCACACCGCCCGGACCGCCCTGTACCAGGAGGCGGGCACGCTCGCCGTGGAGCTGTGCCGGCGGTGGTACGACGCAGACGACGCGTCGGTGCTGCCCCGCAACGTGGCCACCCGTTCGGCCTTCGAGAACGCGATGGCCCTGGACGTCGCGATGGGCGGCTCGACGAACACGGTGCTGCACATCCTGGCCGCCGCCCACGAGGCCGAACTCGACTTCACAATGGCCGACATCGACGCCATCTCGCGCCGGGTGCCGTGCATCTGCAAGGTGGCGCCGAGCGGCAGTCTTCTGATGGAGGACGTGCACCGCGCCGGTGGGATCCCGGCGATCCTCGGCGAGCTCCAGCGGGGCGGGCTGCTGGCCGAGGACGTGCACGCCGTGCACGCCCCGTCGCTGGACGCGTGGCTCAAGGAGTGGGACGTGCGCGGCGGGTCGCCGTCGGACGAGGCGGTCGAGCTGTTCCACGCGGCGCCGGGCGGGGTGCGCTCGTCGACCGCCGGCTCGCAGTCCGAGCGGTGGGAGTCCCTGGACGACGACGCCGCGGCGGGCTGCATCCGGGACGTCGCCAACGCCTACAGCGCCGACGGCGGCCTGGCCGTGCTCTACGGGAACCTCGCCGCCGACGGGTGCGTGGTCAAGACGGCGGCCGTCGCCGAGGACTCCCTGACCTTCTCCGGTCCCGCGGTGGTCGTGGAGTCACAGGAGGACGCGGTCGAGGCGATCCTGGCCGGGCGGGTGACCGCGGGCGACGTCGTCGTCGTGCGGTACGAGGGACCCGCCGGCGGGCCGGGCATGCAGGAGATGCTCTACCCGACGACGTACATCAAGGCCAAGGGTCTCGGGGCCTTCTGCGCCCTGATCACCGACGGCCGGTTCTCCGGCGGGACGAGCGGGCTGTCGATCGGGCACGTCTCGCCCGAGGCGGCGGCTGGGGGCGTCATCGCCCTGGTGGAGGACGGCGACGTGATCGACATCGACATCCCGGCGCGGAGCATCGCGCTGCGCGTCGACGACGCGGTGCTGGAGCGCCGCCGTGGCGCGCTCGAGGCGGCCGGTGGCTACCGCCCGGTCGCGCGGGAGCGGTCGGTGTCCCCGGCCCTGTGGGCCTACGCGGCGATGGCGACGTCGGCCGACAAGGGCGCGGTGCGCGACGTCGGGCTGCTACCGAGGCGCTGATCGGTCACCCGGGCCGGCGCGCCACGATGTGGAAGACGTGCCAGTGCGTGGGGCCGGTGTAGGAGTCGCCGTCGGCGTCCTCCTCCTCCAAGTGCACGATCTCCAGGCCGTCCAGGCGGGCGCGTGCCTTCGCGGCGGTGTGGAAGGTCATGGTCGGGTCGCCGAAGGCCGTGTCGTTCGGGCCGAACAGCTGGCAGGCCAGGACTCCGCCCGGCCGCAGCGCCTCACGGACCGCCGTCCATACCCGATCGAGGTGTTCCGGCGGGCAGTAGGGCAGGGCGTAGGACGCGTGGATCAGGTCCGCGGGAGGCAGGGCCACGAGGTCGGCGTAATCCTGGTGGTGGATGTGCAGCCGGGGTAGGTCGTCGGGGTCGGTCCGTTCCGCGAGACGGCTCAGGGCGGCCGGTTCGCCGTCGACCGCGTGCACGACCCAGCCTTCGGCCAGCAGGGCGGAGACCTCGATGCCCTCGCCGCAGCCCAGGTCGATCGCGGTGCGTCCGGCGCCGGGCCGGCCCGCGGCGTCGAGGGCTCTGGCTAGTGACGCGCGCGGCTCGCGGCCCTGCTGGTGGGCGTTGTACTCGTCCCAGCTGACGTCTTCGCGCACGCTCGCGAGCGTAGCTGCGGGCGGGAGGCTCAGGCGGCGAGCGGCGTGTTCGCGGGGTCCACCAGTTCGTCGTCCCGCAGCGGCCCGGGCGGCGTGCCGTCGCCGAACGGGCGACCGCCGAGCGACTCGCGGCCGTGCGGCGTCAGCCAGCCCGAGAGGTCCGGCCCGGCGGGCACGATCTGGGTGGGATTGATGTCGGTGTGCACCACGTAGTAGTGCTCCTTGATCTGTGCGAAGTCCACCGTGTCGCCGAGGCCCGGCGTCTGGAACAGGTCCCGCGCGTAGGCCCAGAGCGCAGGCATCTCGGTCAGCTTGTTGCGGTTGCACTTGAAGTGCCCGTGGTAGACGGCGTCGAACCGGACCAGGGTGGTGAACAGCCGCACGTCGGCCTCGGTGATGGTGTCGCCGACCAGGTAGCGCCGGTCGGTCAGCAGCTCCTCGAGCCAGTCCATGGCGGCCCACAGGCGCGGGTGCGCGGCGTCGTAGGCGTCCTGGGATCCCGCGAAGCCCACCCGGTACACCCCGTTGTTCACCTGCGCGAAGACCCGCCGGTTGACCGCGTCGATCTCGTCGCGCAGGTGCTCCGGATAGAGCTCGGGGGCGCCGGGCCGGTGGTACTCGCGCCACTCGGTCGACATGTCCAGCGTGATCTGTGCGAAGTCATTGGTGACCACGGCGCCGCTCGGAACGTCCACGATCGCCGGGACGGTGATGCCCCGGGCGTACTCGGGGTCGCGGCGGAAGAAGGCCTCCTGGAGGCGTTCGATCCCGAGCACCGGGTCCCGGCCGCCGGGGTCGAGGTCGAAGGTCCACGACCGCTCGTCGTGCGTGGGACCAGTCAGCCCGAGGGAGATCGCGTCCTCCAGACCGAGGAGCCGGCGCACGATGATCGCGCGGTTCGCCCAGGGGCAGGCGCGGGCGGCGATCAGGCGGTACCGGCCGGGCTCGACCGGGTAGTGATCGCCGTCCATGGTGATCCGCGTGCTCAGGTACCGGGTGTCGCGGGTGTACTCCTTGCCCGGGACGGTGTAGGTGCCGCCGGTGGTGTGCTCTTGCTCGCTCAAGTTGGTCCTCTCGTCCCTGCCAACCCATCACCCGGGCGCTGATCAAGCAAACCGAGCCACCGCGAGTCGTAGGATGATTCCGTGCGAGGCGAGTACAAGGTCCGCGGTGGCAAGCTCGTGGTCGCCGACGTGGAGGTGGTCGACGGCCGGATCAGCCGGGTCGCGGTGAGCGGGGACTTCTTCCTCGAGCCCGACGACGCCCTCGGTGCGATCGAAGCGTCGCTGGTCGGGATGCCGCACGGCGCGACGGTGAGCCAGCTGACCGCCGTCGTGCAGGATGCCGTGCACGACGGCGTGACGATGGTGGGCTTCACGCCGGAGGCCGTGGCGATCGCCGTCCGCCGGGCGCTCGGGCACGCGACCAGCTGGGCGGACCACACCTTCGAGATCGTGCACGAGGGGCCGCAGTCGCCGGCGATGCACATGGCGCTGGACCAGGTGCTGGCCGAGGCGGTCGGCGAGGGCGCGCGGCGGCCGACCCTGCGGATCTGGGAGTGGGGCGCGCCCGCGGTGGTGATCGGCTCGTTCCAGTCCCTGCGCAACGAGGTGGACGACGACGCCGCGCGGCGGCACGGGATGACGGTGGTCCGTCGGATCTCCGGCGGCGGCGCGATGTTCATCGAGCCCGGGAACACGATCACCTACTCGCTGACAGTGCCCGCGTCGCTGGTCGAGGGCCTGAGCTTCGAGCGGTCGTACGCCTTCCTGGACGACTGGGTGCTCGGTGCCCTGCACGGCCTGGGCATCGACGCCCGCTACGTGCCGCTGAACGACATCGCCTCACCGACGGGCAAGATCGCCGGCGCCGCGCAGAAGCGGCTGGCCAACGGGGCGGTGCTGCACCACGTGACCATGGCCTACGACATCGACGCGACCAAGATGCTCGAGGTGCTTCGGATCGGGCGGGAGAAGCTGTCCGACAAGGGGACCGCCAGCGCGAACAAGCGCGTCGACCCGTTGCGCTCGCAGACCGGCATGGCGCGCGCCGACGTGATCGAGGCGTTCAAGGCGCACTTCCGGGAGCGGTACCGGGCCGTCGACGGGGCGGTGACGGCCGATGAGCGCGCCCGGGCCGAGGCGCTGGCCCGGGACAAGTTCGCGACGCCGGAATGGACCGCGCGGGTGCCGTAGGTCGGGCACGGCGGCGGACCGTCGGGGGAGGCTCAGCCCTTCTGCCTCGGGCCGAACACCGCGGTGCCCACCCTGACGATCGTCGCGCCCTCGGCGATGGCGAGCTCGAGGTCGCCGCTCATTCCCATGGAGAGCTCGCGGGCTTCTGGTCTGTCTCCGACGACGGCGTCGCGCGCCTCCCGTAGGCGCGCGTAGCCGGCGCGGACCAGGCGCTCGTCCGGCGAGTTCGCGCCGATCGTCATGAACCCGGTGAGCCGGAGGTGGGGGAGGGTCGCGACGGCCTCGGCGAGAGCGGCGGCGTCGTCGGGCGTCGTGCCGTGCTTGGTCGGCTCGGCGGAGACGTTCACCTGGACCATCACGTCGAGGTCGCGGCCGAGCACTGCGCACCTGCGAGAGAGGCGCTCGGCGAGCGCGAGGGTGTCGACGCTCTGGACGCAGCCGACCCAGGGGAGCGCGGCGGCGATCTTGTTGGACTGCAGGTGGCCGATGAAGTGGATCTCGGGTCGCAGGTCCGCGAGCGCGGGCGCGTGCTCCAGGAGTTCGGGGACCCGGTTCTCGCCGAGGAGGTCGCCGCCCGCCTCCACCACCGAACGCACTACGTCGGTCGGCATCGACTTGGTGGCCAGGAGCAGCCGGACGTCGGCCGGGTCGCGGTCCGCGGCGACGGCCGCGCGGGCGATCCGCTGCCGCACGTCGGCGAGGCGTCGCCGGGCAGCGCTGCGGGCGGTGGTCACATCGGGACCCTAGTGCCCGCGGCCGGTGCGATGATCGCCGGATGGGCAGGCCCGAGCTCCTGGCCGACCTCGCGGCGCGGATCGTCGCGCTGCCCGACGACGCCCCGCGCCTGGTCGGGGTCGACGGGGTGGACGGCGTCGGCAAGACGGCCTTCGCGGAGGAATTGGTCGCCGCGCTCCGGGGGGCTGGGTTCTCGGCCGTGCGGGTCTCGCTCGACGGCTTCCACCGACCGCGCGCCGAGCGGTACCGGAGGGGCGGGTTCTCGCCCGAGGGCTACTACCGGGACTCCTTCGACTACCGGGCGTTCCGGGCCGCCGTCGTCGAGCCCCTACGGCTGGGCGGGGACGGCCTCCTGCGGACCGCCGCGTTCGACGTGCGCGCGGACCGCCCGGCGTCGGGAGACACGGCCCGGGTGGCGGCGGGCGACGTCGTCGTCGTGGACGGGGTGTTCCTGCACCGGCCCGAGCTCGTTCCGGTATGGGACCTCTCGGTGCTGCTGTGCGCGCCCTGGGAGGTGGCGCTGGCGCGGATGGTCGCTCGGGATGGTCTCCTGCCCCCCGAGGCCGTCCGCAGGTACCGGAACGGGCAGCGGCTGTACCTGGCGCGCTGCCGGCCCGCGCGTCGGGCGAGCGTCGTCGTGGACAACGCGGATCTGGACGAGCCGCGGATCGTGAGTGGGACGGCGATGACTGGTGCGACCTGAGGGCTTCTTGCAGGGCACCACCTCGAGATCCAAGCCGTAACGGACGTCGATGACGAGGTGGTCGCCTGGTTGCGGGAGGCGCTGGGGCGGGCGTGACGGCTGGGACGGCGTCGTCGGGCAGGGGCGTCAATCCCGGCCGATGTCCGCGAGGGTGGCTCCGGTGAGGGCGATCAGGTCTGCCGGGGTCAGGCCGATGTCGAGGCCGCGCCGACCGCCCGAGACGTAGACGACGTCGTACAGCTCGGCGGTCTCGTCGAGGACGGTTGGGTGGGCGTGCTTCTGGCCGAGCGGGGAGATGCCGCCGACGACGTACCCGGTGGCGCGCTCGGCGACGGTCGGGTCCGCCATCGTGGCGCGCTTGCCTCCGACGGCCCGCGCGAGCGCCTTGAGGTCCAGCGTCGTGGTGACGGGCACGACCGCGACGGTGAGGGTTCCGTCGACGTCGGCCAGGAGCGTCTTGAACACCTGATCGGCGGGCAGCCCGAGGGCCCGGGCCGCCTCCATGCCGTACCCGACCGCGGAGCCGGCGTCGTGGGCGTAGGTGTGGACCGTGTGGGGGATGCCCCCGCGGGTCAGCGCCGCGAGTGCGGGCGTGCCGGCGGGGGCGTGCTTGGCCACGGCATCAGCGTAGGCGGGCTCCGGTGGGTTCCGGTGGGTTCGAACTGGGGCGGCGGGGCTGCGCGTTGGGGCGGGGCTGCGGGTTGCGGGGGCTCTCACCGGACTGTGGATTCCAAGCGCTCCACTGGAGGGGCGGGCCCGAAATGTCCGTGTCAGTGCCGGTTCGTACACTAGTTCTATCGATCGGGAACTCGGACAAGGGCAGGGGCGAGAGAGTGACGACGGGTCTGGCGGCGGATGCGGTTCGGCTGCGTGAGGCTGCCACCGCTCTGATCGAGCGTGACGTAGCCGGGATCGAGCCCGGCGAGGCCGCGACCGTCCATCGACAGCTCCGCGCCACCTGCGACCAGGTGCTCGCGTTCGCTGCACGACTCCTCGCACGCGTGGAGGACGACGGCCGGTGGGCCGCGAGCGGGGCGCGCACGTTCGCCGACTGGGCGGCCGGGCAGACGAGGTCGTCCGTCGGTGCGGCGCGGCGAGAGGCCTCGCTGGGTCAGGCGCTGGAGACGACGCTGCCCACCACCGCGCGGGCGGTGGGCGCGGGGGAGATCTCCCTCGAGCATGCCCAGGTACTCGCTCGCCGGGGTCCGACCAGCGACGCCCGGAAGGCAGCGCTGGCTTCGGACCTCTCGGACCGCAACGAGGCCGCGCTGGTGGCCAAGGCCAAGCGGTTGGGCGTCGACGAGTTCGACCGGGAGTGCCGGCGGTGGGCGGCGAGGGTCGACTCCGATGCCCATGAGCGCGAGCACCGGAACGCGAGGAGTCAGGAACGGCTGAGCTTCGCGCGGCGCGACCACGGCGTCGCGTTCGATGGTTTCCTCACCGCGGAGCACGCGGACGTTCTGGTCACGGCGCTGACGGGCATCGTGGGTGTTCCCTCGGCCGACGACGGCAGGTCTCCGGATCAGCGCCGAGCCGCGGCCCTGACGGGTCTCGCGCAGCTCGCGCTCGACAGGGGCTGGATCGGCGGCGGGGCACAGGTGCGGCCGCACATCAGCGTGCACGTGTCGTGGGAGAGCTTCCGCCAGATGCTCTCCGGCGCGGCCGAGGATTGCGACCGGGCAGGGCTGGGTCGGCTGATCGAGCCGGCCGAGCTGGACAACGGGGAGCCTCTGCCTCGCTCGGTGTTCGGCCGGATCGCGTGCGACAGCTCGATCACGAGGATCGTGTTCGGCCCGGATGGGGAGCCCCTGGACGTGGGGCGAGCGCAGCGAACGTTCACCGGGGCCCAGCGCCGGGCCGTCGTCGCGCGGGACCGGTTCTGCCGCTATCCGGGCTGTCATCGCCCGCCGGCATTCTGCGAGGTCCATCACGTCAGATGGTGGGCACGTGATGACGGCCCGACGGCGGTCTGGAACGGGATCCTGCTCTGCTGGCACCATCACGACCTTGTGCACCAGCGGGAGGTATCCATCAGGCGGTCCCGGGATGACGGGTGGGAGTTCCGCGGACGCGATGGGAAGCTCATCACGGGAGCGCCCGTACTCGGGACTCTGGACTTGGTGGACGCTCGGCGCGGGGACCCGCCGCCGGGTCGAAGACGGAGTGGTGGAGTGGATCGAGGGGCGAACACCGGAG
>CAYGGX010000009.1:11202-28779 GCA_964349585.1 uncultured Actinotalea sp.
GGAGCGCGGGGCGAACACCGGAGTGGAGCGCGCGGCCAGCGCCGGGGCCCTGGAACCCGCGGCGGAGGTTAACGCGCGTGCGCCCGCTCAGGAGGCGCTGCCGTTGCGGTTGTGAGGTCCGGAAGGCGTGGACCTAGAGCCGGCCGGCGTCGGTCACCTGGAGGACGAGTTCTCCGCGAGCGTCGCTCTCGGCGAGGTCGAGCGTCGCGTCGATGTGCCAGTCGTGGTGCCCGGCCGGGTCGTCGAGGATCTGGCGGACCTCCCAGGTCGGGCCGGTCTCGGAGATGATCAGCAGCGCCGGGCCGCGGGCGTCGGGGCCGGTGCCGATCTCGTCGTGCTCGTCGAAGTACGGGTCGAGCGCGGTGTGCCAACGGTCGGCGTCCCAGGGGCGGGCCTCCGAGTCGACGTCGCCGAGGGCAGCAAGTCCGTTCCAGTCCTCCCGAGCGACGAGTTCGACGCGGCGGAAGAGGGCGTTGCGGACCAGGACCCGCAACGCCCGGGTGTTCTGGCTGATCCGGGGTGGCTCGCTCGGGGCATCTGCGCGTTGCGGCTGGGCGTCCGGGTTCTGGAGCCGCTCCCACTCGTCGAGCAGGCTCGAGTCCGTGCTTCGCACGAGCTCGCCCAGCCACTCGGTGAGGTCCTCCAGCTCGTCGTTGCGTCGCTCCGGGGGCACCGTCTGGCGCAGGGCTCGGTAGGCGTCGGCGAGGTAGCGCAGCAGGACACCCTCGGTCCGTTCCAGACCGTAGAAGCTGATGTACTCCGTGAACGTCATCGCCCGCTCGGCGAGGTCTCGGACAACTGACTTTGGCGCCAGCTCGTGATCGGCGACCCACGGGTTGGTCCGCCGGTAGATGGCGAACGCCGCGTCGAGGATCTCGGCGAGCGGCCGCGGGTACGTGACGTCCTCGAGCTCGGCCATCCGCTGGTCGTAGTCGAGGCCCTCGGTCTTCATCGCGGCGACGGCCTCGCCGCGGGCGCGCTTCTCCTGCGCGTAGAGCACCTGACGGGGGTCGTCCAGGGTGGCCTCGATCACCGAGATCACGTCGAGGGCGTACGTGGGCTCGTCGGGGTTCAGGACGTCCAGCGCCGCATAAGCGAAGGGGGAAAGGGCCTGGTTCAGGGCGAAGTCGTCCGGGAGTGCCATCGTCAGCCGGACCGTCCAGGCGCCGTCGACTCCGCGAACTCGTTCGATCACCTCGGACGTGCGCAGCGACCGGTAGATCCGCACCGCCTGGCGCACGTGCTGCCCGCGGTTCGATGCGTCTTCGTGATTGTCGGTGAGCAGCTTCGTCATTGCCTGCACCGGATCGCCCGGCCGGGCGAGGACGTTCAGCACCATCGCGTGGGTGACGGTGAACTGAGAGGTGAGTGCTTCGGGCGGGGAGTCCCGCAGGCGCTCGAACGTCTTGTCGGTCCAGTTGACCGCGCCGTCCGCGGCCTTCTTCCGGACGATCTTCTTGAGCTTCTTCGGGTCGTCTCCGGCCTTGGCGAGCGCCCGGCGGTTCGCGATCACGTGCTCCGGCGCGAGGACGACGACGTCGCCCACGGTGTCGTAGCCGGCCCGCCCGGCCCGGCCGGATATCTGGTGGAACTCGCGCGCGCTCAGGTGACGCATCCGGACGCCGTCGTACTTGACCAGAGAGGTGAGCAAGACCGTCCGGATTGGGACGTTGATGCCCACGCCGAGGGTGTCCGTGCCGCAGACGACTGTGAGCAGGCCCCGCTGGGTGAGGCGTTCGACGACCCGGCGGTAGCGCGGCAGCATCCCGGCGTGATGCACGCCGACGCCGTGGCGGAGGAAGCGCGAGAGCGTCTTCCCGAAGCCCGTACCGAAGCGGAACGAGCCGAGCTCAGCCGCGATCTGGTCGCGCTGCTCGCGGGACGCAACGGGTGTGGAGAGCAATGCCTGGGCCTGCTCGACGGCGTCCTTCTGCGTGAAGTGCACCAGGTAGACGGGCGCCCGCCCGGTCTGCACCAGGCGCTCCACGACCTCGTGGATCGGCTCGACCTGATAGCTGAAGTTGAGGGGAACCGGCCGCTCAGTGCTCGTCACGGCCGCGACGGGCACTCCCGTGCGCCGCTGGAGGTCGTCCACGAAGAACGACACGTCCCCGAGCGTCGCGGACATCAGCAGGAACTGCGTCCGGGGGAGGGACAGCAGGGGCACCTGCCATGCCCAGCCGCGTTGGGGGTCGGCGTAGAAGTGGAACTCGTCCATCACGACCTGCCCGACGGCGTCGTCGCCGGGCACGGCGGGATCGTCCTCGTGGTCGGGGGCCTCCGCGACTCCGCCGGTACGCAGGGCGATGTTCGCGAGGATCTCCGCGGTGCAGGCGATGATCGGTGCGTCGGCGTTGACCGCCGAGTCGCCCGTCATCATCCCGACGTTCGGGGCGCCGAATACCCGGACCAGCTCGAAGAACTTCTCGCTGACCAGGGCCTTGATCGGCGCGGTGTAGTACGTCCGGCGGCCCTGGGCTAGTGCGATGAAGTGCGCGGCCGTCGCGACGAGTGACTTCCCCGAGCCGGTAGGGGTGGACAGGATGACGTGCGAGCCCGTCACGAGCTCAAGGAGCGCCTCCTGCTGCGCGGGGTAGAGGTCGAACCCCTCGTCGGTGGCCCAGCCGAGGAATGCGTCGTACAGGGCATCCGCGTCGAAGGGGTCGGCTGGGACACGGGCGGCGAGGCCGAGATGTGGGTTGAGTCCTGCTAGCGGCGCGGTCATCGGGACCCATCCTCCCAGGCTCGCCCGGCGGCTCTACAGTGTGGCAATGGGCTCCGTCGAGATGTGGACCGACGGCGCGTGCAAGGGCAATCCCGGGCCAGGCGGTTGGGGAGTCTGGATGCGCTCGGGCGACCATGAGCGGGAGCTCTTCGGGGGTGAGCCGCTCACCACCAACAACCGGATGGAGCTGACTGCGGTCATCGAGGGGCTCCGGGCGTTGAAGCGGCCCTGCGCGGTGACGCTGTACGTGGACTCCACGTACGTGATGCACGGCCTCACCCGCTGGCTCGCCGGGTGGAAGCGGAACGGGTGGATGACGTCGGCGAAGAAGCCGGTGAAGAACGCGGAGCTGTGGCGCGCCCTCGATGCTGAGGTCGCCCGGCACGAGGTGACCTGGGTATGGGTCAAGGGCCACGCCGGTGACATGGGCAACGAGCGGGCGGATGCTCTGGCAAACCGGGGTGTTCCGACCTTCGGTTGAGTAGGCGGGGAGGAGATCGCCTGCTCGCTTGGTGAGATCTCACGTCTCGTTAGTTGATATCGGTGAGCCTATGAGGTCATTGTTCTGCCCATGGCACCCGACGTCTATACGCACGGACACCACGCGAGTGTGCTGCGCTCCCACGGCTGGCGGACCGCGGAGAACTCGGCCGCATACCTGCTGCCGTATCTGCGCCCTGGTCAGCAGGTTCTGGATGTCGGCTGTGGACCGGGCACCATCACGCTCGGCTTGGCGGAGCGCGTTGCGCCCGGCGAGGTGGTGGGCATCGACCGTGTTGAGGCCGCCCTGGTGGAGGCTCGACGGAACGCCGGTAAACGCCTGTCTCCCGAGAGCCCGGCGCGGATCTCCTATCAGGTCGGTGACGTCTACGAGCTTGACTTCTCAGACGACACCTTTGATGTGGTGCACGCCCACCAGGTGCTACAACACCTCACCAACCCGGTGGCAGCGCTCCGCGAGATGCGTCGCGTGACCCGGCCCGGCGGCCTGGTCGCGGTCCGCGACGCCGACTTCGGCGCGATCTCGTGGCATCCAGCGCAGGACGGTCTCGATCGCTGGTTGGACACGTATCACCAGGTCACGGCGGCGAACGGTGCAGAGGCAGATGCCGGACGCCGGGTCCTGGCGTGGGCGACCGAGGCCGGCTTCGAGCGGGTGTTCCCGAGCGCAGCGGTGTGGTGCTTCGCCACGCCGGAGGAACGGGCGTGGTGGGCAGGGACGTGGTCCGAGCGCGTCGTTCACTCTGCATTCGCCGAGCAGGCGGAGGAGTACGGACTAGCCACGAAGAGCGATCTTCAGATGATGAGCGACGCATGGCGGGCGTGGGGAGATGCTGAAGACGGCTGGTTCGTCCTCGTGCACGGGGAGCTTGTCGCCCGCGTATGACCGCTACGGCTGCGAGGCGTCGGGGGGCGGTGAGAGGGCGGGCGTCGTCACGGTGTCGCGCTGCGTCTCCGGATTTCGCCCGGAAGGCACGAGGCGATCCGCGACCCAGGTCGAAGAGCGGTGCAGCCCGGCCTCGAGCGGCCCTCGCCCGACGAATGTTCTCCACAACACCGCGGCCGCGAGCGTGACCACGGTGAAGGCGGTCAGGAGCAGGTTGCTCGGTCGAGTGAACACCTCGTCCCCGAGCCAGGCGATCACGAGGACCTGCACCGAGTACGCGGTCAGGGCGAGCGCCCCCGTCGCGGCAATCGGGTAGAGGACGGCGCGGGACCCGAGGACCAGGCAGACCGCAAGGACACACATCGCGACACCGATGTTGCCGACGACCTCGACGGCGCTGTCGGCGTGCGGTGAGGCATCGAGCAGCGCCCGGATCAGGGTGCCCTCGGGAGGGATCGTCCGGACGGCCACCGCGCCGGCCCCGTAGCCGGCGACCGCGAGTGGGAGCCCCCACAGAGCCAGCATTCGGGGGGTCCGCTGATCGGTGAGATCAAGCCGGACGAGGGCAAGGCCCACCAGCAGGTAGGCGATCCAGACCAGCGCCGGGTAGTACTCACCGACAAGGAGCTCTGCCGGGTACGTGAGCGGTCCGAAGCGCCCGGCCGTGAGCGGGTCGCGGGCCGTGAAGACGACCGGAGGCGCCACAAGGAGCACGACGCCGGCTGCCACCACTAGTCTCCGGGGTCGCCAGGCGAGGGCGACGGTCAGCATCGCGAACATGACCGCGTAGGCCGGCAGGATCACGGCGATCCGCGTGCCGAGGACGGCCAGCAGGACTCCGAGCGGCAGCAGCACCGCCGCGCGGACCAGTATCCGCACCCGGGCGTGCCAGAGCCCCCCGCGGCTGATGAAGCCCGCGGAGACGCCGGCGAGCAGGGCGAACATCGCCGCTGGCCGGCCGTCGGCGGCCTCCAGCCAGCTCGATCCGTTCGGGAGGCGCAGGGTGTCGTCGGCAAGGTGCGCGGTGAACATGCCGAGGATCGCCAGCCCCCGGGCCGCATCCACACCGACGACGCGCTGCATGCTTCGCAGCGTAGGCCGGGCGATGTTGGCTGCGGTGGGGTGGACGGCGGGTCGCCGCCGGCCCGTGGGGCGACCGCGCGGCGATAGATTCGGGCCGTGCGCGTCGCGAGATTCACCACAGGAGACGACCCCCGTTACGCCCTCGTCGAAGACGATGCTCTCGTCGTCCTGACGGGGGACCCGCTGTACATGCCCGTGCAGCCGACCGGCCAGCAGGTGCCCCTTGATCACGACGCCCTGCGGTTCCTGGCGCCGGTGATCCCGCGGTCGAAGATCATCGGGGTCGGCCGCAACTACGCCGACCACGCGGCGGAGACCGGCAGCGAGGTGCCGACCGAGCCGATGCTCTTCCTCAAGCCGAACACCGCCGTCGTCGGGCCGGACGACCCGATCGTGCTGCCCCCCTGGTCCAGCGAGGTGCACCACGAGGCCGAGCTCGCGGTGGTCATCGGCAAGGTGACCAAGGACGTCACGCCGGAGCGCGCGCTCGACCAGGTCTTCGGCTTCACCGTCGCGAACGACGTGACGGCCCGCGACGTCCAGCGGATCGAGCCGCGCTGGACCCGCGCGAAGGGGTTTGATGGGTCCTGCCCCCTCGGGCCGTGGATCGTGCCCGGGCTGGACGTCGACGACCTCGCGGTCATCGCCCGAGTGAACGGCGAGGAACGCCAGCACGGCAGGACGTCGCAGATGGTCTTCGACGTCGCGCACCTGGTCGCCTACGCGTCGGAGGTCTTCACGCTGCTGCCGGGCGATGTGATCTTGACCGGAACCCCGGCCGGCGTCGGGCCGATCGAGCACCGGGACGTCGTCGAGGTGGAAGTGGAAGACATCGGGGTGCTGCGCAACCCGGTGATCAGGCGGCGCTGAGGGCGCCACTACGCTGGTCGCACCATGAGCCCCGTACGCGTTCGCTTCTGCCCGTCACCCACCGGCACCCCGCACGTCGGGTTGATCAGGACCTGCCTTTTCAACTGGGCATACGCCCGGCACACCGGAGGGGTCTTCGTCTTCCGGATCGAGGACACCGACGCCGAGCGGGACTCCGAGGAGAGCTACGCCCAGCTGCTGGAGGCTCTGCGGTGGTTGGGCCTGGACTGGGACGAGGGCGTCGAGGTGGGCGGCCCGCACGCGCCCTACCGGCAGTCCGAACGGATGGACATCTACGCCGACGTCGCCGCGCGGCTGCTCGAGGGCGGCTTCGCCTACGAGTCGTTCTCGACCCCCGAGGAGGTCGAGGCGCGGCACCGCGCCGCCGGGCGGGATCCGAAGCTGGGCTACGACGGGTTCGACCGCGAGATCACGGCTGAACAGCGGGAGGCGTACCGCGCCGAGGGGCGCGAGCCCGTGATCCGGGTCCGCATGCCCGACGACGACGTCGTCTTCGTGGACCTGATCCGGGGGGAGCTCACCTTCCCGAGGGGCTCCGTCCCCGACTACGTGATCGTCCGGGCCAACGGGCAGCCGCTGTACACGCTGACCAACCCCGTCGACGACGCCCTGATGGGGATCACCCACGTGCTGCGGGGGGAAGATCTCTTGTCTTCAACTCCGCGCCAGGTGGTGCTCTATCGGGCGCTGATCTCACTCGGCCTGGCGAGCGCGGAGCCGGTCTACGGGCACCTGCCCTACGTGCTCGGCGAGGGCAACAAGAAGCTCTCCAAGCGGGATCCGGAGTCGAACCTGTTCCTGCACCGGGAGCGCGGCTTCACCCCGGAGGGGCTGCTGAACTATCTGGCGCTGCTGGGCTGGGGGATCGCGCCCGACCGGGACGTGTTCTCCGTCGAGGAGATGGTCGCGGCTTTCGACGTCGTGGACGTCAACCCCAACCCGTCCCGCTTCGACCTGAAGAAGGCCGAGGCGATCAACGCCGCGCACCTGCGGCTGCTGCCCGCGGAGGCGTTCTGCGAGCGGTTGGTGCCCTACCTGCACGACGGCGGCTTCCTGTCGGCACCCGAGTGGGCCGGCCTCACCGAGGAGGAGAGGTCGATGCTCTCTGCGGCGGCGCCGTTGGTCCAGGAGCGGATGACGCTGCTGGGGGAGGCCCCCGGGATGCTCGGGTTCCTCTTCGTGGCAGACGTGGCCATCGCCGACGACGCTCGGGGGGCACTGCGCGAAGACGCGGCGAGCGTCCTCGACGCCGCCACCGAGGCGCTGGGAGCCGTGGAGTTCTCGGCCGAGCAGATCCAGGCGGCGCTGAGCACGGCGTTGGTGGACGGCCTCGGGCTGAAGCCACGCGTGGCGTTCACGCCGCTGCGCGTCGCGGTAACCGGTAGACGGGTCTCTCCGCCGCTCTTCGAGTCGATGGAGCTGCTGGGGAAGGACGCGGTCATGGCGCGGCTCGCGGCGCTGCGCGCCGAGCTGTGACGCCGCCGGGCCACGGGCTCGTCGAGGGGGTGCTCTTCGACGTCGACGACACGCTGGTCGACACGCAGACCGCCTTCGCCGCCGCGCTGTCGGCCGTGGCGGAGCGCTACCTGCCCCACCTCGAAGTGTCCCGGCAAGGGGACGTGCTGGCGGCCTGGCGGGCCGACGTCGGCGGGCACTACCGGAGGTACACGCGAGGCGAGGTCGGCTACCTGGAGCAGCGGATGGCCCGGGCAAACGCGCTGCACTCCGAGTTCGGTGGGGTCGCGCTCGACCAGGCCGCCTACGAGCGCTGGAACGAGACCTTCGAGCGGGGCTTCTCGCGTTCCTGGGCGGCGCACCCGGACGCCCCGGAGGTCATCGAGCGTCTGCTGTCGCAGGGCCTGGCCGTCGGCGCCCTGACGAACGCGGCCGTCGCGTACCAGACCGCCAAGATGGACCGGGCGGGACTCGGTCGGGTTCCCGTCCTGGTCGGTGTGGACACCTTCGGCGTCGGCAAGCCCGACCCACGGGTGTTCCTCGAGGCCTGCCGGCTGCTCGGGACGGCTCCCGAGCGCACGGCGTACGTCGGGGACGAGCTGGACATCGACGCCCGGGCGGCGGTCGCAGTCGGCCTCGTCGGGGTCTGGGTGGATCGGCCGGGCGAGCGGCGGACGACCATCCCAGAGGCCGACGTCGCCGCGGCGCGGGAAGCCGGGGTGCGGAACGTGGCGTCGCTCTCCGAGGTGCCAGGCGTCCTGGGCATCTAGGCCCCGCGCACCCACAGCGCGACTGCGTTCTCTAGGCCCCGCGCACCCACAGCGCGACTGCGGCGGTGAGACCCACCGCGACGATGAGGGCGCGTAGCAGGCCCGCCGGGATCCGCCGACCCAACTGGGCGCCCAGCACCCCGCCCACCGCGGAGCCCACCGCGATGAGGCCGGCGATCCGCCAGTCCACGACCCCGCTGATCACGAAGACGACGGCCGAGACCAGGTTGGCCGTTCCCGCGAGCACGACCTTCGCGCCGTTGGCCCGGTGCAGGTCGGCCGACCAGGCGATGCCGAGCAGCGCGAGGAGCACCACGCCCTGAGCGGCGCCGAAGTACCCACCGTAGACCCCGGTCAGGGCGATCCCCAGCCCGAGACCGAAGCTCAGCGGCCGCGTGATCGCGTCGACGAGTGCGGGTTGCGGCGGTTCGGCGAGGGTGACTCCGGCCCTGAGGGCGGCCAGGTTCTCCCGGCGGCGGAGGGCCTCCGCGACCCGGGGTTGGACCGCCGCCAGGCCCGCGGCAAGAACCAGCAGCCACGGCACGACGGCGGTGAACGCGCCGGGGGCCACCAGCAGCAGCAGCGCCCCGCCGAGGCCGCCGACCGCCGAGAGCGCGGCCATCCCGGCGACGGCGCGCCACTGCCCGGTGAGCTCGCGCCGGTAGCCGAAGGCGCCTGTCACGGCGGCCGGGACCAGCCCGACGGTGTTGGAGACGTTCGCCGTCAGGGGAGGCACGCCGAGCCAGACCAGCAGCGGGAACGTGAGCAACGTCCCGGCGCCGACGATGGTGTTGATCCCGCCCGCGACGATGCCCGCGAGAAGGATCGCGAGGGCCTCGACCGTGCTCATCGGCCCACCGCGTAGCCCTGCATCCCCCGGGGGTTGGCCGCGCCGTACAGCAGCCCGTCGCGGTGCGCGACGGCACTGATCCGGCCGAGGGACCACGGGCCGGCGTCGGTGACCTGGTGGTCGCGCCCGCGGAGGTCGTCGAGGACGTCGTCGCCCAGGCGGCTCTCGGCGTGGACGTGACGCGGCTCGAAGGTGCGGGGCTCGAACGAGGAGATGTGGTGGGTCGTGTGCCAGGTGGGGGCGTCGATGGCCTCTTGGAGGTTCATCCCGTACACGAGGTGGTTCAGGATGAAGCGGACCTGCCACTGGTCCTGGTAGTCACCGCCGGGCGTCCCGCAGGCGATCGTCGAGTCTCCGACGATCAGGGTCGGGCTGAGGGTGGTCCGCGGCCTGGTCCTCGGCGCGAGGGTGCCGGACAGGCCGGCCTCGAGCCAGAACATCTGAGCCCGGGTGGAGAGTTGGAAGCCCAGCCCGGGGAGCGTCGGCGAACTCTGCAGCCAGCCACCGCTGGGCGTCGCCGAGACGATGTTCCCGGCCGCGTCGACCACGTCGAGGTGGCAGGTGTCGCCGAGGGTCGGCTCGCCGGTCCCGGGTGCTGCGGACTGCGCGGTCGGGATGTCCGGAAGTCGGGGACGAAGCCCACCGGGGCTCCCGGGGCGCAGCTCACGCGAGGCGTGCGCCTCGACCAAGGCGCGCCGCTGGGCCAGGTAGGGCTCGGCGAGCAGCCCATCCAGGGGGACCTCAACTCGGTCCGGGTCGCCGTACCAGGCGTCGCGGTCGGCGAGGGCGAGCTTCGCCGTCTCCACGACGGCGTGCACCAGCTCGGCGGAACCCGGCTCGGTGTCGCGCAAGTTCATCCCCGCCAGCATCGCGAGTTGCTGTAGCAGCACCGGTCCCTGACCCCACGGCCCCGTCTTGAAGACCGTCTGCCCGGCGAAGCTCAGCGAGACCGGTGCCTCCTCGCGCACTCGCCACGTGGCGAGGTCGTCGGCGGTGAGCAGCCCACGGTGCGGCGCCCCTGAGGAGTCCATCACCTCCCGGGCGCAGAAGGCGTCGACCGCCTCGGCGACGAATCCCGCGTAGAAGGCCTGGCGGGCCGCCTCGATCTGGGCCAGCCGACCCGGGCCGGCGGCGTGGCCCTGGACGACGAGGCGTTCCAGGGTGTTGGCGAGCGCGGGGTTGGCGAACCTGGACATCGGTGCCGGGACGCCGTCGCGCAGGTAGGTCTGCGCCGAGCTGGGCCAGTGCTCGCGGAAGAGGTCCGCGACCCCGCCGATCGTTGCGGCAGCCTGGGGGACCAGCGGGAACCCGTTGCGGGCGTAGCCGATGGCAAAGCTCAGCACGTCGGCAAGGTGCCAGGTCCCGTAGCGGGCCAGGAGGTCGAGCCAGGTCCCGAACGCGCCGGGCACGACGGCCGCGAGCAGTCCGGTTCCCGGGATCACGTCGAGGCCCAGGTGCCGGAACCACTCGGGGGTCGCGGCGGCGGGGGAGGTGCCCTGCCCGCAGAGCACGAAGGGGTCGCCGCCCGCGGCGCGCCCGATCAGCGGGAGATCCCCGCCCAGGCCGTTGCGGTGCGGCTCCACGACGTGCAGGACCATGCCCGCGGCCACGGCCGCGTCGAACGCGTTGCCGCCCGCCTCGAGCACCGCCATGCCGCTGCCGGAGGCGAGCCAGTGGGTGGAGGCCACCATGCCGTGGGTCCCGACTAGCTCGGGCCGGGTGGTGAACAGCGGTGCCTCCTGGAGTTCGGTCCCAGGGCGACCTTACGCCGGGACTCGGGGCAGCGCCGTCGGCGGGGCCGTGTCGAGAGGCGCGGCTGTTGGAGGCCCTCGGCGGATCCGGTAGAGTTCCCCGCCGGTACGACGCGCGGGTCGGCGCCGCTGCAACCAGCGGGCCCCACTCCGTCGTTATACCCCATGGGGTATGGTGTAATTGGCAGCACGAGTGATTCTGGTTCACTTAGTCTAGGTTCGAGTCCTGGTACCCCAGCGTGACCCGTACTCGCTCGTCGGGTATGGTTCTCGACTGGCGAAGTGCCCAGGCCCCCATCGTCTAGCGGCCTAGGACGCCGCCCTCTCACGGCGGTAGCAGGGGTTCAAATCCCCTTGGGGGTACAAGGCCCGGCCACTCCGGTGGCCGGGCCTTCACTCTGCCGTTCGGCGGAGCACCTCGGTGAGCCGGTTGGCGGCGGAGACGACGGATCCGGCGTGCAGGCGGCCGGGCTGCCGGGTGAGCCGCTCGACCGGCCCGGAGATCGAGACCGCCGCCACCACGCGGCCGGACGGCCCGCGAACCGGGGCGGAGACCGACGCGACGCCGGGCTCCCGCTCGGCGACCGACTGCGCCCAGCCCCGGCGCCGGACGCCCGAGAGGATCGTGGCAGTGAACTTGGCGCCCTGGAGCCCCCGGTGCAGCCGGTCGGGCTCCTCCCAGGCGAGCAGCACCTGGGCGGCGGACCCGGCCTGCATCGTCAGGGTCGCGCCGACGGGGATCGAGTCGCGCAGCCCGATCGGCCGCTCGGCCGCGGCGACGCAGATCCGCTGGTCGCCCTGCCGGCGATAGAGCTGGGCACTCTCGTTGCAGTGATCCCGCAGGGCCACCAGCACCGGGTTCGCGGCGGCCAGCAGGCGGTCCTCGCCCGCCGCCGTGCTGAGCTCGGCGAGCCGCGGCCCGAGGATGAACCGGCCTTGAACATCGCGGGCGACGAGGCGATGATGCTCCAGCGCGACTGCGAGGCGGTGCGCGGTCGGCCGCGCGAGGTGGGTCGCCGCGACGAGCTGGGCGAGAGTGGCCGGACCCGCCTCCAGGGCACTGAGCACCGCTGCGGCCTTGTCCAGCACCCCGACTCCGCTAGAGTTGTCCATACACCGATATTGGCGTCTCGCGGGCTGAGACGCAAGTATCTGATCCGAATTCCTGCGGGTCACGCGGAGAGGACGAGGAAATGGCACGGACCCTAGCGGAGAAGGTCTGGGACGCGCACATCGTGCGCCGCGGCACCGACGGTGCCCCCGACCTGCTCTACGTGGACCTGCACCTGGTGCACGAGGTGACCAGTCCCCAGGCGTTCGAGGGCCTCCGAATCGCGGGGCGGCGGGTGCGCCGGCCTGACCTGACCATCGCGACCGAGGACCACAACACGCCGACGCTGGACATCGACCGCCCCATCGCGGACGTGACCAGCCGGACCCAGATCCAGACGCTGCGCGACAACGCGAAGGAGTTCGGCATCCGGCTGCACTCCCTCGGCGACGCGGATCAGGGGATCGTGCACCAGGTCGGCCCGCAGCTCGGGTTGACCCAGCCGGGACTGACCGTCGTCTGCGGCGACTCACACACCTCAACCCATGGCGCCTTCGGTGCGCTGGCCTTCGGGATCGGGACGAGCGAGGTCGAACACGTCCTGGCGACCCAGACGCTCCCGTTGGCCCCGTTCAAGACCATGGCGATCACCGTCGACGGAACGCTCCCGCCGGGCGCGACCTCGAAGGACATCATCCTGGCGATCATCGCGACGATCGGGACCGGCGGCGGTCAGGGCTACGTCCTGGAGTACCGCGGGGAGGCGATCCGGCGGCTGTCCATGGAGGCCCGGATGACGATCTGCAACATGTCGATCGAAGCGGGCGCGCGGGCGGGAATGATCGCCCCGGATGAGACCACCTTTGCCTACCTCAAGGGCCGGCCGCACGCGCCGGAGGGCGCCGAGTGGGACGCCGCGGTGGAGTACTGGCGGACGTTGCGCACCGACGATGATGCGGTCTTCGAGGCCGAGGTCGTGCTCGACGCGGCCGACATCCAGCCCTTCGTGACCTGGGGAACGAACCCCGGCCAGGGCCTGCCGCTATCGGCGAGCGTCCCGGACCCGGCCCAGATGGGCGACGACAACGAGCGGGTGGCCGCCGAGCGCGCGCTCGAGTACATGGGGCTCGCCCCGGGAACTCCGCTGCGTGAGATCCCGGTGGACACGGTGTTCATCGGCTCGTGCACGAACGGCCGGATCGAGGACCTTCGTCAGGTCGCCAAGGTCATCCGCGGTCGGCGGAAGGCCCCGGGGGTCCGGGTGCTCGTCGTGCCGTCGTCCGCCCGGGTCCGGTTGCAGGCTGAGGCCGAGGGTCTGGACCGGATCTTCACGGAGTTCGGTGCCGAGTGGCGCAACGCAGGGTGCTCGATGTGCCTCGGGATGAACCCGGATCAGCTCGCCCCCGGCGAGCGGGCGGCGAGCACGTCCAACCGGAACTTCGAGGGCAGGCAGGGCAAGGGCGGCCGCACGCACCTGGTCTCCCCGCTCGTCGCCGCGGCGACGGCCGTGCGCGGCACCCTGTCGTCGGTGGCCGACCTGGGCGTCTCCGCGCCCGACGGCTCCCCCCTCGACCTCGCATCCGTCTGAAGGAGAGATCATGGAAGCCTTCAACCAGCACACCGGCGTGGGCGTGCCGCTTCGGCGGAGCAACGTCGACACCGACCAGATCATCCCCGCGGTGTACCTGAAGCGGGTCACCCGGACGGGGTTCGAGGACGGGCTCTTCGCGGCCTGGCGCTCCGATCCCGAGTTCGTGCTCAACCAGGAGGCGTACGCCAGCGGCTCGGTGCTCGTCGCCGGGCCGGACTTCGGCACCGGCTCGTCCCGGGAGCACGCGGTCTGGGCGCTCAAGGACTACGGGTTCCGGGCGGTGCTCTCGTCGCGCTTCGCAGACATCTTCCGCGGCAACGCCGGGAAGCAGGGTCTGCTCGCGGGCCAGCTCAGCCAGGAGGACATCGAGCTGCTGTGGAAGGTCCTGGAGAACGCGCCGGGCACCGAGGTGACGGTCAACCTCGAGACCCGTCAGGTGCTCTGCGACGACGTCGTCGTGCCGCTCCAGGTGGACGAGTACACGCGGTGGCGCCTGATGGAGGGGCTGGACGACGTCGGGCTCACCCTGCAGCACGAGTCCGAGATCTCGGCCTTCGAGGAGCACCGGGCCTCGTGGCGGCCGACGACGCTGCCGGCCAAGCACCTGCCCAACGTCGAGGTGCGCCCCGCCCGCCCGGTTGTCCCCCACGGCGACGACGCGCTCGTCTAGGTCCACGCGTCGGTCCTGACGTTCCGGCAGCCCCGGCGCGACCCCTTGCGCGCGATCTCGAGCAACCGCTGCGCCCCGCGGGTACCGTCCCGGCCGTGCCGCGCTAGGCGGTCGGGAGCTCGGTTGCCCGACGGATGTGACGCAGCGGCCCGGTTAGGCGACGATGGAGCCCATGCTGGACGTCATGAAGGTCACCGGCGGCGAGCCGCTCCGGGGAACGATCACAGTCCGCGGCGCCAAGAACTTCGTGTCGAAGGCCATGGTCGCCTCGCTTCTCGCCGATGGGCCGAGCGTGCTGCGAAACGTCCCCGTGATCAGGGACGTCGCGGTCGTGCAGGGGCTGCTCGAGCTGCACGGGGTCGCCGTCGACATCGACGACCGCGCCGGCACGGTCAGCCTGGATCCGACGGACGTCGAGAGCGCCCACGTCGCCGACATCGACGCACATGCGGGCTCGAGCCGGATCCCCATCCTGTTCTGCGGCCCGCTGCTGCACCGGCTCGGCGAGGCCTTCATCCCGGACCTGGGCGGGTGTCGCATCGGCGACCGGCCCATCAACTACCACCTGGACATCCTTCGGCAGTTCGGGGCGGTGGTGGACAAGCAGGAGAACGGGATCCGGATCAAGGCACCTTCGCGGCTGCGGGGCACCAAGCTGTCCCTTCCGTACCCGAGCGTGGGCGCCACCGAGCAGCTGCTGCTGACGGCAGTGCGGGCGCAGGGGACCACCGAGCTGTCTGGCGCCGCCATCGAACCGGAGATCATGGATCTGATCAACGTGCTGCAGAAGATGGGTGCCATCATCTCGGTCGACATCGACCGGGTGATCCGGATCGAGGGCGTCGACGCGCTGCAGGGCTTCGCGCACACCGCCCTCTCGGACCGGATCGAGGCCGCCTCCTGGGCCTCCGCGGCGCTCGCCACCCGAGGCGACATCACGGTCCTGGGCGCTCATCAGCCGGACATGACCACCTACCTGAACACGTTCCGCAAGGTCGGCGGCGGCTTCGAGGTGCTCGACGAGGGCATCCGGTTCTTCCACCCAGGCGGTGACCTGCACTCGATAGTGCTCGAGACGGACGTCCACCCCGGCTTCATGACCGACTGGCAGCAGCCGCTCGTGGTGGCACTCACCCAGGCCAAGGGCCTGTCGATAGTGCACGAGACGGTCTACGAGAACCGGTTCGGCTTCGTGGACGCTCTGCGGGGGATGGGCGCGACGATCCAGGTGTATCGGGAGTGCCTCGGTGGGAATCCCTGCCGGTTCGGGCAGCGCAACTTCCGGCACTCCGCCGTGATCTCCGGCCCGACGACGCTGACCGCTGCCGACATCGAGGTACCGGACCTGCGCGGCGGGTTCAGCCACCTGATCGCCGCGCTGGCCGCCCGGGGGACGTCGACGGTGAAGGGGATCGACCTTATCGACCGGGGCTACGAGCACTTCTCCGACAAGCTGACCGCGCTGGGCGCCGACTTCAGCCGCGACTAGCTGCCCGTCCGACGGTGCCTGCGGCCTACCGGTAGCATCGGCTCCCGTGCCGCCCCCCCCGCGTACGAACCGCGCCTACCGGGCGGTTGCGCGCGTCGTCCGGCCCTTCCTTTTTGCGACGACCCGCCGGGACTGGCGAGGCGCCGAGCACCTGCCCACCGACCGGGGATTCGTCGCGGCGGGCAACCACATGACGATCATCGACCCGCTGACCTTCGGGCACTTCCTGTACGACAACAAGGTGGCCCCGCGGATCCTGGCGAAGGCGTCGCTCTTCCGGGTGCCGCTCCTCGGCGCAGTGCTGCGGGGCACGAAGCAGATCCCCGTGTACCGGGACACGGCGGAGGCCGGGAAGTCGCTGCGGGCCGCGATCACCGCGATCGAGGCCGGCGAGTGTGTGGCCGTCTTCCCCGAGGGGACGCTGACCCGGGAGCCCGACCTCTGGCCGATGGCCGGCAAGACCGGGGTGGCGCGGCTCGCGCTGACCACGCGTGCGCCGGTGATCCCGATCGCGCAGTGGGGAGCCCAGGACCTGCTCGGGCGGTACAAGAAGCTGCTGAAGCCGATCCCGCGGAAGAAGGTCACGGTCGTCGCCGGGCCGCCGGTCGACCTGAGCGACCTGTACGACCGGCCGCAGGACGGTCCGGTCCTCCGGGAGGCCACGGAGCGCGTGATGGCCGCGCTCACCTCGATGCTCGAGGAGATCCGGGGCGAGGTGGCCCCTGCGGAGCGGTTCCAGCCGCGCAGGTCGGAGGGTGGGACGAGATGACGCAGTCCGTGGCCTCACCCGTGCGCGCGGCGGTGCTCGGCACCGGCGCGTGGGGCACGACCTTCGCCGCGGTGCTCGCCGACGCCGGGTGCGAAGTCACGCTGTGGGGGATCGCGGAGGAGGTCTGCGCCGAGATCAACACCAGGCACACCAACCAGGGGTTCCTGCCCGACGTCGTCCTTCCGGAGTCGATCCGGGCGACCGCTGACCCCGCGGAGGCGCTCGCCGGCGCCAGCCTGGTGGCGATCGCCATCCCGGCACAGGTGGTGCGGGAGGCGCTCGCGCCGCTGGCGGGACTCCTCGAGCCCGACGCGGTGGCGGTGTCGCTGATCAAGGGCGTGGAGCTGAACTCCCACCGGCGGATGAGCCAGGTGGTCGCCGAGGCGCTTGGGCTGCCGGACGACCGGATCGTCGTGATCTCCGGCCCGAACCTCGCGCGCGAGATCGCTCAGCGGCAACCGACGGCGACGGTGGTGGCCTCGAGCAACGCGGCGGCGGCCGCGTTCGTGGCCCGCGCCTGCGCGTCGTCGTACTTCCGGCCGTACACGAACACGGACGTCGTGGGCGTCGAGCTCTGCGGCGCGGTGAAGAACGTCATCGCGGTCGCCGTCGGCATCGCGCAGGGCACCGGGTACGGGTACAACACGATGGCCACGGTCGTCACCAGGGGGCTCGTGGAGATCACGCGGCTGGGGCTCGCACTCGGGGCCGATGCAGCGACCTTCTCGGGGCTCGCCGGGATGGGCGACCTGGTGGCGACGTGCGCGTCGCCGCTCTCACGCAACCACACCCTCGGGGTGCACATCGGGCGGGGGCTGTCCCTGACGGATGCGCTGGCGGCCACCAAGGGCACCGCCGAGGGCGTGAAGTCCAGCGCCTCCGTGCTGGAGCTCGCCGAGAGCGTCGGTGTCGAGATGCCGATCACGGCCGCCGTGGCCGCGGTGCTGCACAACGACCTGACGGTCGACCAGATGGCCCAGATGCTGCTCAACCGGCCGCACAAGGCGGAGGGCGTGGCGCCTACGGCCTAGCCACTTAGACGTCGACGGGCGCCCGCTGGACGATCAGAACCGTCATCTCCGTCTCGGCCCACGA
>CAYGGX010000009.1:28879-45641 GCA_964349585.1 uncultured Actinotalea sp.
GCCTGCTCCAGGTCGGACCAGAGATCCTCGACGGCCTCGATCCCGACGGAGAGGCGCACCAGGTCTTCGGGGACCGTGGGGGACTCCGTCGCAAAGCGGCGACGCCTCTCGAGCATGCTCTCCACGCCGCCGAGGCTGGTGGCGGGCACCCAGAGCCGCACCGCGTCCACCATGGCATCGGCCGCGGCCGGTCCGCCGACCGGGCGCAGCCCGATGATCGAGCCGTACCCGTTGAGCAGGCGCGTCGCCCGGTCGTGACCCTCGCCGGGCAGCCCGGGGTAGCGGACCTCGGCGACCAGCCGGTGCTCGGCGAGGCGAGCGGACAGCACCCCGGCGCTCCGCTGGGACCGTTCGACCCGCAGCGCGAGCGTGCGCATGCCGCGCAGCGCGAGCCACACCTCCCAGGGCCCGGCGATCGCGCCGTGCGCGGTGCGGTAGCGCAGAAGGCGGTCCCGCAGCCCGGGGTCGTTCGCGAGGGCCGCGCCCAGCACGACGTCGGAGTGCCCGGCGAGGGCCTTCGTCACGCTGTGCACGACGACGTCGGCGCCCATCCCGAGCGGTCGCTGGCCGAGGGGGGTCGGGAAGGTGTTGTCGACCGCGACCAGTGCACCTGCATCGCGGGCTCCCGCGACGAGAGCGGGCAGGTCGGCGATCTCGAGCATCGGGTTCGTGGGCGACTCGACCCAGAGCATCGCCGCGCCGCGCACGGCGTCCAGGGTCGCGTCGCTGTCGGCGATGTCGACCGTCGTCACGGTCAGGACTCCGCGCGCCGCCAGGTCGGCGCAGAGCACGTGGGTCACCTGATAGGCGTGCCGGGGGAGGACGACCCGTCCGCCGGGCGGGACCAGGGACAGCGCCGCGGCCACGGCGGCCATCCCCGAGCCGAAGACGAGGGCGGGGAGGCTGGCGCCTTCGAGGGCGGCCAGGGCGTCCTCGAACGGGTGCCACGTCGGCGCGTCGTACCGGGTGTAGAGCGGCTCGCCGGGGCGGGGAACCCCCGCCGAGACGTAGGTGGATGACAGCCCGACGTCGGCGTTCACGGGGGCGCCGGGCGCGCGGGCGGGTCGGCCGGCCGTGACGGCCAGCGTTTCGGGTTCGCTCACGTGGCGAAGCGTAACCGGGCGCTGCGCGCGTGGATCCACGGCAGCGGCGGGGCCCGACCCCGACAGGAGCTGACCCCCACCCGGTGCTAGCCTCGTCGGCGTGCTGACGGTACTGGCGGGTGATGTGCTCGCCGACCGGCTCGGCGACGGCCCCCCGCAGATCATCGCGCTGCACGGCTGGGCGCGCTCGGGTGCCGACTTCGCCGAGATCCTCTCCGGCTGCGACGCGCTCGCGGTGCATCTGCCGGGGTTCGGGCCGACGGCGCCGCCGCCCGAGGCCTGGGGGAGCCGCGAGTACGCCGAGCTCGTCGCCGCGGCGCTACCGGAAGGCGGGCCGTACGTCGTCGTCGGGCACTCCTTCGGCGGGCGGGTGGCGGTACGCCTCGCCGCAGCCCGCCCCGAGCTCGTGCGCTCGTTGGTGCTCACTGGGGTCCCGTTGATCCGGACCGCGCCGGCTCCGCGCCCGGCGTGGGCCCTGCGCGTCGCCAAGCGGCTGCACGCGGCCAGACTCCTGCCCTCGCCGGTCCTGGATCGGCTGCGCCGCAAGGGTGGCTCGGCCGACTACCAGGCGGCCGAGGGGACGATGCGCGGCGTCCTGGTCCGAGTGGTCAACGAGGACTACCGGGACGACCTGGCGCGGATCTCCGCGCCCGCGCGCCTGGTCTGGGGGGAGCACGACGACGCCGCGCCGGTCGCCGGGGCGCGTCTCGCCGCGGAAGTGCTCGGCGTCGAGCTCGAGATCGTCGCCGGTGCGGGCCATCTGCTGGAGGGTGCCCTCGCGGACGCCGTGCGGGGCGGGGCGCTCGAGGCGATCGGCGACGAGTCGTGACGGTCATGACGCAGGTCGCCGTCGCCGTCGCGGTCGCCGCACCCCTCGCCCTCGCCGGACTGCGCTGGCTGCGGGTCGCCCAGCGCGAGCACTACCTCCCCGGCCGCGCCCGCGCGATCGCGGGGGTCTGGTTCCGCTGCTCCCGGGGTGACGCCGTGGCCGCGGGCATCGGGGTCGCGCTAGCCGTGGCGGCGGCAGCGACGGCGCCCGCCCTGGGCGGGATCTCCGCAGCGTTGGCGATCCCGGCAGCCTGGCTCGGCGCCTTGGTCCCCTGGGGGCTGTCCGTTCGCGGACGCACGTCGAAGCTCGCGTGGACCGGGCGGCTGCGTCGGCTCGCGGTCGTGTGGGCGGTCGTGGTGCTGGCCCTCGGGGCCGGGCTCTGTTGGGTCCTCGGGGTGGGGGCAGCGGCGCTGGTCGCCGTCACGGTCCCGCTCACCGTGGACGCCGCGCTGTGGGTCATGGAACGGGTCGAGAAGCGGCTCTCCGCACCCTTCGTGGCGCGGGCCCAGCGGCGCCTCGCGCGGGTCCGGCCGAAGGTGGTGGCCGTCACCGGCTCCTACGGCAAGACCTCGACCAAGGGCTACATCGCCCACCTGCTCAGCGGGGCGCGCGGTGTGGTGGCGTCGCCGGCGAGCTTCAACAACCGGCTGGGTCTGTCCCGGGCCGTGAACGACCACCTCGTGGACGGCACCGAGGTGTTCGTCGCGGAGATGGGGATGTTCGGCCCGGGCGAGATCCGCGAGCTCTGTGAGCTCTTCCCGCCCGACGTGGCCGTGATCACCACGATCGGTGAGGCCCACCTGGAGCGGGTCGGCAGCCGGGAGGGCATCCTGGCGGCCAAGTCCGAGATCACCGAGCGGGCGGGCGTCGTCGTCCTGCCAATCGACGACCCGGGCCTGGCCGCGCTCGCCGACCGGTGCGAGGCCGCGGGCAAGCGCGTGATCCGGTGCTCGGTCGACAGCGCAACGGATCTGGCCGACGTCGTCGTCGATCTGGCCTCGGGTCAGGTCCGGGTGGGCGGAACGAGCCTGGATCTCGGGGAGGCGGTGCCGCACGGGGTGAACCTCGCGGTCTCCCTCGGCGTCGCGCTCGCGCTGGACGTCGAGCCCTCCGCACTGGCCCCCCGGCTGCGCGGCCTTCCCCGCGCGGCGCACCGGGCGGAGGTGCACATCGGGCCCGGGGTCGCCGTCGTCGACGACACGTACAACGCCAACCCGGTGGGGGCGCGGGCCGTGCTCGTGGAGGCCGCCCGGTTGGCCGAGGACCGGGGCGGGCGGCTCGTCGTGGTGACGCCGGGGATCGTCGAGCTCGGACCGGTCCAGCGCGAGCGCAACGCCGACTTCGCCGAGGCGGTCGTGCGGGCGGGTGGCCGACTCGTCGTGGTCGGTCGCACCAATCGGGCCGCGCTGCTCGCCGGGGCCGCACGCGCGGGGGCCGCCGCCGACGTCGTCGACCGCCGCGAGCAGGGGGTGTCCCTCGCCACGTCCGTCGCGGGCGAGAAGGGCGTCGTACTCTACGAGAACGATCTTCCCGACCACTACCCGTGAGGCCCGGCCGACGCGCCGCTCCGCTCCGACCGATGAGGTGACATGTCCGACCGCTGGGCCGTGGTGTTCGGGGGCCCGTCCCCCGAGCACGAGATCTCCATCCTGACCGGCCTCCAGGGCGAGCGCGTGCTGACCCGGGCGGGCCAGCAGGTGACGTCGCTGTACTGGGCGCCCACCGGCGGCTGGTTCCTGGTCCCACCCGGCACGGAGGCGCGGGACTACCTCGAGGGAGCGCCGACCGCCGCGCGGCCCGTCGAGGTCCGGCTCGGCGCCGACCCGGGGCTCTTCGTCAAGGGCCGGATGCGCTCCGAGCGGCTCGAGATCGACGCCGCGCTCAGCTGCCTGCACGGCGGGCTGGGGGAGGGCGGCGGATTCGTAGGGCTGTTCGCATTCCTCGGGATCCCGACCACGGGGTCGACCCTCTACGCGTCGGCGGTCGGGATGGACAAGCTGGCCTTCGGAGGGCTGATGGCGTCCGCGGGCATACCCACGCTGCCCCGCGTCGCGCTCGACGACGTCGAGCCGTCGTTCCCCGGCCCGTACATCGTCAAGCCCAGGTTCGGCGGCTCGAGCATCGGCATCGAGATCGTCGACGACGTGGCGGCGGCGCGGGCGGTCGCGCGCGGGAGCGTCCACCTGCGCGGCGGAGTGGTCCTCGAGCCGTACCGGCGCGACCTGGTCGACCTGAACATCGCCTATCGCACGGCCGGCGGCCTGGAGCTCTCCGACATCGAGCGGCCGCTGCGCAACGACGACGGCGGCGTGTACTCCTACGCCGACAAGTACCTGGCCGGCGGCGCGGGCGAGGAGGCCGGCATGGCGAGCGCGCCGCGCGAGCTTCCCGCGCAGATCTCCGCCGATGTCCAGGAGCGGGTCGAGGGACTCGCCCGGCGGGTCGCCGTTCTGACCGGGATCACCGGAGCGCCCCGCCTGGACTTCCTCTACGACCCAGCGGCAGGCGACGTCTTCGTCAACGAGATCAACTCGATCCCGGGGGCCCTCGGCCTCTACCTGTGGGCGTCCCGGCGCTCGGCCGCCGAGGTGCTCACGGGCGCCCTGGCGGAGGCCCGCGACACGGGAGTGCCGAGCGTTCCTTCCGGCTTCGGGTCGGGCGCGGCGCTGCGCGCCGCCGGTGGCATCGCCGCCAAGCTGACCGGTCTCGAGGGTCCCCGGGCCTAGGAGTCCGAGCCCCTACGCAGCGCCTTGCCGAGCAGGTCGCCCAGGAGCCGACCGAGGGGCCGCCCCGCCTCGGCGGCGGCGAGCGGCAGGACCGAGGTCTCCGTCAGGCCCGGCGAGACCGAGGCCTCGAGGAACCACGGCGTCCCGTCGTCGTCAACTATCAGGTCGGTCCGGGACAGGTCCCGCAGCCCGAGGGTGGTGTGTGCGAGGACCGCCGCCTCCGCCGCCGCCGTCAGCGCGGCGTCGGGGAGGGGGGCCGGCAGGGCGATCGTGATCAGGTCGGCGCTGTAGCGGGCCTCGAAGGAGAACGGCGAGACCTCGGGATTGGTGAAGGCGGCCGGGGGGAGCGCCATCGGCGCCTCGTCGTCCACGACGACCGTCTCGATGGTCAACCCGGGGACGTACCGCTCGACCAGGGCGACGTCGCCGTACGTGAAGCAGCGGACGAGCGCCGCCGGCAGGTCGCCCGCCTGCTCCACCAGGCTCATGCCGAGGGTCGAGCCGCTGGTGGCGGGCTTGACCACCATCGGCAGCCCCAGCTCGTCGACGATCGACCCGAGGATCTGGGTCGGCGACAGCTCGCGGAACGAGCGGGCGGAGATGGCGAGCCAGGGCGGCGTCGCGAGCCCCGCACGGGACAACAGCACCTTCGAGACGACCTTGTCCCAGGCGAGATGGCACGCACCCGGGGGAGCGCCGACATAGGGCACGCCGAGGAGGTCCAGCGCGGTCTGCAGGGAGCCGTCCTCGCCGCTCGCGCCGTGCACCGCGATGTACGCGGCGTCGATCCGGTCCTCGATCAGCTTGCGCAGCAGGGTCTCGTCGGCGTCGTACAGGACGGCGTCGATCCCCGCCTCGGCCAGGGCGTACTGCGCCCGACGGCCCGATCGCATCGAGACCTCGCGCTCGTTGGACAGCCCGCCCGCGATGACGGCAACCCGCTCCAGTTCCTTCACGTCTCCACCTTCCGTCTCCGTGGCGATCCTAGGGCTCACAGGCAGGCCCGGGTCTGCTCCACGCGTGCGACCGCCGGGCCCAGGTCGATCAGGAACGACGTGGAGTGGGTAGCCGTGACCGACGCGGGCACGACGACCTCGACGGCCGGTGAGCGTCCGTAGGTCGTGAACGTCCACGCGGCAAGGCCATCGGCGTCCTCCGGCCCGGAGACGGCCACCCAGTCCACGGCGTGGTCCTCGTCCTCGGCCGTCACGCACGGGTCGGTGGTGGGCGGGGGCGGCTCCACCCCGCAGCGCAGGATCACCGGGTCGGTCCGGTCCCCCCACGCAGCCGTGGCCTGCGCGCCCGCCGTGAGCCGGGGCATGCCGCCGAGCTCGCGCGGCAGGGCCAGGACGACCTCCGCGCACATCGGGTCGGCGGCGTGCGGTGCCGCGGTGACCGGGATCGCGCTGCTGCAGCCCGCGAGGACCAGCAGCACCGCGGGAGCCGCCGACCGTCGGGTTGAGGTGCGGGCCACGAACGACACGCTAGCGCCGGCTCGCTACGGTGGCGGTCGTGGAACCCCGCCGCGTTGCCGACCTCGACGAGGAGGCCCTGCTCGCGCTGGTCTTCCCGCTGCTCCCGGAAGGCGGGGACACGGCGCTCGGCCCGGGCGACGACGCCGCCGTCGTGGCGGCCCCCGACGCCCGGGTCGTCATCTCCACCGACCTGCTGGTTGCCGGCCGACACTTCCGCCCGGAGTGGTCGACGGGGGCCGATGTCGGGTGGCGGGCCGCGATGGCGAACCTCGCCGACATCGCCGCGATGGGGGCGCGCCCGACGGCGGTCGTGGTGGGCCTGGTCCTGCCGGGCAGCACTCCGGTGGCCTGGGTGACCGGTCTCGCCACGGGCCTGGCCGAGGCGTGCGCTCCGCATGGGGTGGGGGTGGTGGGCGGCGACCTCTCGGGCGGTGACCAGATCATGGTCTCGGTGTCGGTCCTAGGTGACCTCGACGGCTGGGCGCCGGTGCGCAGGGCCGGTGCCCGCCCGGGCGACGTCGTCGGGCACGCGGGTGTACTGGGTCACTCGGCGGCCGGACTCGCTGCGCTCGTCGGCGGCATCGGTGACCACGAGACGGCGATCCCGCTGGTGATGTCCCACCTAAGGCCGGAACCACCCATCACAGCCGGGACGGCGGCCGCCCGGCAGGGCGCCACCGCCATGCTGGACGTGTCGGACGGCTTGCTGCGCGATGCGGGGCGGATGGCTAGGGCCAGCGGTGTCGTGCTGGACCTCGACAGCGGCGCGCTGGCGACGGATCTGGCTGCCGTCGGACCGGTGGCCAGGCTGCTCGGCGCGGACCCCTGGGTGTGGCTGCTCTCCGGCGGCGAGGACCATGGCCTGCTGGCGACGTTCCCGGCTCGGGTGGCACTCGTGGCGCCGTTCCGCGCGCTGGGTCGGGTGCTCGCGCCCGACGGGCACCCGGCGGGCACGGTGCTGCTCGACGGTGAGCTGCACAGGGTCGACAGCTCGGGCTGGGACCACTTCGCGGGGTGAGCGCGGCCTCAGGGCCCTCAGCCGCGGCGGTAGCGCACCTCGCGGAAGTGCTGCCCGCCGATCTCCTCCATCCGCTCGACCCCGTCGGCGGTGAAGCCGTTCCGGCGGTAGAACACCTGCGCGCGCTCGTTCGCGGCGAGCACCCAGAGGGTGACCGCAGCGCCCGGTGGCAGAGCGGCCAGCACCGTGCGCATCAGCTCGCGGGCCACGCCACGCCCCCAGGCGGAGGGCTCGAGGTAGATCGTGTAGATCTCCATCGTGGTGCGGTCGGCGTCCTCGTCGCGGCTCGGGCCGAGGGAGGCGAAGCCGAGCACCTCGCGCTCCTCCTCCGCGACCCAGACGCTGGTGCCGCGGTCTAGGTACGTGAAGGTCTCCCGCCACTGCTCCGTTCGGGCGGCGTGGTCCAGGCTGTCCAGGTACTCCTGGGGAACGACGTCCGCGTATGCCTCCCGCCACGAGGCGATGTGCACGGCCGCTATCCGCTCCGCGTCAGCCACGCTCGCCGTCCGGATTGCGATCTCCGCGACGTCTTCGACCATGACACGACACCCTGCCATCGGATGTGGTGTCGGTCCAACCCCCGCGGGTGCTGCCGCCGGGTCCAGCCCGGATCCGGGCAGCAGAACGCCCGTCGGACGGGGCCGACGGGCGTCAGGCGGTGCGCTGGACCTTGCCCGCCTTGAGGCACGAGGTGCACACGTAGACGCGCTTGGGTGAGCCCGCCACGACGGCGCGCACGCGCTGGATGTTGGGGTTCCAGCGCCGCTTGGTCCGGCGGTGGGAGTGAGAGATCCGGTGCCCGAAGCCCGGGCCCTTGCCGCAGACGTCGCAGTTGGCAGCCACGTTTCTCTCCAAGTTCTTCGCACGTCGCGCCGAAGGGCGACACTGGCAGAATTCTGTCCGCACGGGTGGCGGGGACGGTCGCCGCAGCGCAACTGGGCAACCTCGATAGGGTAGCCGATCGCGGGCTGTGTCCCCAAACAACGCTCGCGGGCGAACGGAGGGCGCGTGAAGCACACCGACGTGCTTGCCAGGCTCGACGGCGCCGTGCTGCGCGCCTGGGTGACCCGGGCCGTCGAGCGGCTGCACGTCCGCCGTGCCGAGCTCGACGAGCTCAATGTGTTCCCGGTCGCCGACTCGGACACGGGCACCAACCTGTACCTGACGCTGCGCGGGGGACTCGAGTCCGTCGGGGACGAGCCGGCTGACGCCTCGCCTCGGGCCGTGGGGCGGGCACTCACCCGCGGCACCCTGGTGGGGGCGAGGGGGAACTCCGGGGTGATCGTCAGCCAGTACCTCGGCGCGTTGCTCGGGGCGCTGCCGGACAACGGCACGGTCGACGGCGCCGCCCTGGTGCGGGGCCTGCGCCGAGCCGCGGATGCCGCCTACGGAGCCGTAGCGCAGCCGATCGAGGGGACCGTGCTGACGGTGGCGCGGGCGGTCGAGAACGGGGCGACCCGGATCCAGGAGCGACGGCGCGGGGCGATCGACGTCCTGGAGGGTGGCATCGACGCGGGGTACGCGGCCCTGGGCCGGACGACGCAACAGCTGGCGGCCCTGCGGGAGGCGGGGGTGTTCGACGCGGGGGCGTGGGGCCTGCTCCTCGTGCTGGACGCGCTCGCAGATGCAGTCGCGGGTCCGGCGAGGTCGGCCAAGCGCGTCGATCGAAAGCCGTCGACGCCGAAGCGGAGTCGGTCGGAAGCCTGCGACACGGACGATCACGACGCCGGTGAGTTCGAGGTGATGTACCTGGTGGAGGGCGGCGAGGGGGATGTCGCGGCGGCGCTGCGCGGCGAGCTCTCGGCAATCGGCGAGTCCGTGGCCGTCGTCGGTGGCGCCGGGCTGTGGCAGGCCCACGTGCACACCGATCGCCCCCTCGAGGCCGTCGCGGCTGCGGCCAGCGCCGGGTACGCGGCCACCCAGATCCGGGTGCGGCACATCGCCAGCCAGTCGGGGGTGCACGGGATCCGTCGTCCGCCGCTCGGGCTGGTGACTGTGACGGCGGCCCCCGGCCTTGTCGCGGACCTGGCCCGGGCGGGCGCCGTCGTCGTGCTCGTCCCCGGTCAGGTCGCGGGACCCGAGCTGGAGCGCGCGGTGGACGACACCGGGGCGACGACGGTCCTGGTGCTGGTGGCCGACGACCTCGTCGCGAACGACACGCACGCGCTGCCTGACCGGTTCGGCGGTGGTCCCCCCGCCGTCCGGGTGGTGGAGGGCCTGAGCGAAGTTCAGGTGGTCGCCGGAGCCGCGACCCTCGCGAGTCTGGATCCCCACCTGGGCGAGGCCCGCCTCGCCGACGAGGTGGTCGACGCAGTCGGACGGGTGCGGACCGCGACCGCGGTCCTCAACGGTGTCGGACTCGCGCGGCATGCTGAGGTCGTCGAGACGGCCCGATCGCTGCTGGCGCCCGGATCGTCACTGCTCACGGTGCTGGTCTCCGCGCAGACGCCCGCCTCGTTGGTGGACCATCTTCGCGCAGCGGTGGCGGGCGGGCCGGGGGACGTCGAGGTCGTGGTGCTCGACAGCGGGGTGCCAGGTGACCGGATCGTCCTTGGCGTCGAGTGACCCGGACCACGAGGAAGCGAGGCGGCCCGAAGTGACCCCCGGCCTCGACGAGCCCCTGTCCAGGGTCGTCGGATCCCGGACCTCCGGCGCCCTCTCGGGACTCGGCCTGCACACCGTCGGCGACCTCCTGCGGCACTACCCGCGCCGGCACGCCGAGCCGGGCCGGCTCACCAACCTGGCCGAGCTGCGGGTGGGTGAGCACGTCACCGTGATGGCGGAGGTCGTCGATGTGACGGTCCGCCGGATGCGGTCCCGCGGCGGCGCCCTGCTCCAGGCCACGGTGACCGACGGCACCCGGATGCTGAGCCTGACCTTCTTCGCGAAGCACGCCGGCTCCCTCCGACCCCACGAGTCCAAGCTGCGCCCCGGTCGCGTCGGGCTGTTCACCGGGACCGTCGGCGCGTACCGCGGCGCGCTCCAGCTGACCCATCCGGACTACCAGATAGTCGGGCTCGACGCGGACGACGAGGCAGCGGCCCTGGCCGAGGCGAGTCGCCCGATCCCGATCTACCCGGCCAGCGCGGCGATCCCCACCTGGCGGATCCAGCTCGCGGTGCGCACGGTCCTCGATCCGCTGCGGCCGGAGGACGTCCCGGACCCGATCCCGGAGGACGTCCGTCGCCGGCACCGGTTGCCCGATCTGCTGCCCGCCCTGCGAGCCGTGCACACGCCCTTCCCGGAGTCCGACATCGGCGGGGCGATGCATCGGCTGCGGTTCGAGGAGGCCTTCGTGCTCCAGGCGGCGCTCGCCCGGCGCCGCGCCGAGGCGGCCTCCCAGCACGCGGTCGCCCGTCCCGGGGCGCCGGGCGGCCTGCTGGCCGCGTTCGACGCGCGGCTGCCCTTCACCCGCACCGATGGTCAGCGGACCGTTGGCGCCGAGATCTCGTCAGACCTGTCCCGGCCGCGGCCGATGCAGCGCCTGCTGCAGGGCGAGGTGGGCTCGGGCAAGACGGTGGTGGCCCTTCGCGCGATGCTCCAGGTGGTCGACTCCGGGGGGCAGGCCGCCCTGCTCGCGCCGACCGAGGTGCTCGCCGCCCAGCACCTCCGGACGCTGCGCGACCTCCTGGGCCCGCTCGCCGAGGCGGGCATGCTCGGCGGCGCGGACACCGCGACGCGCGTGGCGCTGGTCACCGGCTCCCAGTCCACCGCCGCGCGCAAGGAGGCCCTGCTCGACGCCGCATCGGGACGCGCCGGGATCGTGGTGGGTACGCACGCGCTGCTCGGCGAGCAGGTCCAGTTCGCCGACCTCGGGCTCGTCGTGGTCGACGAGCAGCACCGGTTCGGTGTCGAGCAGCGCGACGAGCTGCGCAGCCGCGGCGGCGTGCCGCCGCACCTGCTCGTGATGACCGCCACCCCGATCCCGCGCACCGTGGCGATGACGGTCTTCGGTGACCTCGAGGTCTCGACGCTCGTGGAGGTCCCCGCCGGACGACCCGGGGTGACCACGCACCTGGTCCCCGCGGACAACCCCGCCTGGCTGGCGCGCACGTGGACCCGGGTTCGGGAGGAGGTCGACGCCGGACACCGGGTGTACGTGGTCTGCGCCCGGATCACCCCGGACGACGACGCCCTCGCCGCGGAGGACGACGCCCTCGCCGCGAACGACGACGCCCTCCGCAGGCTTGACGAGGAGGCTTCCCAGCGCGCTCCGCTGCGGGCCGTCCTGGAGGTGGCGGCCGAGCTGGCCGAGCTGCCCGTCCTGGCGGGAGTATCGATCGGCGTGCTGCATGGCCGGTTGCCGGGACAGGAGAAGGACCGCGTGATGGCCGCGTTCGCGGCGGGTGACGCTCCGGTGCTCGTGACCACGACCGTGATCGAGGTCGGTGTGGACGTCCCGACCGCGACGCTGATGGTGGTGCTGGACGCGGACCGGTTCGGCCTGTCCCAGCTGCATCAGCTTCGCGGCAGGGTCGGCCGGGGGACGGCGCCCGGGCTGTGCCTGCTGGTGTCCGCGGCGGGGGACCAGACCGACGCCGCGACCCGGTTGCATGCGCTGGTGGAGACGACCGACGGCTTCAAGCTCGCGGAGACGGACCTCGAGCTCCGGCGGGAAGGCGACGTTTTGGGCGCGTCCCAGTCCGGGACGGCGAGCTCGCTGCGCGCGCTCCGCGTGCTCCGGGACGCCGACCTGATCGCGCAGGCGCGCGAGGCGGCGGTGTCGGTGGTGCAGTCCGATCCCGAGCTGGGCGAGCACCCGGCCCTTCGGGCGGCTATCGAGTCGTGGCTCGACCCCACTCGCGAGGAGTTCCTCGACCGGGCGTAGCTAGTGTGTGGACGTGACTCGGATCGTCGCGGGGACGGCCGGCGGCCGTACCCTCCGGGTGCCGGCCGGCGGCACCCGCCCCACTAGCGACCGGGTCCGTGAGGCCCTCTTCGCCCGCCTCGAGCACGCCGGCGCGATCGCCGGCGTGCGGGTGCTCGACCTGTACGCGGGATCCGGAGCGCTCGGCCTTGAGGCGGCCAGCCGGGGCGCGGGTCAGGTGGTGCTCGTCGAGGCGGCAAAGGGCGCCGCCCAGGCATGTCGAGACAACGCCGCGACGCTCGGGCTCGGCGCTCGGGTGGTCAATCGGCGGGTCCAGGCCTATCTCGCTGAGCCGCCGGCCGACGTCGTCGACCTGGCGCTCCTCGACCCCCCGTACGACACCGCCGAGGAAGACCTCGGCGATGTGCTTGAGGCGCTGCTCGCCCACCTGGCCGACGACGCCGTCGTCGTCGTGGAGAGGTCGATCCGCAACGAGGAGCCGCGCTGGCCGGCGGGAATCAATCGCACGGACCAGCGCCGGTACGGCGAGACGGTGCTCTGGTTCGCTGAGGCGGCGCCGGCGGAGTCCTAGAGTGGACGGGTGACCGTCGCCGTCTGCCCCGGGTCCTACGATCCCGTCACGCTCGGACACCTCGACGTGGTCAGCCGCGCCTCGAGGCTCTACGACGAGGTCGTCCTCGCGGTGGCGACCAACACCGCAAAGGCGACCCTGCTGGACCTGGACGAGCGGGTCGACCTCGCCCGGCGGGCAACGGCCGGGATGCCGGGGGCGCGGGTCGAGCCCGTGCCCGGCCTGCTGGTGGACTTCTGTCGCGAGATCGGCGCCACCGCCCTGGTAAAGGGCCTGCGCAACGGGGCCGACTACGACGCCGAGCTGCCGATGGCGCTGATGAACCGCCACCTGACGGGGATCGAGACCGTGTTTCTGCCGGCCGACCGTTCGGTCGCCCACATCGCCTCCTCGCTGGTCAGGGAGCTGGCCCGGTACGGCGGCCGGATCGAGGACCTGGTGCCCGACGGCGTCGCGGAGGCGGTCCGCGCACGCCTGGCCGGTGGGTGAGAGGGATGCAGGACCGGGCAGCCGGGATCACGGGGATCCTCGACGCGATCGAGCAGGCCGTGGCGGACGCCAGGGCCATGCCGATGTCCTCCTCGGTGCTGGTCAGCAGGGCAGAGTTGCTGGACCTCGTCGCGCAGGCGCGGGCGGCCCTGCCGGGCCAGCTGACCAGGGCGGATCGACTGCTGTCGAGCGCGGACGACGTGGTGTCCCGGTCGCAGGCCGAGTCAGAGCGCCTGCTGGCCGATGCCCGCCGCCGCGCGGCGGAGCTGGTCGACTCGGAACAGGTGGCGGTGGCCGCCCGGGAACGCGCGGCGGAGATCATCGCCGAGGCGGAGGCGGTCGCTGAGGGCCTGCGCCGGGAGGCGGACGACTACGCGGACCGGCGGCTCGCCGAGTTCGAGATCGACCTCGGCCGGCTGCTGGCCCAGATCCAGGCCGGGCGGAGCAAGCTTGCGGGGCGGCTGGGGGACGAAGGACGTTTGGGTGGGCCCGAGCCGATGCCGTAGCATGAAACGCTGGTCCTGCCGCTCGTGGCGTGGACCGAGACCCCTCGATTCCGGACCGACGCTGTGGAGCGCCACATCACCCCCTCGCCGCTCGTGCTCGACACTCATGAGCTCGGACGGCGCCCGGGGACGATGCGGACGGTGCAGCGTACGGTTCCGGCGCCGGAGGACCTCGGTACCGTCGTGATCGGCATCCCCACCGGGAGCGATCTCGAGCTGGATCTGCGGCTCGAGGCGGTCATGGAGGGGGTTCTGGTCTCCGGAACCGTCAAGGGCCGGGCGATCGGGGAGTGCGTGCGCTGCCTGGACGAGGTGACCGAGGACGTCGTCGTGGAGGTCCAGGAGCTGTACGCGTACCCCGAACGAGCCCGGGCGCTTGCCGAGGAGGACGACGAGGAGGAGATCCGCGAGCTGGACGGCGACCTGGTCGACGTCGAGCCCGCGATCCGGGATGCGGTGGTGCCAGCACTGCCCTTCCGCCCGGTCTGCACGCCGGACTGCCCGGGGCTGTGCCCGGAGTGCGGGGCGCGCCTGGCGGATGAGCCGGATCATCAGCATGAGACGATCGACCCCCGGTGGGCCGAGCTGGGTCGCGTAGAGGGCCTGTTCGACGAAACGAAAGAGAGCTAGCCGTGGCTGTTCCGAAGCGCAAGATGTCGCGCAGCAACACCCGTGCGCGCCGGTCGCAGTGGAAGACGACTGCCGCGACCCTCACCACGTGCCCGCGCTGCCAGGCGCCGCGCCTTCCGCACGCCGCATGCCCGGCCTGCGGTGCGTACAACGGGCGGCAGTACAGCGAAGCAGTGCGGACCGAGCACGAGCCTCGTTGACTTGACCGCCACCGCGGAGCTAGCGGAGCGCCTCGGGGTGCACCTGGATCCCGAGCTCTTCGTGCTCGCGCTGACCCACCGGTCGTTCGCTCACGAGGCCGGCGGGATCCCCACCAACGAACGCCTGGAGTTCCTGGGCGACACGGTGCTCGGCCTGGTCGTGACCGAGACCCTCTACCGCCGCCACCCGGACCTGCCCGAGGGTGAGCTGGCGAAGATGCGCGCGGCAACCGTCTCCCAGCGGTCGCTGGCCGCAATCGCGCGGGAGCTGAACCTGGGAGCGTACCTGCTGCTCGGCAAGGGCGAGCAGGCAACCGGCGGGCGCGACAAAGACTCGATCCTGGCCGACACCCTCGAGGCGTTGTTCGGCGCCGTCTACCTGACACACGGGCTGGAGACCGCGCGGGCCCTGGTCGAGCGGCTCGTCGCCCCGACCCTGGAGGTCGCCGCCGACCTCGGCGCGGGGCTGGACTGGAAGACCTCGGTGCAGGAGCTCGCCGCCCGGCTGGAGCTCGGCCCACCCGAGTATGAGTGCGACAGCGTTGGCCCCGACCATGCCCGGATGTTCACGGCGCGGATCGTGCTCGACGGGACGGTTTGGGGCACCGGCCTCGGCACCGCGAAGAAGATCGCGGAGCAGGAGGCGGCCGCGGCGGCCTATCGGGCGCTGCAGGAACGCGCAGTCTCGGCAGTCGACCTGGCCCCCTAGGCCGGTGCCCGAGCTGCCCGAGGTCGAGACGGTCCGCGTCGGCCTGGCCGCGCACGTCCTCGATCGGACGGTGACCAGGGTCGAGGTGCGGCGGGTCTCGACGGTACGCAGGCAGCTCGGCGGGGGCGACGCGTTCGGTGACCAGTTGCTCGGCCGCACGGTGCGGGCGGCGGTGCGGCGCGGCAAGTTCCTCTGGATGCTGCTCGCCGAGCCGGGCGAGACGCCGACCACGGCCCTGCTCGCCCACCTCGGGATGAGCGGACAGCTGCTCGTGCGGACCGACGCCGCCACCGACCACCCGCACCTGCGCGCCCGGCTGCGCCTGTCCGGCGCGGCCGGGTCGGACGCGGTGCCCGACGACGGCGTGCTGCTCGACTTCGTCGATCAGCGCACCTTCGGACACCTCTCGGTGAGTCAGCTGGTGCCCACCGCGGACGGCGCGCCGGGCGGGTTCGGCGATGCGCTGCCGGCCGTCCCGGTGCCGGTGGCCCACATAGCGCGCGACCTGTTGGACCCCGCGCTGGACCGCGGCGCGCTGGTCGACCGCATCCGCCGGCGCCGCACTGGGATCAAGCGCGCGCTGCTGGACCAGACCCTGGTGTCCGGGATCGGGAACATCTACGCGGACGAGGCGCTCTGGGCCGCTCGGATGCACGGCGCAGCGGGGACGCTGGGGATGCGCCCGGCTCGCGTCCGTGAGGTTCTCGACGCGGCCGAACGGGTGATGCGCGAGGCGCTCGTGGCCGGGGGGACCAGCTTCGACAGCCTGTACGTGAACGTGAACGGCGCCTCCGGGTACTTCGACCGGTCGTTGGCCGTCTACGGGCGCGCCGGTCGGCCGTGCCCGCGGTGTGGCGCTCCGACCGTCCGGGAACCGTTCATGAACCGGTCCTCGTTCCGGTGCCCGAGGTGTCAAAGGGCTCCGCGTTCGCCGCGCCAGGCGACGCCACGCACCCGGATTCCATAGGATGCCGGACGTGGCAGCCAACGTACCTCCCCCCGGGCCCGACCGTCCGAGCGACATCGCCGTGATGATCGTCGACGACCATGAGGTGGTCCGGCGGGGGATAGCCGAGGTCATCGACCGCTCCGAGGGAATGGGCGTGGTCGCCGAGGCCGGGTCAGTCGCCGAGGGGATCCGCCGGGCGACGCTCGTGCAGCCCCAGGTGGTGCTCGTCGATCTCCAGCTGCCCGACGGCACCGGGATCGACCTGCTGATCGCCCTTCGGGACCAGCTGCCCGCCGCCCGCGCAGTCGTGCTGACGTCCTTCGACGACGACGACGCCCTCGCCGCCGCGCTCGAGGCCGGGGCAGCCGCCTACCTGCTGAAGAGTGTGCGGGGCGCCGAGATCGCCGACGTGATCCGCTCCGTGGCCGCCGGGCGCACGCTGCTCGACGAACGCACGATCACCAGGCGTCGCGCCGACCACGAGGACCCCACCGCGGACCTGACCCCGAGCGAGCGCAAGGTCCTCGACCTGATCGGCGAGGGCATGTCGAACCGGGAGATCGCCGAGCGGCTTGGCGTGGCGGAGAAGACCGTCAAGAACCACATCACCTCGTTGCTGTCGAAGATGGGCCTGCAGCGCCGGACGCAGGTGGCCGCCTGGGTGGCGGGTCGCAAGCACAGCGCCTGGCGCGGCGAGCCGAGCGACTGAGCTACCGCCCAACCCTGCCC